>NZ_CP043498.1:3450000-3750000 GCF_009498215.1 Rhizobium grahamii | reverse complement strand
CGGGCGAGCCTGCGGGATCAGTTCGAAGCTCGCTGCGCGCTCGATGTCGAAGCGGCGCGTCTCGCCGCGCTGCGGCAGACGCCTGCAATCATCGCCGAGCTCAGGCGCCTTCTGGAACGGCGCGGGAATTTCGACGGCGGCGACAAGGCGGCCTTCATCGCGCGTGACCTTGCCTTCCACAAGGCTGTCATCGCCGCCTCGGGCAACCGGGCGATGATCGACATATACGACTTCTTCGCCGCCTCGATCGCCGAGACGATCGAAGCCACGCTCGGCGCTGACATCCCCGAGCCCGACATGCAGGCGCATGCCGATATCATCGACGCCATTGAGACGGGCGAGCCAGCCAAGGCCGACGCCGCGGTACGCCGCTTCATGGCCCCTATTCTGAGCGCCCTAGACCGAAAGATCCTTTCATGACCTCCCCATTGCAAGAGTCCGCGCGCACCTACGATCTCGCGGACGAGCAATTGATCGATGCCGAAGCAGACAGCGTTCCGCAGCCGGAAGCGCCGATTGGACTAAGCAGCATGCGCCGCTTCGTGCTTGGCGCCAGCCTTGTCCTCATTGCCTTCAACCTTCGTCCTGTTTTCTCCAGCGCCTCGGCGCTGTTGCCGGAGATTAGAAGCGAGCTTGGTCTTTCGGCACTCGGCGCGAGCCTGCTGACGACCCTGCCGGTCGTTTGCCTGGGTGCCTTCTCTCCGCTGGCGCCGCGCCTTTCGCAGCGCATCGGTTCCGAGCGCACGCTGCTTTTCGTCCTGTTCCTGCTTGCGATCGGAACGGCGATGCGCGGCGCTTCGTCGGTGCCGCTGCTGTTCATCGGAACGGCGCTTGCCGGCGCCTGCATCGCCGTCGGCAACGTGCTGCTGCCCGGGCTTGTGAAGCGTGATTTCGCTGACCGCGCGGCATTGATGACAGGGTGCTACACGATGGCGCTCTGCGCCGGGGCCGCGAGTGCTGCCGGATTGACCCTGCCGCTGGAGCGCGCCCTCGGCGGCTCGATGGCCGACGCCCTGGCCGCCTGGGCGCTACCGGCGCTCGTCGTCGGTGCGATCTGGCTGCCCCAGGTGCTGACGACCAAGAACGCGACACGACGGAGCGGATTTGCTGTCGAAGGGCTGTGGCGCGACCGGCTCGCATGGCAGGTCACGCTGTTCATGGGACTGCAGTCGGCTCTCGCCTACTGCGTCTTCGGCTGGCTCGTTCCGATCCTGCGTGAGCGCGGACTTGACGGCGTCACGGCCGGCGCGATCGTTTCCGCCTCCGTGATGGTCCAGGCCGCGGCTTGCCTGGTCGCGCCGCAGATCGCCGTCAGAGGCAAGGATCAGCGCCTGATCAATGCTTCGCTCTGCGTCATTGCGGTCGTTGCCCTGCTCGGCCTGCTTTTCGCGCCGCTCTCCACCGTCTGGCTGTGGGCCGTATTGCAGGGGATCGGTCAAGGCGGGCTTATCGCGGTTGCCATGACTACGATCGTCTTGCGCTCGCGCGACCAGCACATTGCCGCTCATCTTTCCGGCATGGCGCAATGCGTCGGATACCTGCTTGCGGCGGTCGGTCCGCTGATCGTCGGGCTGCTGCGCGGGTGGACGGGCAGTTTCGCCTGGTGCGCCGTGCTCTTCGTCGCTCTCGGAGCAGGTGCCGCGATCAACGGCTGGAATGCCGGTCGAGCCTCCTATGTCGGGGCGCGGACGGTCGAGAAGCAGTAAACGCGCCATCACCGACTGTTGATCCCGCCGCCTGCCCGGCAATGCTAGGCTCACGCCTGTCAATGCCATTGCCGGAGGAATGATCGTGCGGCTTCGATACATGTTTTTCGTCGCGACGCTGCTTGTCGCGCTGCCGCCAGGGTTGGCCGGCGCCGCAGAAGGCAGCGCGCCGCGCGAAGGCGTCCTGCGACTGTTGCCTGGTGATTCCGTCACGCAACACGAAATCACGATCGCTACGCAGAAGCTCAGCTATACGGCGACGGCAGGCACGCTCGATCTCTTCGGCCAGGACGGCACCCAGAGCGCCGCGATCTTCTACACTGCTTACGTCAAGAAAGACGGCGATCCCGATCGGCCGCTGACCTTCGCCTTCAACGGCGGGCCGGGCGCCGCCTCGGCCTTTCTTCACCTCGGCCTGGTCGGACCGAAAATCGTCGATTTCGGCCCCAAGGGCGACGACGGCGCCGGTGCGAAGCTCACCGACAATCCGCAGACCTGGCTCGACTTTACCGACCTTGTCCTGATCGATCCGATCGGTACCGGCTGGAGCCGGACGGCGAAGGCCGACGACGCGTCCAAATACTACAATGTGAACACCGACGCCGACACGATCGCCAAGACGATCGCCCTTTACGTCGCGCACAACAATCGCTCCGCATCGCCGAAGTATCTGCTCGGCGAGAGCTATGGCGGCTTCCGCGCTGCAAAGGTCGCGGATGCCTTGAAGGACAATCAGGGCATTATCGTTTCCGGCGCCGTCATGCTTTCACCGTTGATCGAGGGCCAACTAATGTTCGGTGCCGACCAGTTTGCCCTCGGCGCCGCTCTGGAACTGCCCTCTCTCGCCGCAGCCGAAATGGATCGGCGCAACAGCTTCGATCCTGCGCGCCAACGAGACGCAGAGCATTTCGCGCTGACCGACTATCTGACGACGCTCGCCGGCGCTCCTCCGACCGGAGACGCGGGCAAGGCATTCTACGGGAAAGTTGCCGACCTGACCGGGATCGACGCTGCTATCGTTGAGAAGAACCGCGGTTTCCTCGGCGGCTCGTTCGCAAAGCAGGCCGCCAAGGGACTTGTGGCCAGCCCCTACGACGCCGCTTTCACATCGCTGGATCCTTACCCGGAGTCGGATGAAAGCCGCGGCGACGACGCCATTCTCGACGGTTTTACCCGCGCCTATGGCGGCATATTCGCCAACTACGCCCGCAACGAACTCGGCTTCCATACCGACATGACCTACTCGCTGCTCGACAGCGACATCAACAGGCGCTGGGAATGGGGCGGCCGGGGTGGCGGATCTCGATTGCAGGCGAGCATCACCGACGACATCCGGGAACTGCTGGCTTCCAACCCGTCCTTCCGTCTGCTTGTCGCCCACGGCTACAGCGACCTCGTCACGCCGTATGGTGTGAGCCGCTACGTCATCGACCATCTGCCGACGTCGCTGACAACAGGGCGCGTGGCGCTGAACGTCTATCCGGGCGGCCATATGTTCTACACCCGGACCGAACAACGCGCTGCTTTCACGGCGGATGCGAAGGCCTTTTACACAGCGCGGCGGCAAGCTTCGCCGGCGGACTGAACGATGGCGCCCCGACCGTCCTTGGGACGCGTTGGGGTTGTTTCCTGGGATCGCCGACCTAGTTAGTCCTCATGCCCGATGCAACGACACCTGCCGCCGCCCCGACCTCGCCACAGGTTTCCGGGCCGAAGACCTGTGGCAGATCATTTTACTTTCGCCTGAAGATTACGCGCTGTTTCTCGATATCGACGGCACATTGCTTGATCTCGCGGCCACCCCCGATGACATCACCGTGCCTGCCGCCCTGCCGGCGCAGCTTCACGCCTGGTCGCAACGTCTTGACGGCGCGCTCGCCCTCGTCACTGGCCGGGCGCTGACCTATGCGGACAAGCTCTTTACGCCTCATCGTTTTCCGATCGCAGGCCTTCACGGCACCGAGCTGCGGAACGCGGATGGCGCCGTCACCAGAAGCGAGACCTCGCCTGCCTTCGATCGGTTCAAGCTGGAGCTTCAGCAGGCAGCGGAGGCGCTCGATGGCGTTCTCATCGAGGACAAGGGCGCAGCCGTTGCCGCCCATTATCGGCTGGCGCCGGAAAGGCAGGCTGAAGTCGAACGCTTGATGGATAGAGCAACAGCGGTCGTGGGCCCAGGGTGGGCTCTCCAGCGCGGCAAGATGGTGATCGAGCTTCGACCTGCCAGTGCCGACAAGGGCATGGCCATCGAGACCTTCCTGTCCAAACCGCCGTTTGCCGGCCGGCGCCCGGTTGCGATCGGTGATGACGTGACCGACGAGGCGATGTTTGCTGCCGTCAATCGGCTCGGCGGTCACGCGATTCGAATCGGCAGCCCCTCGCCCACAACCGCCGCATCGCTGTCGCTGCCCTCGGCAGCCGCGCTGAGGGAACTGATCGCTCGTATCTCCGTTTGATGAACGGTGCCACCTCGTCGCCTCTTCCACGCTGAAAGGAATCCTAAGTGAGCCGTCTCGTCGTTGTTTCCAACCGCGTCCCCGTTCCTGAAAAAGGCGGCGCAGCGGCCTCTGCCGGCGGGCTTGCCGTGGCGTTGCTGGCCGCACTGCAGGAGCGAGGCGGGATCTGGATGGGCTGGTCGGGCAAATCCAGCGGTGACAACGAGCCCGGGCCGCTTTCCCTGGAGGAACAGGGCAAGATCACCTTCGCGCTCACCGACCTCACCGAAAAGGACGTCGATGAGTATTATTTCGGTTTCGCCAACCGCGTGCTCTGGCCGATCTGCCACTACCGGCTCGATCTGGCCGAGTATGGCCGCAAGGAGATGGCCGGCTACTTTCGTGTCAACCGCTTTTTCGCACATCGCCTGGCGCCGCTGCTGAAGCCGGATGACACGATCTGGATCCACGACTATCACCTGATCCCGCTCGCCGCCGAACTTCGGCAGATGGGCGTCAAGAACCGGATCGGCTTCTTCCATCATATTCCCTGGCCGCCCGCGGACGTGCTGGCTGCCATGCCGGTTCACGAGGAGATCATGCGCGGACTTGCGGCGTACGACCTCGTCGGCTTCCAGACGGATCATGACCTGGAGAACTTTGCCGGCTGCCTGCGTCGCGAGGAGATGGGCGACGCGCTTGGCGACGGGCGCTTCAACTCCGGCGACAAGATTTTCAAGGGCGGCGTCTACGGGATCGGCATTGAAACCGAAGCCTTCGCGAAATTCGCGCGGAAGGCGGTCAGCCACGCGATGGTGCACAAGGCCAAGGAAAGCATCATCGGTCGCGACCTGATCATCGGCGTCGACCGGCTGGACTACTCCAAGGGGCTGACGCAGCGCATCGATGCTTTCGAACGCTTCGTGCTCAACAACCCGGCGCACCAGCGCAACGTTACCTATCTGCAGGTCACGCCGAAGTCCCGCTCCGAAGTGCCGGAATATGAGCAGATGCAGCGCACGGTCGCGGAACAAGCGGGACGCGTCAATGGCGCGCTCGGGACGGTGGATTGGGTGCCGATCCGTTATATCAACCGGTCGCTCAGCCGGCCGATCCTGGCGGGTCTCTACCGGCTGGCGAAGGTCGGGCTGGTCACGCCGCTTCGCGATGGGATGAATCTCGTCGCGAAGGAATACGTGGCCGCGCAGAATCCGGATGATCCCGGCGTGCTGGTACTGTCGCGTTTCGCCGGTGCCGCGCGTGAATTGAAGGGCGCGCTGCTGGTCAATCCATACGACATCGTCGGTACGGCGAACGCGATTGCCCGGGCTCTGAACATGCCGCTGGAAGAGCGGCAGGAACGCTGGCAGCGGATGATGGACTATCTGCTCGAGCATGACGTATCGCGCTGGTGCGACGATTTCCTGAACGACCTCGCCGCCTAGCCGTCCACTCCCGAAATCCCCTCCTCCATCATCAGCCACACTCCGAGCCTTTCGCTCTGTGGGCTGCCTTTCTTCGGCCGCAGCAGCCAGTAGCCGCGGTCCGGCGCCTCGAGTTCCGGGCCGGCGATGGCGAGGATGCCGGATTCCAGAAGCGAATCCACAAGACCCATCCAGCCGAGCGCCAGCCCCTGCTCGCCAAGCGCTGCCTGGACGACCAGCGAATAGGTGTTGAAGCTGATATCCCCCTGGACAGCGTAGGCTTCCCGATTGATCCGCAGCTGCGCGAAATAGCTCTGCCAGTCGAACCACGGCGAGGGCGTTGCGGTGTCGAGATGGATGAGACGACTGCGGACAAGGTCACCGGGATCCGCGAAGGGGCCGTTCCGATCCAGAAAGCCACGGCTGCAGACCGGGGCCACGCGCTCCGGCAGGAGAAGCACAGCGTCCCGCCCAAGTTCGGCCCGTGACCCGAAGGCGACGGCCAAGTCTCCATCCTCCAGGCTATCGCGCTCGATCCTCTGCGTTGCAACGATCTGGATATCCATGTCCGGATAGATCAGCCGAAAGCCATGCATGCGCGGGATCAGCCACAAGGAGGAGAAAGCGTAGTCGGTATGGAGCCGCACTGCCGGCCTAGCAGTCCCCTTGCGGAAATGGCGGGCAAGCTGGTCGATCTCATCGACGTTTCTCGCGGCGATATCGAAGAGCCTCTTGCCCTCCTGCGTCAGCACGACGCCGCGATGCTGCCGCTTGAGCAAGGTCATGCCGAGATGCTCTTCGATCCTGCGAATCTGGTAGCTGACGGCGGGCTGCGTCAGCCCGAGGCTAGCTGCTGCCGCAGACAGGCTACCGGCCTTCCCAATTTCGACGAAGATACGCATCCACCCGAGATCGACAGGACGCTCAGCCATAAAAAATCCTTTGGGCAACGATCGAAAAAAGCCGACTTCACAAGACAGAGGATAGCGACTTCAATAAAGCCATCAAATGACAAAAAGGGGAAATGCGATGACAGGAATTTCTATGGTCCGCCGTCTTGCCACCGGCGTTGTCTTCTCTGCTCTGGCGATCGGTTCGGCTGCCGCGGCGGACGATGCCTCCTGCAAGGTGATCCGCATGTCGGACCCGGGCTGGACCGACATCACGGCGACGAACGGCGTCACCTCAGTCATCCTGACAGCGCTCGGCTATGAGCCGGATGTGAAGACCCTGTCCGTCCCGATCGGCTATCAATCGATGAAGAACGGCGAGATCGATGTCTTCCTGGGCAACTGGATGCCAGCACAAAAGGCCTTCATCGACGACCTGACCGCCGCCAAGGCGATCGAAGTCATGAACAAGAACCTCGAAGGCGCGAAGTTCACGCTTGCGGTCCCGACCTATGTTGCCGACAAGGGCGTGAAGGACTTCGCCGATCTGCAGAAGCATGCGGACGAGTTCGATCATAAGATTTACGGCATCGAGCCGGGTGCGCCTGCCAACGCCAACATCCAGAAGATGATCGACGCCAACGACTTCGGGCTCAAGGACTGGAAGCTGGTTGAATCCGGCGAGCAGGCAATGCTGGCTCAGGTCGATCGCGCCGGAAAGGACAAAGGCGCGGTCGTGTTCCTGGCCTGGGCGCCGCATCCGATGAACGAGAAGTTCCAGATCTCCTATCTGTCGGGCGGTGACGCCTATTTCGGCCCGAACTATGGCGGCGCGGAAGTCTATACTCTGGCGCGCACCGGCTGGTCGGAAAAGTGCCCGAATGCGGCGACGCTGGTGAAGAACCTGAAGTTCGAGATCGCCATGGAAAACGCGCTGATGGGCTCGATCCTTGGCGGCGAGGACCCGAAGGCTGCGGCAACCGCGTGGCTGAAGGCCAACCCGGCCGCAATCGACCCTTGGCTGTCAGGCGTCACCACGCTTGACGGAAAGCCTGCTGCCGACGCAGTAAAAGGCTCTCTCGGCCTCTAATACCTCAAGGACCTGACTGACATGGCGCGCCCGAATTTCCTCATCCTGATGGTCGACCAGTATAACGGGACGCTGTTTCCCGACGGGCCGGCCGAGTTTCTTCACGCGCCGCATCTGAAAGCCCTGGCGAAGCGCTCCGTGCGCTTTGCCAACACCTATACGGCAAGCCCGCTCTGCGCACCGGCGCGGGCTTCCTTCATGTCCGGCCAGCTTCCGAGCCGCACCCGCGTCTACGACAACGCCGCGGAATTCGCGTCCGACATCCCGACCTTCGCGCATCATCTGCGCGCAGCCGGCTATCACACCGCGCTGTCGGGCAAGATGCATTTCGTCGGCCCCGACCAGCTGCACGGCTTCGAGGAACGGCTGACGACCGATATCTATCCGGCCGATTTCGGCTGGACGCCCGATTACACCAAGCCCGGCGAGCGGATCGACTGGTGGTATCACAATCTCGGCTCGGTGACGGGCGCCGGCGTCGCCGAAATCACCAACCAGATGGAATATGACGACGAGGTCGCCTACAACGCGACCCGCAAGCTCTACGACCTCTCGCGCCGCCAGGACGATCGTCCCTGGTGCCTGACCGTCAGCTTCACGCATCCGCACGATCCCTATGTTGCGCGCCGCAAGTTCTGGGATCTCTACGAGGATTGCCCTCATCTCGACCCCGAGGTCGGCACCATCCCGTTCGATAAGCAGGATCCGCATTCGCAAAGGCTGCTGAAAGCCTGCGACTACGACGCCTTCGAGATCACGCCGGAGCAGGTGCGCAACGCGCGGCGCGGCTACTTCGCCAACATCTCCTATATCGACGAGAAGGTCGGCGAGCTGCTCGATGTGCTGGAACGCGGCCGCATGGCCGAGGATACCGTCATCGTCTTCGTGTCAGACCACGGCGACATGCTGGGCGATCGCGGGTTGTGGTTCAAGATGTGCTTCTTCGATGGTTCTTCTCGCGTGCCGCTGTCGATCGCAGCGCCCGGCTGGGAACCGGCGCTGATCAGCCAGCCGGTTTCGACGCTCGACGTGACGCCGACACTGGCCGCGCTCGCCGGCATCGACATCACCAAGCTCAAGCCCTGGACCGACGGCGAGGACCTGACGCCGCTGGCCACAAGAACCGGCACGCGCGGACCGGTGCCGATGGAATATGCCGCCGAGGGCTCGATCGCGCCGCTGGTCGGCCTTCGTGACGGCAAGTTCAAGCTGACACTCTGCGACAAGGACGCGCCGATGCTGTTCGACCTCGACGCGGACCCGAAGGAATTGAAGAACCTCGCCACCGATCCTGCCTATGCCGACACGCTGGCGCATCTGACCGCGCAGGCGGAGAAGCGCTGGAACCTCGCGAATTTCGACGCTGCCGTGCGCGAAAGCCAGGCGCGGCGCTGGGTGGTCTACGAGGCGCTGCGCAACGGCGCTTATTATCCCTGGGATTACCAGCCGCTGCAACGCGCCTCGGAACGCTACATGCGCAACCACATGGATTTGAACGTGCTGGAAGAAAACCAGCGCTATCCGCGTGGCGAGTGAGATTGCGGGGTAGACGATGAGCCGGTAAGTAGGGCCTTCGCAACCAGGAGAGTTTCATGAAAATCAGCGCACGCAACCGCCTCAAGGGCAAGGTCGTCGAAGTTACCTTGGGCGCCACGACGGCGCATGTCCGCATCGACGTCGGCGGCGGCTCGATCGTCACTGCATCGATCACCAACGAGGCGGTCAAGGAACTTGGCCTTGCCGTCGGCTCCGAGGCCTATGCCGTCGTCAAGGCATCCGACGTGATGGTCGCCGTCGACTGATTACGCCTTCTGGCAGTAATGCGCCGTTCCGTCGTCGCCGGTCTGGAAATCACCAGGCTGCGGCGGCGCGATCGGTTTGAACAGACTGCGATCCGGCTTCAGGTCGAGCAACGGCGTGCCGTCGAGGCAATCCATGCCACGTACCAGAAGCGTCGACCCTTCCACCGCTTCGAGCTTCACGATCGAAGTGCCGATCGGATTGGGGCGGACGGGGAGCGAAGCGAGAAGGTGCCGTGCACCTTGCCCGAGTTGGCCGGGCTCTGCAGTACGAGGTCGCGGCGCGAGCGATCCAGCCAATAGAGAATTTCCAGCCGCTCGAAGGCCTCGACGCCTTGCAGCGCCAGTGCCCAGGTTTCGAAGATTTCGATCCGGCAGATCGGCCCGTCATGCCGGCCCTGACGCGGCGTTTCCATGCGCGAGGTCCAAGGGGTACGGATGCGGCCGATGAAGACCAGACCCGCATCGGTCGGCGGCGGAGCATCCACCGCCACTTCGTTTTCCCGGATTTCGTTTTCGCGCACCATCAGTTTTCTCCCGCATCCAGGCGTGGCGAACAGACGGGCGCATTGCCGCCCGGCAAGACGCCGATGGCCACATCAACATCATAAAAGCTGCTTGATCCGCTGCGACGTCAACACCGTTCGCGACGGCCCAAAGCGATTTTGTATTTCGTCTCGCCGCGACCGACCCTCGCTGGTAAAAATTTGAAATATGCAACTTTAAGGAAATAATTCGACACTGATAAACGCATGCCTGTTATTGCGATATCGAAAACAACCGAGAGGGGCGTATTTTGCGGCGATGGATCAGTGCTCGAGACTACGCGGTTGGTGCAGCAATGCGCTTCGGCATCTTTGTCGCGATAACGTTGGGCTTCCCGTTCTTCGTCTATGGTGTAATTGAGATAACAGGCGCTCGCGGAACTGGCGGTGCCGCCGGCGCATTGGCGCTGGTTATCGGCCTATACCTGAAGCCCTTGATCTACCTGCAGTTCGCCCTGTCATTGCTCCGCATCTCGATCAGGCGGGCCAGAGCTCTCGGTATTTCGCCGCTGATTGGGATCAGCGTCACCTTGCTTGTCCTAGCGGACTTCGCGTTCGGGATAAGTTTCGGATCGTTTTGGGCCGTCGGCTTCTCCCTAGGCATCCTCGCCATGCCTCTTCCCGTCTCACTGCTTATGGCGGCGATCACCGTCGTCACGCTCAGCCTTCTCAAGGATTTCGACGAGCCGCCGGCAAACGGCAGGTTCGAGAGGCTATATCAGCTCTGGAGCGCGGCGCTGTTCGTGTCAGTCGCGATCTGCCTGCTTCGTATATTGCCCTATGTCTCGATAGTGCTGTTCGGCAGCACCAGCATCGCCATAGCGGCCTCGCGAGCCGTCGCGTTCCTCAACTATGTTCTGATTTACCCCTTTGGGCAGCCTCTGGTTTTCGCGGCCCTGTCCGCCGCGCTGATCGTCGCCTGGAGGCGCCCACCTGAGGCGGGAGGCCCCTCAGCAAACGACCCATCGTCCGGGCGCCAAACGCCGATGTTCGGACAACGTGCCGGATGAAATATCACGCCGCCTTGGCGACGTGATATTCCTTGATCGCAACCATCTTGATCGCCGGGAAACGTTCGGCCTCGTAGCGCAGCGAGAAACTGTCCTGGGCCAGGAACACCGGGTCACCATCGAGATCGCGGGCGATATCGCCGCGCTTGACGTTCAAGAACTTCTCAAGCTCGGCCGGCTGGTCCGACGAGATCCAGCGGCAGACGGAGAAGCGCGACATTTCGAAAGAGACCGGCAGCGTGTATTCGGCCGACAGGCGCTCCTTCAAGACGTCGAGCTGCAGAGCACCGACGACGCCAACGATAGCCGGCGAACCATCTTCCGGGGAGAACAGCTGCACGACGCCTTCCTCGGCCATCTGCTGTAGGGCTTCCTTGAGCTTCTTCGCCTTCATCGCATCTTCCAGACGCACGCGGCGGAGGATTTCCGGCGAGAAGTTCGGCACGCCCTGGAACACCAGCGCCTCGCCTTCTGTCAGCGTATCGCCGATGCGCAGCGTGCCGTGGTTGGGGATGCCGACGACGTCGCCGGCAAAGGCCGTATCAGCCAGCTGGCGCTGCGAGGCGAAGAAGAACTGCGGTGCGGTGAGGCCGAGCTGCTTGCCGGTCCGGGCGAGCCGCGCCTTCATGCCGCGCTCCAGCTTGCCGGAGCAGATGCGGGCAAAGGCGATGCGGTCGCGGTGGTTCGGGTCCATGTTGGCCTGGATCTTGAAGACGAAGGCCGTCATCTTGTCTTCGGCGGCGTGAACCGTCCTGATATCGGCGACCTGGTCGCGCGGCGGCGGTGCGAAGGCGCCGAGCGCGTTGATGAGATCGCGAACGCCGAAGTTTCGCAGCGCCGAGCCAAAGAACACCGGGGTCATATGGCCCTCGAGAAAAGCCTTGCGGTCGAAGGGACGGCAGGCTTCCATCGCCAGTTCGGTTTCCTCGACGAAGGCGGCGCGCTCGTTTTCCGGCAGGCGGTCAGCGACGGCCTGCGGGCCGTTGACCGGCGTTCCCTCGACTTCGGTGTCGGAGCCGCGAACGGTATTGTTCGCGAGGTTGTAGGAGCCGCAGAAGGTCTTGGAGCGGCCGATCGGCCAGGTGACCGGGGCCGTGTCCAACGCCAGCTTTTCCTCGACCTCATCCAGGATCTCGAAGGGATCGCGGCTTTCGCGGTCCATCTTGTTGATGAAGGTGATGATCGGGATATCGCGCATGCGGCAGACTTCGAAGAGCTTCAGCGTCCGCGGCTCGATACCCTTGGCGGCGTCGATGACCATGACGGCCGCGTCCACCGCCGTCAGCGTGCGGTAGGTGTCGTCGGCGAAGTCTTCGTGACCGGGTGTGTCGAGAATGTTGAAGACATTGCCTTCATATTCGAAGGTCATGACCGAGGTGACGACCGAGATACCGCGCTCGCGCTCGATCTTCATCCAGTCCGAACGGGTCTGGATGCGATCCTTCTTCGCCTTGACTTCACCGGCGAGCTGGATGGCGCCGCCGAACAGCAGCAGCTTTTCGGTCAGCGTCGTCTTGCCCGCGTCCGGGTGGGCAATAATAGCGAATGTGCGGCGACGGGAGACCGCCTCGGCGAGACTTTCGGCCATAATGTGAATCCTGTGGAATTGCGGGCTATCTAGCGATTAAAGGCCGCGATTGCAATTGACCTTGGCCGCATGGGCGAAAACTAATGCCATCATGATCATTCACTCCGAGAACCATCCCACACTCAATCTCGTCCGTTTGCCTGATGGCGTCGGGCTGGAACTGCCGTCATACGAAAGCAAGGGTGCTGCCGGCATGGACCTGCGCGCAGCCGTCGACGTCGGCAACCCGATGATCCTGGAACCCGGCAAGCGTGCCCTGGTGCCGACGGGTTTCATTTTCGAGATTCCTGAAGGCTTCGAGGGTCAGGTGCGGCCGCGCTCCGGTCTGGCGCTGAAGCACGGCATCACCTGCCTGAACACGCCCGGCACGATCGACAGCGATTACCGCGGCGAGGTGAAGGTCCTGCTGATCAATCTCGGCGAAGTGCCGTTCGAGATCACCCGTGGCATGCGCATCGCCCAGATGGTGATCGCTCCGGCGATCCAGGCTGCCGTCCACGAGATTACCGAAAGCAGCGTGACGGCACGCGGCGGCGGCGGCTTCGGCTCGACCGGCGTGTGATGACGACCGATCCGCGCTACCCCTCCCTCACTTTCCGGCAGGCCTATTTCGACGATCCTGCCGCATGGGCGGCTCTGGTCAGCCTGCTCCAGGATACGTTCGGTATCGATCTCGATCCGTTGCGGCGACTTGGCGGGGCCGACCCGACCAGCATGCCGCTCGGCTGGTTCGATGAGGACGGCACGCTGGTTGCCAATCTCTCGGCATTCGCGATGCCGATCGTGATCAACGGCAGAGTTGTCAGAGCCGGAGCGTTCCAATCCGGCGCCGTGCGGCCCGAATGGCGCGGGCGCGGGCTTTATCGCGACGTGACCCGGAAGGCACTGGACTGGTGCGCGGCGCAGCAGTTCGAGGCGATCGTGCTCTACACCGACAAACCTAAACTCTACGAACCCTACGGTTTTCGCGCCCTGCCGTTCTACACGTACTCCGGCCCGATGCCGGACGCGCCTGGATCGGCGGCTAGAGCACGCAGCCTCGACCCGATGGTTGCTGAGGATCTCGATCTGCTGCGACAGGCGCTACTGACGCGAACGCCTGTCTCGGACATGATTGCCGTGTGCGAGAGCGCGGCGATGTTTCTCATCAATACCCAGTTCGATCCCGATGTGAGACTAAGCTGGCTGGCGAATGAGAGGGCGGTCATCGCCTGGAAATCCGAGGCGGAAGGCCATTTCACGCTGGTCGATGTGGTCGCGGAGACCATTCCGCCGCTGTCAGCGATCCTCAGCGGCCTCGGTATCGAGGCAACCTCGGTCGCGGTGCTGTTCTCGCCGGACAAACTCGGCTGCGAACTCCTCGCCCAGCCACTTCAGAGCTATACGCATTTCATGATCCGCTCCGAGACGCCGTTTGCGCTCGACGCACCCGCGATGCTGTCGCCGATGGCGGATTTCTAGATCTCAGGATAGCGGCGGCAACCGGCGCTTCACCGGCGACGCCTTGATCATCGACGTATTGGTTTCGGCCCTCTCGGCAATCTTGTCTAGGATCGTATCCAGTTGCTCCATCGAGCGGGTGACGAGCCGCGCGATGAAGCAGTCATCACCCGTCACCTTATCGCATTCGATAAACTCCGGTGTCTCCTGGATGATCCTTTCGACGAGATGCAACTGCCCCGGCAATGGCCGCACCCGGACGATCGCCTGCAGCGGGTAGCCGAGAGCGGCAGGCTCGATATCGACAGTAAAGGCCGAGATGACCCCGCGCTCCTGCAGGCGGCGCAACCGTTCCGCCGCGCTAGGGGAAGACAGTCCGACCAGCTGTGCCAGCTCTTTCAGCGACATGCGCGCATCGCCGGCAAGCGCGGCGAGCATTCGCTGGTCAACCCCATCGAGCTCCTGATTAGGAAATCCCATCAAAACTCCTTGAAATATTAGGGCCGCCGCCATCACAGCCTAATAGAAAACATATCAAGCTCTCCCGCGTGACAATATTATAAGACACAGCTCAGGGGGACAATCCATGCAAAGCGATATCCGCGTCGGGACCATCCAGATGACGGCAGCGATGTTGATCTCGGGAACGATCGGCTGGTTCGTAGTGATCTCGGGCCAGCCGGTCAGCGCCGTCGTGTTTTGGCGATGCCTGTTCGGCGCGATCAGCCTGCTTGCCGTTTGCGCCGCGATGGGCGTGCTGCGCCCGGGGATACTGAGCTGGCGATCCTTCGGCATCGCAGTCTTCGGTGGTGTCGCAATCGTGCTCAACTGGCTGCTGTTGTTCGCATCCTATGCCCATGCGTCGATCTCGGTGGCGACGACTGTCTACAACACGCAGCCATTCATGCTGCTGGCGCTCGGCGCGATCTTTCTCGGCGAGAAGATCACGACCACGAAGCTCTTCTGGCTGACGCTCGCCTTTGCCGGCATGGTCGCGATCATCGAAGCCAAGCCGACGGGAGAGACGGGCGATGGCTCTTATGGGTTGGGGATTGCGATGTCTCTGGGTGCTGCCTTCTTCTACGCGCTGGCGGCGCTCGCCGCCAAATGGCTGCGCGGAACACCGCCGCATCTGATCGCGCTGATACAGGTCGCAACCGGCGTGCTGATGCTGCTGCCCCTGACCGATTTCTCGAACCTGCCATCCGGTGCCGCCACGTGGTCGATCCTGTCGACGATGGGCGTCGTCCATACCGGCGTTATGTATGTGCTGCTCTACGGTGCGATCCAGAAACTGCCGATCCATCTGACCGGTGCCCTGTCCTTCATCTATCCGATTGCCGCGATCGTGGTCGACAGGTTCGCCTTCGGCCACGCGCTCCAGCCGTTGCAGATCGCTGGCGCGGCGATCATCCTTCTGGCGGCTGCGGGGATGAACCTCGGATGGATGCCGACGCGAATGCTCAGGCTTCGCGCCGGCTGACAGGCGCTATTTCGACTGACGTGTCATCTCGAACAGGAACCAGTGGCGGCGCTCGGCCTCGTCGATCCAGTTTTCGAGCAGGCTGGTCGTAGCGACGTCCTCGTGTTCCGAGCAGACATCATGGGTTTCGCGTAGGATGGAGATCAGCTGTCTGTTGTCGTCGCGCAGCTCGGCCAGCATGTCTTCCGGCGTCACATAATCCGCGTCGTTGTCGTTGATGCGCTGCAGGCGCGCGATGTGGCCAATCGAACGCAAGGTCGTGCCGCCGATCTTGCGCGCGCGCTCGGCGATCGCGTCCGTTGCGTTGAACAGCTGCTCGCCATGTTCATCGAGCAGCAAATGATAGTCGCGGAAATGTGGTCCCGACATGTGCCAATGGAAATTCTTCGTCTTCAGGTAAAGCGCGAATACGTCGGCAAGCAGCGCCGCAAGGGCACCCGAGATATCCTGAATGGCATTGCTCTTGAGATCGGTGGGCGTTGCAAGGGGGGCGACCTTGCGTTTTTCGACTGCGGTGGGGCTCATCAGGTTTCTCCTTCGCCGAGGCAGAGCGGTTGGACTGGGATTGAACGATCCGGCGCCGTGAGCGTAGCAGTCAATTTTGACGCGACCATCTCATCGACCGCTACACATCGCCAGTGAACTAGAACCAACAGGTGCGGCGTCAATAGAGGCGGTTTGAACGCCGCATGATTGGCCTGTTGAAAGCTTTTCATCACAGGCGTAGAAGATGGCCACCCAGGGAGGCTGCCATGTCATTCACCGCACTTTTCGCCTATGCGGCGGCACTGTTCATCGCAGCCGCCATTCCAGGCCCCGGCATCACGGCGATCGTCGCGCGTGCGCTGGGCTCGAATTTCCGTGAGACATTCTTCATGGGGCTGGGCCTCGTCCTCGGCGACATGACCTATCTGACCGCTGTCATCCTCGGCCTTGCCTTCGTCGCGCAGACCTTCACCGAGGTCTTTATCGTCATCAAGATCGCCGGAGCACTCTATCTCGGCTTCATCGCCTACAAGCTCTGGACCGCCGGGCTGCTGCCGCAGAACATTGCGGCGAAGAAATCGAGCAGCATGTCGATGAGCTTTCTTTCAGGGCTACTCGTGACGCTCGGCAACCCCAAGACCATGCTGTTCTATGTGGCGCTGGTTCCAACTCTGATCGACATCAGCGCCATCGGCCTGCGTGAATACGGCATTCTGCTCGTCACGACCTTTGTGGTGCTGCTCAGCGTTTTGATCCCGTACATGGCGCTCGCCTCGCGCGCCCGGATACTGCTGAAGCAGCCACGGGCGCTGCAGGCGCTGAACCGCGTGGCGGCGAGCATCCTGGCCGGGACAGCCGCCTTCATCGCCGCGCGCGCAGCCTGAAAAAATCATCCGGCAAAGATCGCTCCAGCGGGATTTTTTCTCATCCGCCGGAACCGTGCCGTGGTGATCGATCTGGCCTCGGCGCCGCTTCGACCCTATTGTAACGAAGTGTTTCACAACGGGAGATCGCCATGTCGAAGAAACCGGGCCGCGGCCGCATCTATTCCTCCATCACCGAAACCATCGGCGACACCCCGATCGTGCGGCTCGACAAGCTTGCCAAGGAACACGGCGTCAAGGCCAACCTATTGGCAAAGCTTGAATTTTTTAACCCGATTGCATCCGTGAAGGACCGCATCGGCGTGGCGATGATCGAGTCGCTGGAGTCGCAGGGCCGGATTTCGCCCGGAAAGACGACGCTGATCGAGCCGACCTCCGGCAATACCGGTATCGCCCTTGCCTTCGCGGCGGCGGCAAAGGGCTACAAGCTGATCCTGACGATGCCCGAGACGATGTCGGTCGAGCGGCGCAAGATGCTGGCCCTGCTTGGCGCCGAACTCGTTCTGACGGAAGGCGCGAAAGGCATGCGCGGCGCGATCGCCAAGGCCGAAGAACTTGCCGCGACGCTGCCTGACGCCATCATCCCACAGCAGTTCGAGAACCCGGCGAACCCGGAAATCCACCGCCGCACGACGGCCGAGGAAATCTGGAACGACACTGATGGCAGCGTCGACATTTTCGTTTCGGGCATCGGCACCGGCGGCACGATTACCGGCGCGGGCCAAGTTCTGAAATCGAAGAAAACGGGCATCAAGGTCATTGCCGTCGAGCCGGCGGAATCGCCGGTGCTGTCAGGCGGCCAGCCTGGACCGCACAAGATCCAGGGGATCGGCGCCGGCTTTGCTCCCGCCATCCTCGACACGCACATCTATGACGAGGTCGTCACCGTCAACAGCACGGAAGCACTCGACATGGCGCGTCACGTCGCAAGGCTCGAAGGTGTGCCGGTCGGCATTTCATCGGGCGCGGCACTCGCCGCCGCCATCAAGGTCGGCAGCCGCGACGAGAACGCGGGCAAGACGATCGTCGTGATCATTCCGTCGTTTGCGGAACGCTATCTCTCGACGGCGCTGTTCGAAGGTCTCGGCGGCTGAGCCTGTCGATTTCGAATGATCCCGAAGGGGCGCGCTTGCGCCCCCTCAACTTGTTGGCAAAGCCTTATCGCCCGTGGGACTCCATGCCCAATCTGTCGTCACCCCGGTCGACGAGCTGGGGTCTAGCGTGCAAGTCCTTGAGCGCAAAAGACTCTTTCGCACCGCGGACGCGATGCTGCTGGATGCCGGCTTAAGGCCGGCATGACGGAGAATTCCGCAAGAACATGTCGTCGGCAGTTGAAAGGCTCCAATGGGGCCTTTCTTCTTCAGACTGCCGCGCTTAGGCGTTCGCCCGCCATCCTGTAGGAAATCGCTTCCGCCAGATGAATGCGGCCGACGGTTTCGGCGCCTTCGAGATCGGCAAGCGTGCGGGCCACCTTCAACACCCGGTGATAGCCGCGCGCGGAGAATTTCAGTTTTTCAGCCGCATCCCGCAGCAATTGCAGGCCGGCGGCATCCGGGGCGGCATGGGTTTCGATCATCGCCGTCGAGCAACGCGCATTGGTCCCTGTTCCGGCCGCACCATGCGCCGAGAACCGCGCGCGCTGCATGTCGCGCGCCTTTGCCACCCGTCGCGCGATGTCGGCACTCCGCTCGGCTGGCATCGGGCGGATCAGATCGACCGCCGATACCGCCGGGACATCGATGCGAATATCGATGCGATCCATCAGCGGGCCTGATATTCGCGCCTGATAATCGCTCATGCAGCGCGGCCCTCGCGCGCAGCTATGCCCCGGTTCGCCCGCCATGCCGCAGCGGCACGGGTTCATGGCCGCGACGAGCTGGATATCGGCGGGATAGGCGACGCGGTGATTTGCCCGCGCGATGATGCACTCGGCCGTCTCCAGGGGCTGGCGGAGAGCATCGAGCGCCTGTGGCGAGAACTCCGGGAACTCGTCCAGAAACAGAACGCCGTGGTGCGCGAGCGATGCCTCGCCGGGTCTTGCCCTGAGCCCGCCGCCGACAAGCGCCGCCATGGTCGCGGAATGATGCGGCGTGCGGAACGGACGGCGATCGGACAGCTTGCCTCCGGGCAGTTGTCCGGCAATCGAATGGATCATCGAGACTTCGAGCAACTCCGCAGCCGACAGCGGCGGCAGGATCGACGGAAGGCGGGCCGCAAGCATCGATTTGCCCGATCCCGGCGGGCCGACCATCAGGAGATTGTGCCCTCCGGCTGCTGCGACTTCCAGCGCACGCTTGGCGCTTTCCTGGCCCTTGATATCCGCGAGATCGGGCAGGTTTCCGCCGATCGCCCGTATCGAAGGTTCCGGCCGCGACAGGACCTGCGTGCCGCGAAAATGATTGGCGAGCGCAATCAGGCTTCGGGGTGCCAGAATATCGAGATCGCTGCTCGCCCAGGCGGCCTCGGGGCCGCTGTCGGCCGGGCAGATCAGCCCCTTGCCAACGGCATTGGCGCCGATTGCGGCGGGCAGCGCGCCGGCGACGGGCGCGATCGTTCCGTCGAGATTGAGTTCGCCGATCACCACATAACCGGACAATGCGTCCGCCGGTATCGCTCCGAGTGCTGCCATCAGCCCCAGCGCAATCGGCAGATCAAAGTGCGAGCCTTCTTTCGGAAGGTCGGCCGGCGCCAGATTGACGGTCACGCGTTTGGCCGGCAGCGCGAGGCCGGAGGCATGCAAGGCGGCATGGACCCGCTCGCGGCTCTCTGCAACTGCCTTATCCGGCAGGCCGACAATCTGCGTCACGACCTTGCCCGGCGCGACCATGACCTGGACCTCGACGGGCACGCCTTCGATGCCCTGAAATGCAACCGTACTGACGCGTGCGACCATGCGCGATCCCCTGTAGCGCAACCGTTTACACCAGATTTCGCGACCCTTCATCGCCGCGGATTGCAATCTGGCATAGAAAATAGAATAAAACAAGAACAGGGGCGGAACAGATTCACCCACCCGCTGCAACCTGGTTGCAGCGGGTTGTAGAAGCAGAACGAAGGGTGCTCGAAGGTGGTTAGGACCGCTTTCTTTCGATCGCGTCCCACAGCAGGCTTGCGATATCGGCACCGCCGAACTTCTTGACTTCGCGGATGCCTGTCGGAGAGGTGACGTTGATTTCGGTCATGTAGTCACCGATGACATCAATACCGACGAGCAGGAAGCCGCGTTCGCGAAGGGCAGGCCCGATGCGCTTGCAGATCTCCTGTTCGCGCGCGGTCAGCTCGGTCGCCTCGGCGCGTCCGCCCACATGCATGTTGGAACGGCTGTCGTGCTCTGCCGGAACGCGATTGATCGCGCCAACCGGCTCGCCGTCGACGAGGATGATGCGCTTGTCGCCCTTGCGGACGTCAGGCAGGTACTGCTGGGCAATGAACGGTTCGCGGAAGAGCTGGCCGAACATCTCGAGCAACGACGACAGATTGCGATCGTCCTTCGTCGAGTGGAATACGCCGGCGCCGCCATTGCCGTAGAGCGGCTTCAGGATGATGTCGCCCATCTCGTCGCGGAAGCGGCGGATTTCGCCGGCATCCTTGGTGATCAGGGTCTTCGGCATCAGATCGGCGAACTCGGTAACGAAGATCTTTTCCGGCGAGTTGCGCACCCAGGCCGGATCGTTGACGACGAGAGTCTTCGGATGGATGCGCTCCAGCAGATGCGTCGACGTGATGTAGGACATGTCGAAGGGCGGGTCCTGGCGCAGCAGCACCACATCCATGGTAGACAGATCGACGCGCTCGGGCGCGCCGAGGTCGTAGTGATCGCCCTTGATGTCGCGCAGCGTCATCGGCTCGACAGACGCGTAGAGCGTGCCATCGCGGAAGCTCAGGCGGTCTGGCGTGTAATGGAAAAGCTTATAGCCGCGGGTCTGCGCCTCGAGGCTCATGGCAAAGGTGGAGTCGCCCGCAATATTGATGGAGGCGACATGGTCCATCTGGACCGCTACATTCTTGATCTTAGCCATTTCTGTCCCTTAGCTGATGCGCGACAGATGTAGGCCGCAGCGGGTGGGAACGCAACGTCGAATCCGTGACGGCAGCGTCCCGCGACCGCGAATTTATCAGGCGGCAATGCCCTGCTGGGTGCCGGTATTCCTGAACATATTGCGAAGGCGGTAGGCGATGGCGACCGGCTTCGGAAACGGCTTGCGCAGGAAGGCGACCTTGCGAACGTAGGTGTCGACGCGCCAGCTCGCCCAAGTGCCGCCGGCAAAGAAAGCCACGTCCCCGGTGCGCAGGACGCGCTCCACGCCATCCTCCGTGGTGATATGGACATCACCCTCGAGGATCATCACCGTTTCGTCCCAGCCGAAATACCAGCGGAACTCGCCAGCGGTGCAGTCCCAGATCGCGGTCAGCGCCGCGTCGTCATGGCCGCGCGAATGCTCGGCGGTACGCGCCTGCGGGTCGCCGGCGACGATCCAGTCCGGGTTGATCGGCGTCGACCGCATCGGAAGGTGATCGCTGGAATGCGCAACGAACGTTTTGCCGCGCGGCGGCATGACAGTGTAAGGCACCGCACGGGCGGCAATCGCCAGTGCACTCGCAAGCATCAACTTCAGAGCCATATGAAACCCCTCTCTGCTACCCCTTAGAGAGCGGAATAGCAAAGAGACGTAACGGACAGGTTCAGAGGATCGTTAAGAGTTTACTGAACGTCTTCGATCTCGTTGACAAGGCTCTGACGGGAGGCTGCCGACTGGCCCGCGCTGATGCGCTTGCCAGTTTCCAGCGAAAAGAAATGCAACTTGTCGGCCGCGACCGCAAGGCGCAGTTGCGACGACAGTTCCGTCTCCGGCGGAAGTGCTGCCGTCAGCGGCTGGTCTCCAAGCAGGCCATGCACGAGACGCTGCGAACCGAGTTCCTCGACATAATCGACGGCGATGGTCACGGCTTGCTCACTTGAAGCTGCAGGACGCAGATCCTCCGCACGGATACCGACGGTGACGGGGCCGGACGCCGGGGCGTGACCGGCGAGATCGATCAGGTTCGGACCGAGCGCCAGCTTGTCGCCATGCAGTTCGCCCTTCAGCAGGTTCATGGCCGGCGAGCCGATGAAGCTGGCAACGAAGGTCGATGCCGGGCGATGATAGACTTCGAGCGGTGTGCCGATCTGTTCGATCTCGCCATGGCTCAAGACCACGAGACGGTCGGCCAGCGTCATCGCTTCCAGCTGGTCGTGGGTGACGTAGAGCGAGGTGGTGCCGAGACGGCGCTGCAGGCGCTTGATTTCGCCGCGCATGGAAACGCGCAGCTTGGCATCGAGATTCGACAACGGTTCATCGAACAGGAAGGCTGCCGGCTTGCGAACGATGGCGCGGCCCATGGCAACGCGCTGGCGCTGACCACCTGACAGGGCGCGCGGGCGGCGGTCGAGATAGGGCTCGAGCTGCAGCATGCGGGCGGCCTCGGCGACGCGCGCGTCGATTTCCGACTTCGGCGTCTTGCGGTTCTTCAGGCCGTATTCCAGGTTCTCGCGCACCGTCATGTGCGGGTAGAGCGCGTAGTTCTGGAAGACCATGGCGATGTCGCGATCAGCAGGGTCGATGCTGTTGACCACGCGGTCACCGATGCTGACGGTGCCGTCGGAGATCTCCTCGAGACCCGCCACCATGCGCAGCAGCGTGGACTTGCCGCAGCCGGACGGGCCGACGAGGACGATGAACTCACCATCGGCGATCGAGATGTCGACGCCGTTCACGGCGCGGACGCCGCCATGATAATCCTTGCAGACCTTCGAGATTTCGATCCGTGCCATGTTTCTCTTCCTTACTTATCGCTCTCGGTGAGGCCCTTGATGAACCATCTCTGGAAAATCACGACGATCAGCACCGGCGGCAGCATGGCCAGCACGGCGAGTGCAAAGGCTTCGTTGTAATCGGGAATTTGCGAACCGACCCAGACCTGCAGGATCGACTTGATGCCGCGCATGAGCGTGAAGAAGCTCTCGTCGGTGGTCATCAGCATAGGCCAGAGATACTGGTTCCAGCCATAGACGAACATGATGATGAAGATCGCCGCCATCATGGTGCGCGACAGCGGGATCAGGATATCGACGAAGAACTTGAACGGCCCGGCGCCATCGATGCGGGCGGCCTCCAAGAGTTCCTCGGGGACGGACTTGAAGAACTGGCGGAAATAGAAGGTGCCGGTCGCGGAGGCGAGCAGCGGCACGATCAGGCCGGTGTAAGTGTTCAGCAGCCCGAGTTTGCTCATCACCTCGTAGGACGGCATGATGCGCACTTCGAGCGGCAGCAGCAACGTCGTGAAGATGATCCAGAAGGCCAGCGTCGCGAAGCGGAAGCGGAAATAGACGATGGCATAGGCCGCCATCATCGACAGCACGATCTTGCCGACGGCAAAGCCGATGCCGAGGATCAGCGAGTTCAGCACCATGTTCAGGCCAGTGACCTGGCCAGTGAAGCCGCCCTTCTGGGTCAGGACCTTCTCATAGGTGCCGACGAAATTGTCACCGGGCACGATCATCAGGCCCTTGGTGTGGATTTCGGCCGCCTCGTGGGTCGAGGTCATGAAAGCCACGATCACCGGCAGGATCAGAAACAGCGACCCGAGGATCAGGATCAGATGGTCGAGGGGTTTCGTCTTGTACATTGGTCTTCCCCGATCACGTGTAGTGGATGCGCTTCTCGATGAAGCGGAACTGGATGATGGTGAGGACGAAGACGACGATCATCAGGATGACCGACTGCGCCGAGGAGCTGCCGATGTCATTGCCGCGGAAGCCGTCCATGTAGACCTTGTAGACAAGGGTGATCGGATTGTTGGCCGGCTTGTCCTTCACCATCACGTCAATGACACCAAAGGTGTCGAACAGGGCGTAGGTGATGTTAATGATCAGCAGGAAGAAGGCGGTGGGCGCCAGCAGCGGCAGCGTCACCGTCCAGAACCGGCGGAAACCGGAGCGGCAATCGATGGTGGCGGCTTCGCGCACGGAGACCGGCACGCCCTGAAGACCCGACAGGAAGAAGATGAAGTTATAGGGGATCTGCTTCCAGACCGCGACGACGATCAGTGCGAACGCCGTGTCGTAGTAATTGAGACCGACCTGCATGTCCCAACCGAACCAGGCCGCCAGCTTGACGAAGGGGCCGATATGCAGGTCGAAGAACATCATGCCGATGAGGCCGGCAACCGGCGGGGCGATCGCATAGACCGAAATCAGCAGCGTCTTGTAGGCGGAGCTGCCGCGAATGACGGCATCGGCCTTGACCGCCAGCAGCAGGCCGAGCGCCAGCGAGAAGAAGGTCACCAGGCCAGTGAAGACGACCGTGAACTTGGCGATGCTCAAATATTCGGGGCTGAAGATCGCGTCCGTATAGTTGGCGAAGCCGACGAAGGTCGCGCCGAAACCGAAGGGGTCCTCGATGTAGAAGGACGACTGCACCGCCTGTACGGACGGCCAGTAGAAGAAAATGAAGATCACCGCGAGCTGCGGCGCCAGAAACAGATAGGGGATCAGCGACGGCGAGAATTGGACGCGCTTGGCGCCTGCGGGCTCGGCAACGGCTGCAGGTTTCCTGGCGCCTGCCGCAAAACCCGGAATGAACCGGCCGAAGCGAGGTTGAGAAGGTGTATAGGCCACGCGCGGTCCTCTATCGCTGATAGGACCTCCCTTCCGGAGAAGGGAGGTCCATGTTGACTGTCATGGTCGACGTGACTTGGATCAGCCAGCCGTCTTCGCGAAGCGGGCGAGAAGTTCGTTGCCTTCCTTCTCGATGGTGTCGAACGCGTCCTTGACGGTGGTTTCACCAGCGAAGATGCGGTTGTATTCGCGCTCCATGATCGAGCGGATCTGCGGGTAGAAGCCAAGGCGATAGCCCTTCGACCATTCGCCGCCTTCCAGCTTCAGCTGCTTGATACCGACTTCGGCGACAGGCTCCTTCTCGTAGTAGCCTTCCTTCTTGGCCAGCTCATAGGCGGCTTCGGTGATGGCGACATAACCGGTTGCCTGGTGGTAGAACTTCTGGATCTCAGGCGAGGTCAGGAACTGGAAGAAGTCGGCAACGCACTTGTTTTCGGCTTCCGGCTTGCCGGCCATCGCGAAGAGGGCAGCACCACCGATGAAGGTGTTTTTGCCGGCGCCGTTGATCGAACCCCAGTAGGGCAGGAAGGTTGCCGAGAAGGGCATGGTTGCGGTCTTCTTCAGGCCGCCGAAGGAGCCCGAGGAACCGATCCACAGAGCGACCTTGCCCTCTTCGAAGGGCTTCTGGTTGTCGTTCCAGCCAGCGCCGTAATAGGCGAAGTAGCCTTCATCCTTCCAGGCCTTCAGCTTTTCGAACATCATGATGAGGTTCGGGTCGGTGACCTTGAGCTTCGTGTCGACGATGCTGTCGTAACCATTGTTGTTGGTGGCGAACTGGATGTTGTTGCGCGAGAAGAAGTTCTCGGTGAACTCCCAGGTCAGCTGCGTCTGGACGAGCGGGATGTAGCCGGCTTCCTTGAGCTTCGGCGCGATCGCCTCGAACTCTTCCCAGGTCTTCGGGGCTTCGACGCCAGCCTTCTTCAGCGCTTCCGGATTGGTGTACATGATCGGAGCGGAAGAGTTGAACGGCATGCCGACGAACTTGCCGTCAGCCGCAGCGTAGAGATAGCGAACGCCCGGAATGAAGGCGTTGCGGTCGAACTTGTAGCCTGACTTGTTGATCAGGTCTTCAGCCGGGATGACAGCGCCCTTGGCGTTGATGATCGTGGCTGCACCCGCATCGAAAACCTGCAGGATGTTCGGCTGCTCGCCCGAACGGAAGGCGGCGATACCGGCTGCGAGCGCTTCTTCGTACGATCCCTTGGAGACCGGCGTGATCGCGCAGCTCGTCTGCGATGCGTTGAACTTCTGCGCGACTTCGTTGATGACTTCGCCGTTGCGGCCGCCCATGCCGTGCCACCAAGTGATATTGGTCGCGGCAAAAGACGACGAGGCCGAGAAGCTCACGGCCACGGCCGCCATCGTAAATTTCTTGAACATGGCTAATCCCTCTCCACCCGTTATTGGGCGCGAGGAGTGCAATAGAGGCGTTCCGTGACGCCACCTTAACAGTTTCATGACAGTAATGTTACAGCGCGATCTTTTTGCACGCGCTTGCAATGTCGTTCAAAAAGCGTCCGCAAAGTGGCGCGGCAGACGCCCTGGGAGTACGGCGATGATATCGTAACGCTGGGAAAGCACAGCATAATCCGCCTGACGTGACAACCATATGTCGCTGGCGGCTTTGATGCGCCTCTGCGCGGTTTGCGACACGGCGTCGACGGCACTTATCTCGTCACTGCGCGCCTTCACCTCGACGAAAACCGCGAGATTGCGCTTGCGTGCAATGATGTCGACCTCGCCGAGCTTCGTCCGGTAGCGGAACGCCACGATGCGATAGCCCTTCAGCATGAGGTAAAGAGCGGCCACATACTCGGAGACATGCCCCCGGCGCAGCGCCCTTCGGCGATCCCTGACCGCCCTATCGTCCATCGCCGCCCTTCATGTCGAGAAGCCGCTGATAGAGTTCTTTCTTGGAAAGGCCCGTCAGTCGAGAAGCCTCGGCGGCGGCCTTGGAGGTCGGCATGGTCTTCGATAGATCGGCCAGGATCGCATCGACATCGGCTGCCTCGACGGCACGCTCCGGCGGCGGTCCGATGACCAGCACGATTTCGCCCTTCACGCTGTCGACATCGGCATAGTGCGCGGCAAGCTCGGCCAATGTCCCACGGCGAAACTCTTCGTAGGTCTTGGTCAGTTCGCGACAGACGGACGCCACCCGGTCGTTGCCGAGTACATCGGCGGCGGCGGCGAGCGTCGCGGCAATGCGGTGCGGCGATTCAAAGAACATCAGCGTCGCCTGGACGGCTTCGAACGCGGCCAGCCGGTCGCGACGCGCCTTGTCCTTGGTCGGCAGAAAGCCGGCAAAGAGGAAGGCATCATTGGGAAGGCCGGAGCCGACAAGCGCCGCCAATGGGGCGGACGCGCCGGGAATGGGGACCACGCGGTAACCGGCCTCGATCGCGCTCTGCGCCAGGCGGTAGCCGGGATCGGAGACCAGCGGCGTACCGGCATCCGAAACCAGGGCAACCGACTTGCCTGCCTCCAAAGCCTGCAGCAGTCGCGGCCCGGCCTCGTCGGCATTGTATTCGTGATAGGCGTATGGACGGTTCTGAATGCCGTAGCGATCAAGCAGGACGCGGGTTACGCGGGTATCCTCGCAGGCCAGCACATCGGCGCCGGCGAGCGTTTCCAGTGCACGAAGCGTGATATCACCGAGATTGCCGATCGGCGTCGCTACGAGGTAAAGCGCCGGCTCCAACGGCCGCGCCGGAACCGACATGTTGTGCAGGCGAAAGCTGCGCTGTCTGCCGCCGTCGGCCGTCACTTCGTCATTACTCAAGATATTTCCACTTCCTTTGGCTTCGTCGTCTTTATGGGCGAGGCCTCGCAGTTCGGCAAGGCCGTCGCGATTTCTGTGAGCATCGCACCGGAAAACAGCAATTGCGTTGACGCTTCCATTTGCGCCTCTTGCAATCGGCCCAAGAGTTCTGCCATTTTGCCTGTCCACTCCGGTCCTTTTGGGCAAAGGCATTCCTTGCGGCGCGCTATGATGGGCGCCCGAGCAGTAACGGTCGAAAGCGGTAGCATCCCATGCGTATTACTATTGAGCGGTCCAACCTTTTGAAGTCGCTGAACCACGTGCATCGCGTGGTCGAACGCCGGAACACGATCCCGATCCTGTCCAACATCCTGCTGCGCGCCGAAGGGCAGAACCTGGACATGAAGGCGACCGACCTCGACCTCGAAATCACCGAGGCGACGCCTGCCAACGTCGAGCAGCCGGGCTCCACAACCGTTCCCGCGCATCTTCTCTACGATATCGTGCGCAAGCTCGCTGACGGATCCGAGGTGCTTCTGGCGACCAGCACCGACGGCGGTTCGATGACCGTCCAGTCCGGCCGCTCCAAGTTCTCGCTGCAGTGCCTGCCGGAATCCGACTTCCCGGATCTAACGGCCGGCACCTTCAGCCACACCTTCAAGCTGAAGGCGACCGATCTCAAGATGCTGATCGATCGCACGCAGTTCGCGATTTCGACCGAGGAAACCCGTTATTACCTGAACGGCATCTTCTTCCACACGATCGAAAGCGAAGGCGATCTGAAGCTGCGCGCCGTTGCGACCGATGGTCACCGCCTCGCCCGCGCCGACGTCAAGGCGCCTTCGGGTTCGGAAGGCATGCCTGGCATCATCATCCCGCGCAAGACGGTGGGTGAGCTCCAGAAGCTCGTCGACGTGCCTGACGCAATGGTGACCGTCGAGGTTTCGGACGCCAAGATCCGCATCAGCATCGGCTCGATCGTGATCACCTCGAAGCTGATCGACGGCACGTTCCCGGACTACCAGCGCGTCATCCCTGCCAACAACGACAAGGAAATGCGCGTCGATTGCACGACGTTCGCGCAGGCCGTCGACCGTGTGTCGACGATTTCCTCGGAGCGCGGCCGCGCGGTCAAGCTCGCGCTTTCCGACGGGCAGCTGCTGCTCACCGTCAACAATCCGGATTCCGGCAGCGCTACCGAAGAGGTTGCCGTCGGTTACGACATGGACGCGATGGAGATCGGCTTCAACGCGAAGTATCTGCTCGACATCACGGCACAGCTTTCGGGCGACGCCGCGATCTTCCTGTTGGCCGATGCCGGCTCGCCGACGCTCATTCGCGACACGGCCGGTGACGACGCTCTTTATGTACTGATGCCGATGCGCGTTTAGTCGCGCGTCGCATTTCTTGCTCAAACTTTGCCGATTGCGACGTCGGGCCTTGTTTTTCGGCCCGACTGACTGCAATTAGGAACCGGGCTGCTTGTTGCATATCTAGGAGGACGGGCATGGCTTTGCGCCTGAAGGAACGGCTTGGCAGGAAATTCGACGAAGAGATTCGTTTCTTCAAGGGGATGATGCAGGGGCCAAAGACAGTCGGCTCGATCGTTCCCACCTCCTCCATAACGGCCCGCAAGATGGCGAGTGTCGTCAACACCCACTCCGGCCTGCCTGTCCTAGAACTCGGCCCCGGCACCGGAGCGATCACCAAGGCGATCCTCGGGCGTGGCGTGAAGCCGGAAAATCTGGTTGCCATCGAATACTCGACGGATTTCTACGAGCACCTGATCCGGCTTTATCCGGGCGTGAACTTCATCAACGGCGACGCGTTCAATCTCGACAAGACGCTTGGCGACCTGAAGGATCAGAAGTTCGATTCCGTCATTTCCGCCGTGCCGCTCCTGAACTTCCCCATGCAGGCCCGCATCGCCCTTCTCGAAAGCCTGCTGGACCGCCTGCCGGCCGGCCGGCCCGTCGTGCAGATCTCCTACGGCGCCGTGTCGCCGATCATCGCGCGGCCGGATCGCTACCACATCCAGCATTTCGACTTCATCGTCCGGAACATTCCGCCGGCGCAGCTCTGGATCTACCGGCGCGGCTGACCTGGTGTTCGGCCTCTATATCACCCACCCGCAGGTCAAGATCGACCCCCATGTCCCCGTGTCGAAATGGGGATTATCGGACATTGGGGCCGCGCGCGCCGGCAGAGCGGCTGAAAGCGGCTGGGCAAGGCAATTGCGGCGCATCGTTTCCAGCGACGAGACGAAGGCGATCGAGACCGCCGAGATCCTTGCGGCCGCCGGGGGGCTGACCGTCGAAATCGTCCACGGCATGCATGAGAACGACCGCACGGCAACCGGCTTCCTGCCGCCGCCGGAGTTCGAAAAGGCGGCCGACTGGTTCTTCGCGCACCCCGAGGAGAGCTTCCGTGGTTGGGAGCGAGCAATCGATGCGCAACGGCGTATCGTTTCGGCGGTCAACGATGTGCTCGCATCGCATGATCCCGCCCTGCCCATCGGCTTCGTCGGCCACGGCGGTGTCGGAACCCTGTTGAAATGCCACCTTCAGGGCCGGGCGATCCGGCGCGACGGCGATCAGCCTGGCGGCGGCGGCAATCTCTATTGTTTCAGCCTTGCAGATCAGCGCCTATCGTGCGACTGGACGCCTATCGAAGAGTGGCAGGGATGGATGTGAGATGGACGCACGCGAACGCCTGATCGTCGGGCTGGATGTTCCAACGCTTGGCGAAGCCGAACGGATCGTCGATACGCTCGGCGACGACGTGGTTTTCTACAAGATCGGCTATCAGCTGGCCTTTGCCGGCGGCCTGGAATTTGCGCGTGATCTTGCCAAGAGCGGCAAGAAGATCTTCCTCGACATGAAGCTGCTCGACATCGACAACACGGTCGCCTCGGGTGTCGAGAACATCGTCAAGATGGGCATGTCGATGCTGACGCTGCACGCCTATCCAAAGGCGATGAAGGCTGCTGTCGAGGCGGCGAAGGGCTCCGATCTCTGTCTCCTCGGTGTTACCGTGCTGACCTCTATGGACGAGCAGGACCTGATCTCCGCCGGCTACGAATATGATCCGCATACGCTGGTGCTGCGCCGCGCCGAACAGGCGCATCTCGCCGGCATGGGCGGTATCGTCTGCTCGGCCGAGGAATCCGCTGCCGTGCGCAAGATCATCGGTCCTGACATGGCGCTCGTCACGCCGGGCATTCGCCCTGCCGGCGCCGACAAGGGCGACCAAAAGCGCGTAATGACACCAGGTGATGCACTGAAGGCCGGCTCCAGCCATCTGGTCGTTGCCCGCCCGATCGTGAAGGCTGCGGATCCCCGCGAAGCCGCGCGCGCGATCCTCGCCGAAATGTCGGCCGCCCTTCAATAATTCTAAAAAAGCCAGGGAGACGTCAGATGGCAAAAGGATACTGGATCGCACGCGTCGATGTACGCGAACCCGATCGCTACAAGGATTATGTCGCAGCGGCAAAGCCGGCTTTCGAGAAGTACGGCGCGAACTTTCTTGCGCGCGGCGGTGCGATTACCGAGCTCGAAGGCCAGTCGCGTGCACGCAACGTCGTCATCGAGTTTCCCTCGATGCAGCACGCCGTCGATTGCTACAACTCTCCTGAGTACCAGATCGCCGCGAAAATCCGCCAGGAAATCGCCGACGCCGAGATGGTCGTCGTCGAAGGCATCTGAGACGAGTTCTGCGCCATGAGAACTGCGGCGCGATGACCCTTTTCGTCGCGCCGTGATTGGTCTAAGACGAGACCAGATCGATCACACAACTGAGCCTTTCGAGGAGCCTGTCATGACCCTTGCAAACCTGCCGCCACTCGTCACCGTGTTCGGAGGGTCCGGCTTCATCGGCAGGCATATCGTCCGCGCGCTCGCAAAGCGCGGCTATCGCATTCGCGTTGCCGTTCGCCGCCCTGACCTCGCCGGCTTCCTGCAGCCGCTCGGCAATGTCGGCCAGATTTCCTTCGTTCAGGCAAACCTGCGCTACCGCAACTCGATCGACCGTGCGGTCGACGGCGCTGACTTCGTCGTCAATTGCGTCGGCATCCTGCACGAAGCAGGCCGCAACTCCTTCGAGGCGGTTCAGGAATTCGGCGCGCGCGCCGTTGCGGAGGCAGCCCGCGGCGCCGGCGCCAAGCTCGTCCATATCTCGGCCCTCGGCGCAAACGCGCATTCCGACTCGGCCTATGCCCGCACCAAGGGCCGCGCGGAAGCAGCCATCCATTCGGTCAAGCCGGATGCCATCATCTATCGCCCGTCCATCGTTTTCGGGCCCGAGGATAATTTCTTCAACAAGTTCGCAGACATGGCGCGGACCGCCCCTGTCCTGCCGTTGATCGGCGGCGGCAAGACGAAGTTCCAGCCGGTCTACGTCGTCGATATTGCCGAGGCCGTTGCCAAGGCCGTCGAGGGCAAGGTCGCGGCAGGCAAGACCTACGAACTCGGTGGCCCTGAGGTGCTGAGCTTCCGTGACTGTCTCCAGGCCGTGCTGAAGGCGACGAGCCGCAAGAACCCGCTCGTTTCCATTCCCTTCGGCATCGCCTCGTTGATCGGCAGCGTTGCCTCGCTCGTGCCGTTCATCGCGCCTCCGATCACCGCCGACCAGGTCCGGCTACTAAAGAAGGACAACGTTGTTTCGAAGGAAGCCGTTGCCGAAGGCCGCACCTTGAAGGACATCGGCGTTGCCCCGACGATGGTAAACTCCGTGATCGGATCCTATCTCGTTCAGTACCGCCCGCATGGCCAGTACACGGGCTCCGGAAAGGCCGCCTGAGCCTAGCATTATCGCTTGCATCGAACGCCGCCTGCGACATCCGCGGGCGGCGTTTTTGTTTGCGAGATGGCCCTTCGGCGTACGTGTTTTCCACACTTTGGGCCGACCAAACGTTGCATAAAAGTCGCATGGGAAAATTAGCGGAATTAACACCAAATTTAGCAGGAACGTTTATTGCTATTTGTCATTCCTCTGACTACACACCCCGCGCGTTGTGGATGGACTCAGCGCCTCGCCACGGCGTGCTCAAATGACTTGAAAGGCTTTCTTGATGGGTAGGTCAATCGCGCTTCTGTTCGCGTGCGCGGCGCTGGTTATTCTGGCAGGTTCGTTCATTGCGCCCGGCTCGGTCGCGGCCGTGAAAGGCGAATGCTCGCCTGCCTATGGCGTGGATCCGTGCGAGACCGGCTCCATCAGCCGATAACAAAATGCCGGCTTCCTGAGCCGGCCTTGGCATCCCTTGATGCCGGGCAGTCGAGACTGCCATCTACGATTTCCCAAATACGCGGCGCTATGCGCCGGCAATCGTTTTGCATTCGCGCCCTGAGGCGCGAATGCGTGAGCCAGATGGGCTTAGGCGATGATGCCTGCCGCCGCCATGCCGAGCAGCGCGACGCCGAGGATGATGCGGTAGATCGCAAACAGCGTGAAGCGGTTGCTCCTGATATAGGACAGCAGCCATTTGACCGCGACGAAGGCAACGATCGTCGAGACGACGAAAGCGATCCCCAGTCCCGTCCAGTCTTCGTTCGCAGCACCGCCATCCTTGAAGGTCTTCAGCAGTTCATAGGCGCTTGCCGCATACATCGTCGGAATGCCGACGAGGAATGCGAACTCCGTCGCGGCGGCGCGATTGCCGGTTCCGGCCAGCATGGCAACGAAAATCGTGGCGCCGGAGCGCGAGGTTCCCGGGAAGACACCGGCAACGACCTGGGCGATACCGACGAGGATGGCAACGAGCCAGGTGATTTCCTTGTGCGGTGGGCGGCGGGCGGCGGCCCACTCCGCGAAGATCATCCAGAAACCACCGATGATGAGCGCCCAGGCGATCGGGGTTGCCGTCTCGGGAAGCTCGAAGCCGAGCTTCTTGACGATCAGGCCAAGAACCGCGGTGATCAGGAAGGCGAGGATCAGCTTGCCGGCGTAGGCCCGGTTCTTCGGATCGCGCCAACCGAGCACTAGATCGAGGAGGCGGCGCCAATAGATAATGGTGACGGCAAGGATCGCGCCGGCCTGGATCACGATGTTGAACATGTCCGAGCGGTGGCCTAGCCATTGTTCGGCAATGATGAGGTGGCCGGTGCTTGAGATCGGCAGAAACTCGGTAATGCCCTCAATGACACCCAGAAGTATTGAGTTTATGTATTCCATAAATGTCTCCGGTTAGCGGTTCGCTCAGACTTATGCCGGTTGGGAGGCGCGATCTTCTTCATGCGACAAAGGCGTGGCGACAGCCGGGATCGGCCACAGGGGGATGTTTTTCAGCCACGTGTGCTTCCTTTGCCAAGCGTTGGGCAGCCCGACTCGCTTGTATTGGAGGGGCCAAACTCCTATAGCTTCAACGAATGAGTCATGACTAGGGCGCTATAATCATCGCGCTCCTGCAACGTGCTACACCCCTCAAAAAATTCGAGTCTCGATGCCCACGCTCTACCATCACCCCATGTCATCCGCGTCACGCTTCGTTCGCCTGATCCTGACCGAATACGGGTATCAGGCAGATCTGATCGAGGAACAGACCTGGGAGAAACGCCGCGACTTCCTGGCGCTGAACCCGGCCGGGACGCTTCCGGTCTATGTCGATGACAGCATGCGCGCGCTCTGTGGCGCGACCGTTATTTCCGAGTATCTCGACGAGACCCACGGCGTGCTCAAGCGCGACCGGCGCCTGCTGGCGGAAGATCCGTTCCAGCGCGCCGAAATTCGCCGGCTGACGGAATGGTTCATGATCAAGATGGAGACCGACGTCACCAAGCCGCTTGCCCGCGAACGCGTCTACAAGCTGCAGATGACGGCAGACCAGGGCGGCGGCGCTCCCGACTCGAAGATCCTGCGCACGGCGCGTGCCAACATCCGCCAGCACATGAAGTATCTGACCTGGCTCGCAGGCTCGCGCCAGTGGCTTGCCGGCGAGCGGATGAGCTACGCCGATCTTGCCGCTGCCTCGTCCGTTTCGATCCTCGATTATCTCGGAGAGATCGACTGGTCGGAATCACCGATGGTCAAGGATTGGTATCAGCGCATGAAGTCGCGCCCCTCCTTCCGGCCGCTGCTGACAGAGCGTGTGCGCGGACTGACACCGACGTCGCATTACGCAGATCTGGACTTCTGACGGAGGGCAGCCATGCCCGAACGAACTGCAGAGGCGAAGGAACAGAAGCGTCTCGCCACGCTGACCGCGTTCGTGCGGAGCGAGGCCGAAGCTCAGGGTTTCGACCTCTGCAGGATCACCCGGCCGGATTCCATTCCCGAGGCCAAGGACCGTCTCGGCACATTCATCGATGAAGGCCGCCACGGGACGATGGAGTGGATGGCCGAGACCCGCGACCGGCGCGGCGATCCGCGCACGCTCTGGAGCGACGTCAGATCCGTCGTCGTTTTCGGCCTCAACTACGCGCCCAACGACGATCCGCGCGGCATTCTCGATAAGCCCGACAAGGCCGCCATATCGGTCTATGCGCGCAATCGTGATTATCACGACGTCATCAAGGGCCGTCTGAAGGAGATCGCCACACGCTTTGCAGCGCGCGCGGGAGCCGACGTCAAGGTCTTCGTCGATACCGCGCCCGTCATGGAGAAGCCCCTGGCCGCCGCCGCGGGGCTCGGCTGGCAGGGCAAGCACACAAACCTCGTCAGTCGTGAGCATGGCTCGTGGCTGTTCCTCGGATCGATGTTCACGACGGCGGAGCTTGCGATCGACACGGCGGAGAAGGATCATTGCGGTTCATGCCGCGCCTGTCTCGACGCCTGTCCGACCGATGCCTTTCCGGCTCCCTATCAGATCGATGCGCGCAGGTGCATTTCCTATCTCACGATCGAGCACAAGGGACCAATCGACCCGGCGCTCCGGCCGCTGATCGGAAACCGCATCTACGGCTGCGATGACTGTCTTGCCGCCTGTCCCTGGAACAAGTTTGCCAGCCAGGCTTCCGAGATGAAGCTCCGGGCGCGCGAAGACCTCAAGGAGCCATCGATCGCCGACCTGCTTACCCTCGACGATCCGGCCTTTCGTGCGTTCTTCAGCGGCTCCCCGGTCAAGCGCATCGGACGGGATCGCTTCATCAGAAACGTGTTGATTGCGGCCGGCAATTCCGGTGAGGCACAGCTGATCCCGCAATGCCGCCTGCTTGCATCCGATGCCTCCCCCGTTGTCCGGGCGATGGCCGTCTGGGCGCTTTCACGACTGATGACGGCTGGCGATTTCGCGATCTTTGCGGCACAACGTTCGGCAAGCGAGTCGGATAGCGACGTGCTCAGGGAATGGGACATGGCGGGAGCGGCGTGATGCAGGTTGTTATTTTTGGCTGCGGATATTCCGGCACGGCGATCGCGCAGGCCTTTCAGGCCGACGGTTTTCGCGTTCTCGGGACGACCCGCTCGAGCGAGAAGGCCGACGCCTTGCGTGCCAAGGGTATCGATGCGTTGCTCTTTGATGGCGAGACGCTGAGCGACGAACTGCTGGCGGCCATGAAATCGGCCACGCATGTCGTGCAGTCGATCGCGCCGCGCGAGGCCGGCGATCCGGTCATCCGTCTCACCGCCGACCGAGTTGGAACGCTGATGCCGCAACTTGAGTGGATAGGCTACCTCTCCACCGTCGGCGTCTATGGCGACCACAAGGGCAACTGGGTCACCGAGGACACGCCGTGCATTCCAGTGTCCGGCCGCTCTAGGGAACGGCTGGAAGCGGAACAGGCGTGGCTGGCACTCGGAGAAGATCTCGGCATTCCCGCCGCCGTGCTCCGGCTCTCTGGCATCTACGGCCCCGGACGCAACGCCTTCTGCAATCTCGCCCGAGGAACTGCACGGCGCCTCATCAAGAAAGATCAGGTCTTCAACCGCATCCGCGTCGAGGACATCGGAGCGTCGACACGCTTCCTGGCCGACGGCAAGCTTGGCGGCATCTATAATGTCACCGACGATCTGCCCGGTCCGCCGCAGGACGTGATCGTCGAAGCCGCCCGGCTGATGGGTGTCGAGCCGCCACCGGAACAGCCGTTCGAAACAGCCGAACTGACGCCCATGGCGCGGTCTTTCTACGGCGAGAACAAACGGGTCTCGAACGAGAAGCTGAAGGCCGCCGGATTCAGCTTCACCTTCCCCAACTATCCTGCGTCACTCGCGCAGTTGTTGCATGGAGACCTGTGGCGCGGCGCGTGAAAATCGCGCCAAGGTTACGCCTTTAGTAGAGGTTGAAAAGGGTAGGAAATTCCTACTTAGCCAAAGTATACGGCCAAGATTATCTCCGATTTATGGTTAACGGCCTTTGAATTTGCGCAAATGAGGCAAAGATTATGGCGTTCGCGCAAAATTATTTTGCCTGATTTTGTGATCGCGAGTTGCAAGGAGTCACCCTTGCAAAAAAAGTTCTAATTTTATTTGATTTCATTATCCTTTTTCCACGAACGGCCCTTTTTGGCCGTCGCGAATCGTTTCCCGAGCAATCACAAATGTTACGGCACGTAACATTGCGTGATCGCATGTGGCCTTTTTTCGCCATTTTTCCGGGGATTTAAGCCCCGCCGCCCGCAAAGGCGTAAGTTCAACAGTTGAGGGACAATCCGTTTTGAAGAAAATCTGCCGCTCTGTCATCGCCGCAGCAACTCTTGCAGCCTGTTCTACAATCCTTCCGATGGAAGGTTTCGCTGCAAATGGTTGTGGTGGCGCGTCATGGTACGCACTTCACTCCAAAACAGCTTCCGGGGAACGCATGAACCCCTCCATCAATACTGCTGCCCATCGCTCGCTCGCATTCGGCACGAAGCTCAAGGTCACCAACCGTAACAACGGCCGCAGCGTCGTCGTTCGCGTCAACGACCGCGGTCCTTTCATTCGTGGTCGGGTTCTCGATCTCTCGCGGGCTGCCGCGAAGAACATCGGCATGGTTTCCAGCGGTACGGCAAAAGTCTGCTACGAAGTGATCGGCTAAGGTACCACCGCGTTCACCGCTTGCTCTTGCCCGCAATCGCGGATACCACGCGATTGAGACTTGTGAGCTATCCGCTGCGTCTGTCGCGCTTCCTGCGGATTGTTCACAAGCCCGATGTTTCGACTTAACGGCAAGGAGCGGTGCAAGGTGCGATTGGGCGGACGGCTGGAAGGCGCAATTTCTGTACTCGCGGACATCGAAACCCGCAGGCGCCCGGTGGCCGATGCCCTGAAGGATTGGGGCCTTGCCCATCGCTTCGCCGGCTCCGGCGACCGCGCCGCCATCGGAAATATCGTCTACGACGCGCTCCGCATGCGGCTCTCCCATGCCTGGCTCATGGACGACGATAGTCCAGCCGCCATTGCCTATGCCGTCCTCTTCCGCCAGTGGGGCTTCACACCTGACAGCCTCGCAGCGAACCTTGCCGACGACAAGTTCGCACCGCCGCCTCTGTCGGAGGATGCGATCACATCCTTCCGCACCAGAAATCTCATCGACGCTCCTTCCTACATACAGGGCGACATTCCCGAATGGGTCCAGCCGTCCCTGGAACTCGGTTTTGCCGAGAACTGGCTAGCCGAGGCCCAGGCGCTGGCTGAACGCCCGACGCTCGACCTTCGTGCCAACATTCTCAAGGCCAGCCGCGACAAGGCCCTCAAGGCGCTTGAGCGCTCCGGCGCACAGGAAGCAAAGATCGCGCGGTACGGCATCCGGATACCTGCCGGCGAAGGCGCTTCCCGTCTTCCCAACGTGACGGCGGAGCTTTCGTTCCAAAAAGGTTGGTTTGAAGTACAGGACGAAGGGTCGCAGATCGTGGCCGACCTCGTGCTGCCGCAAGAAGGCGAGCAGGTGCTCGACTATTGCGCCGGTGGCGGCGGCAAGACGCTGGCGATGTCGGCGTCGATGCACAACAAGGGTCAGGTTCATGCCTTCGATGCCGATCGCAAGCGCCTTGCGCCAATCATCGAACGCCTGAAGCGCGCCGGTACCCGCAACGTGCAGGTGCACGACAATGCGAAGGATCTGCAAAGCCTCAGTGGGCGCTGCGACAAGGTGCTCGTCGATGCGCCGTGCACCGGCACCGGCACCTGGCGACGCCGCCCCGATACGAAATGGCGGCTGACGGCCAAGAACCTCGACGAGCGCACGGCCCAGCAACAGGACGCCTTGAAGCAGGCGAGCGCCTTCGTGCGTCCCGGCGGCGAACTTGTCTATGTGACCTGCTCGGTTCTGCCGCAGGAAAACGACGACCAGGTGCGTGCCTTCGTGGCAGCCAATCCCGAGTTTGAGATTGCCAGTGCCTTGCCTGCCTGGGACGGCCTGTTCGGCAAGACCAGCCCCCGCCCACGCTCTATCGACGGCAAGACGATCACGCTGACGCCGGCATCGACAGATACGGACGGCTTCTTCTTCTGCCGGATGCAAAAGAAGTCCTGACAGATCTCTCTCCCAACGTCATTCTGATTGCGGAGAACGTTTTCCGATTGGCAGAAATTGACGTATCTTTGTCATTGCTGCCAAAAGCCAGTCGTCGATAGTCTCCGCACGCATCTTTATGCGCTGGGGAGCCTTCGATGGACCAACTGGATACTGGAAAACGCAATGCTCGGGTGCTTGCCTTCTGCCAGGCACTCTTCATCTGCGCCATTTCCGTCGACCTGACCTTGACCGGCATTACCGGCTACCAGCTGGCGCCGGACAAAATTCTCGCCACCTTGCCCTTTGCGCTGATCACGGTCGGCGCGGCGGTCGTCACCGTTTTCGCCGCCTTCGTCATGGAGCGGCTCGGGCGCCGCCTCGGCTTTGCGCTCGGCGCGCTCTGCGGCGGTGCCGGCGGACTGGTCTCGGTCTGGTCGATCGTCCACGGCGATTTCTGGCTATTCTGCCTCGGCACGGCCGGCGTCGGCGCCTTCCAAGGGTTCGCGCAGTTCTATGCGATCGCGGCAGCCGACTCGGTGCATGCCGACTACAAGAGCCGCGCCATTTCCACGGTGCTGGCAGGCGGCGTGATCGCGGCTGTGATCGGCCCCCTGCTCGCCAGCCGAGCAAAGGACCTCTTTTTCGATACAGCCTTTGCCGGTGCCTATCTGTTGGTCGCGGTCCTTGCCATGCTTTCAGCGATAGGCCTGCTGCTGTTCTATCGCGACATCGGCATGATCGATGCGCAGAAGACGGGGGACATCCTTCCCGCCCGCCCGCTCCGGGAGATCGCGCGCCAACCGATCTTCGTCGCCGGCGTTGCCACCACCATGGTCGCATCTGCAGCGATGATGTTCGTCATGACTGCATCGCCGCTTGCGGCCGTCGCCTGCGGTTTCAGCATCGAGGACGGAGCCAGCGTCATCCAATGGCATCTCTTCGGCATGTTCGCGCCCTCCTTCTTCGCAGGTCGGCTCGTCGCCCGCTTCGGCGTCATCCGCGTCTTCTCCACCGGCATCGCGTTGATGGCCGCCTGCGTGGTGATCGCCACCAGTTCCACGGCGCTGCCGGCGTTCCATCTGGCACTCCTTGCGCTCGGCATCGGCTGGAACATGCTGATCGTCTGCGGCACCACGCTTCTGTCGCGGTCCTACCGAGCGAGCGAGCGCGGCAAGACGCAGGCGCTGTCGGGCCTGCTCGGCAATCTGGCGGCGACCTTCTCGACACTGTCGGCTGGCGCCGCGCTGCAGGGCCTCGGCTGGTCGACTCTCAACCTTCTCATATTACCCATGCTTGCGGTTTGCCTTCTGCTTGTGCTCAGATGGAAGGGAGCAAACCGCGCAACGCTCGGAGAGGGAATTGCCTGACCGCCTCGTCGTCATGATCGCCTTTGCAGGCGCCAATCTCATCGACATCGCCGGACCGCTGCAGGCGTTCGAAACGGCGGCCGGATTGTCAAAAGGTGCGGCGGTGAAACCGGGATACCGGCTGCTGGTCGTTTCCGAATACGGCGGCCTTGTCCGAACCTCGCCCGGCGTCGTGATGGAGACCTGCGCTCTCAAGGATCTGCATGCTGACGAGATTGATACGCTGATCGTGCCGGGCGGTCTTCCGTACGAGGGAGCCTTCGGGCTCGACTCGCTCGTCGCATGGCTGACCGAGAACGGACCCGCGGTGCGGCGTCTCTGCTCAGTCTGCACAGGCGCATTCCTGCTCGGTGATGCAGGGCTGCTCGACGGGAAGCGCGCCACCACGCATTGGTCGCGATCGGAGGAACTGCAGCGGCGGCATCCGGCGATCAGGCTGGAGCCCGACTGCATCTTCGTCAACGACGGGCGCCTGTGGACCTCCGGCGGCGTGACCGCCGGCATCGACCTTGCGCTGGCACTGATCGAAGCCGATCTGGGCCACCGGATCGCCGCCGAGACGGCCCGCCAACTCGTTGTTTTCGTCACGCGGCCGGGAGGCCAGAACCAGTTCAGCGCGCCGCTTTCGCTGCAGGATGCGAGATCAGTGGGCTTCTCCTCGCTGCATGCCTGGATTGCCGAGAATCTCGATGCCGATCTGAGGGTAGAGAGGCTTGCCGAAAAGGCCGGGCAGAGCCCGCGCACCTTCGCGAGGCTCTATGTCTCCAAGGTTGGGAGGACGCCAGCCAGGGCGGTGGAGACGATGCGACTTGAAGCGGCATGCCGGGCTCTGGAAGAAACGAGGTTGCCCCTGAAGACCATCGCCGCTTCGGTCGGCCTCGGCAACGAACAGAACCTTCGCCGGGTGATGCTGGGGCAGTTCGGTATCGGCCCGTCCGACTATCGCGAGCGCTTCAGCCGGCCCGCCTGAAATCGGCGCGGCGTGCACAGCGGATGCTGATGGCGCGGCGGAATGAGATGGTGTAGCACGCCGCCGAGATGCGGACTGAAGACATCCCGCAGAGCCGACCCGGCTTCAGGATGCGTCATGCGCAGGATCAGCATGCAGCCGATGGCAGTCCCCACGACGATGGCGCAACCCACCAGACTAACGGGACCCAAAAAGCCGATCAGCGCCGCGAGCAAATAGCCGATTCCGCTCCTAGATTCATTCTTAAAACAATTCCAAACTAGAGTGTTTGACACCAGTTTGCTTTTGCGCGAAGAGATTTTTGCCGGAGTTCGGACGGAACATCCGTCACAGGAGAGGATCATGAAACTCAACAGGAATTTTTGCGCAGCACTGGCGCTTGCGGTAGCCCCGACCGCATTGTCTGCCATCCCAGCCTACGCGGCTGCCGATGCTGCCGCCGTCGTCAAGCACTATGTCGAAGTCGGGCATGCGAAGTACGAAGATTCGCTCACCACTGCCAAGGCACTGGACGCCGCCATCGACGCGCTTCTGAAGGACCCAACGGATGCCACGCTGAAGGCTGCTCGCGCCGCCTGGATCAAGGCGCGTGTGCCGTATCAGCAGACCGAAGTCTACCGCTTCGGCAACCCGATCGTTGACGACTGGGAAGGCAAGGTCAACGCTTGGCCGCTCGATGAAGGCCTGATCGACTACGTCGACGCCTCCTACGGCACCGAAAGCGACGAAAACTCGCTCTACGTCGCGAACGTCATCGCCAACAAGACGATCAAGATCAACGGCAAGGATGTCGATGCATCGAAGCTGACGCCAGAATTCCTGTCGGGCACGCTGGCCGAAGCTGGTGGTGTCGAAGCCAACGTTGCGACCGGCTATCACGCGATCGAATTTCTGCTCTGGGGCCAGGACCTGAACGGCACCGGCCCGGGCGCAGGCAATCGTCCTGCCACCGACTACGACCTCAAGAATTGCACGCACGGCAATTGCGATCGCCGCGCCGAATACCTGAAGTCCGCGTCGACGCTGCTGGTTTCCGACCTGCAGGAGATGACCAACAACTGGGCACCCGACGGTGAAGCCGCCAAGCACGTCGAAGCCGATCCCAAGGCTGGCCTCGTCGCCATCCTGACCGGCATGGGCTCGCTCTCCTACGGCGAACTGGCAGGCGAGCGCATGAAGCTCGGCCTCATCCTGCACGATCCGGAAGAAGAGCATGATTGCTTCTCCGACAACACCTACAACTCGCACCTCAACGACGCGATCGGCATCGCCGCCGCCTATACGGGTGACTACACCCGCGTTGACGGCACGAAGATGAAGGGTCCGTCGCTGCACGATCTCGTCGCTGCCAAGGACAAGAAGCTCGACAAAGAAATGCAGGGCAAGCTCGACGCGACGCTGAAGGCCATGGCGATCATGGCCAAGCGCGGCCAGAACGTCGAGAAGTACGATCAGATGATCGCCGAGGGCAACAAGAAGGGCAACGCCGTCGTTCAGGCCGCCATCGATGGCCTCGTCGACCAGACTAAGTCTATCCAGCGCGTTATTGCCGCACTCGATCTCGGCACGGTCAAGCTTGAAGGTTCCGACAGCTTGGATAATCCTAGCGCCGTCTTCAAATAAGAAAAAGGCGGGCCGCTTCGCAACGAAGCGGCCCGAACTCCGAAATGTCGTCCATTCCGGCTCGCCGCATCCTCGCAGGCGCTGCTCTCTGTGCCGCTGTCGCCGGGCTGTCCGCTGCCCTTGCCGGGGAGCGCGAACTTCCAAAAGTGCGGACCGACCTCTCCAGCGAAGACCTGAAGAGGGTCGTCGAAGTTACCCGCCCCACCGCCGATTTCAGCCGGGCCGAGCAGTACGAGGCAATGTCGGGCGGCGGCGCGACGTCCATCGACCCCGTATCGAAAAAGTCCTTCTCGCATATTTCCGGAAACATCCCCTTCGACGAGGAACAGCGTTTCCGGCTCGGCAACGCGCTTTTCAAGAAGCTCTGGGTATCCGCACCCTCCTCGACCCAGGCATCGGATGGACTCGGGCCGCTTTACAATGCCCGTTCCTGTATGAGCTGCCACGTCAACGATGGACGCGGCAAGCCGCCGGAAGGCGATCAGAGCTCCATGTCGATGCTCCTTCGTCTCGCCCGCCCGGCCACGGGTCCCGACGAGCGTGAGGCCGTCGCGAAGTCCGACGCGCTGAACTTTCCCGATCCGACCTACGGGCATCAGCTGCAGGAGCTCGCCATCCCGGGCCTGTCGGCCGAGGGCAAGATGGCGATCACATACAGCGAAGAGCCCGTGACGCTTAATGGCGGCGAGGTCGTTTCGCTGCGCAAGCCGAGCTATTCGGTAACCGATCTCGGCTATGGGCCACTCACCCCGGAAACGAGGCTCTCGCCGCGGGTTGCGCCTGGCATGATCGGTCTCGGGCTGATCGAGGCGATCCCTGAGGCCGACATCCTCGCGCACGCCGATCCTGAAGACGCCGATGGCGACGGGATCTCGGGAAGAGCAGCTGTCGTTCGCGATCACCGGAGCGGCGAAATCGTCCTCGGCCGCTTCGGCTGGAAGGCGCAGAACGCCACCGTACGCGACCAGAGCGCCGACGCCTTCTCGAACGACATCGGGATCTCCACGCCGGACCGACCGGACCCCTACGGCGACTGCACGCAAGCCCAGGCAAAATGCCGCCAGGTGCCAACGGGCGTACAGAAGCGGCTTGGCAACGAGGAGGCGCCCGACCCTGTGCTCGATCTCGTGTCCTTTTACTCGGCAAACCTCGCCGTGCCGGCGCGGCGCAAGGCAAGCTTCCCGGAGACGCTGAAGGGCAAGCAAGTCTTCTACCAGGCCGGCTGCATCTCCTGCCACGTTCCGAAATTCGTCACCCGGCGCGACAGCGCCGACAAGGCGCAGTCGTTCCAGCTCATCTGGCCCTATTCCGACTTCCTTCTGCACGACATGGGAGACGGCCTCGCCGATGGCCAGGAGGTCGGAATCGCAAGTGGACGTGAATGGCGCACGCCACCGCTTTGGGGTATAGGTCTGACCCAGACTGTCAGCGGGCACAGCTTTTTCCTTCATGACGGCCGTGCCAGAAATCTAACCGAAGCCATTCTCTGGCATGGCGGCGAAGCACAGAAAGCACGTGACGCGTTCGCATCTTCGTCGAAGGATGATAGGCAGGCGTTGATTACATTCCTGGAGTCCCTTTAATGCGCCTTTGGCATCCCCTTCTTCTCTCGCTTGCCTTCGCCTCTTCCGCTCTTGCCCAGAACGCACCGCAGGCCGGACTGAATGAAGAAGCCGTACCAGCCGTCATGCAGCGGGCCGTGGACGATGTGATCCGTCCGGGCTACCGCAACGCCCAGCAATCGGCGGCGCGACTGACGACCGCAATGAAGGATCTCTGCGATAACGGCACCCAGCAGACGCTCGACAAGGCGAAATCGGCCTTCGACGATACGATCCGCTACTGGTCGATCATCGAGATCGTGCAGACCGGCCCTGTCATCCAGGACAATCTTTTCGAACACATCCTGTTCTACCCTGATCGCAAGGGCGTCGGCCTGAAGCAGGTGCAGGCTTTGATCGCCAAGGCCGACCCCAAGGATACCACCGTCGATGCGATCGCCGGAAAGAGTGTCGCCCTGCAGGGGCTGACGGCGCTGGAATATGTGCTCTACGGCACAGGTTCCGAAGATCTTACCACGCAGAAGAACGGCTTCCGATGCCAGTATGGCGCGGCTGTCGCCGGCAACATCCAGCGCGAAGCCGGCGAAGTCGTCGCCGCGTGGGAGAAGCCGGATGGCGTACAGGCGAGCTGGAAGCACCCCGGCCCGCAGAGCCAGGACTTCATGGACAACAAGGAGGCCGTGACCGCCCTGCTCGGGATCCTCGTGCATGGCGCCGAGACGGTTCGCGACCAGCGGCTCGAGCAATTCTACAAGGGCAAGGACAGCACGCCACGCCCGCGCATGGCGATCTACTGGCGCTCGAAGAATACCTGGAAGTCGATGACAGCCAATCTCGAAGGATTGCGCACGCTCTGGCAGAAGGCCGGCATGGCCGACCTGCTGCCGCCTGACAGCAAGCCGATTGCCGACGCGATCGATGCGAACTTCAAGTCTCTGCTGGAGACCGTTCCCAAGCTCAATCCTGACATCGAGGTCGCGACCAGTGACGCCGAGAGGGCGAAGCTGGATGCCCTTCTCGCCAGCAGCCGCGAGTTGATTACCAAGATCAGCGACGATTACGGCTCTGCGGTCGGCCTCTCTGCCGGCTTCTCGTTCTCCGACGGCGATTGATCTCATGTGGAACAGCGCGGCGATCGATCGACGCAGCTTCATTAAGGCGGCGGGCCTGAGCTTTCTGGCCGGGCTTGCTCCGCGTGGCGCAATGGCGCTGCAGCGGGCAGACGCCGTCTATGCCTCCGGCCTTCGCACGGCACGCGGCGAATTTGCCGTCGCCACGGTGACGGAGAGAGGCGAGATCGTCGATCAGGTTGCCCTGCCGGCGCGCGCCCACGGCATGGCGCATAGCATGGCGACCGGCAAGGCCGTTGCCTTTGCGCGGCGTCCCGGCACCTATGCCATGATTTTCGATCCGCGTGGTCGCGACGAGCCGATCGTCATAACCTCAGCCGAGGGACGGCATTTCTACGGGCACGGCGCCTTTTCGCCGGATGGCCGCATTCTCTACGCCAGCGAGAACGATTTCGAGGGCGATCGGGGCATGATCGGGCTTTACGACGCGACGAACCGCTTTGCCCGGCTCGGCGAATTCGAGACCTATGGCGTCGGGCCGCACGACATGACCGTCTCCGACGACGGCCGGATGCTGATCGTGGCAAATGGCGGTATCGAGACCCATCCGGATTTCGGCCGCACGAAGCTCAATCTTGCCAGCATGCAGCCCTCGCTGACGCTGATCGACGCGAAGACGGGTGCCCTTCTGGAGAAACACACGCTTCCTGCGCAATGGGCGCAAGTCTCGACGCGGCACGTCGACATCGATGCTACCGGCAGGATCTGGTTTGCGTGCCAGTACGAGGGTCATCGCAACGATCTGCCGCCGCTGGTCGGACACTTCGCGAAGGGCGAGGATCTCGCGTTCGTCGAACTGCCGCAAGAGACGACGCGGCGACTGGCGAATTATGTCGGGGCGATCGCGGTCAATCGCGAGGCGGGGCTGGTGGGCGTCAGCTCGCCAAAGGGCGGCGTTGCGGTCACGATCGACGCGAAGAGCGGCAAGGTGCTGTCTGAAAAGACGGTTGCCGATGCGGCGGGAATTGCCGCCTCGAGGGACGGGTTTACCGTCTCCTCCTACGACGGCGACTTCCTTGCCACGCACAGCGATGTCGCGTGGGACCAGCACATCGCACGCATCGCCCCGCTGAGGGGCGCGTGACGCCGCCGTTGACCGGCGAGTAGGCGATTACCATTTCAGCTGTGGCACGCTAGCAAAAGTGGCATCTGGCGTGGATCATAGATTGCCCTATTTTGGCGGGATGAGCAAAGTCCCGACCTATATCGTGTTCGTCGCCATCGCGCTTGGTGGCGGCTTGGTCATAGGCATGAACAACCTTCCGGGCGAATGGTATCAATCGCTTGCCAAGCCCGCGTTCAACCCGCCTAATTCGGTGTTCGGTCCCGTCTGGTCTGTGCTCTACGTGCTGATCGGCATTGCCGGCGCCAAGACATGGCTACGAGGTCACCTGTCGGTCGGCATGCTGATATGGGCCGGCCAGATGGTTCTCAACTTTCTGTGGTCGCCGTTCTTCTTTGGCCTGCGGATGCCAGCGGTGGCTCTGGCGATCATCATCGCGCTCTTTGCACTGGTGATCGCATTCATCCGCAACCGCTGGAACGCGAACAGGGTCTCCGCCCTGCTCTTCGTTCCCTATGCCGGTTGGGTGGCGTTCGCCACCGCACTCAACGCCTCGATCGTTTACCTGAACTGAAGGTCCGCTCAGGTCCTGGATGACAGCCAATCGTGCCAGTCATCCTCGTTGCCGTGGAAGACATTCAGGTCGATGCGGTTGTCGACGCCGTGCGAGATGCCGGAGCCCGAATACTGCCAGAAGACCCACTTGCGGCCCGGATAGACCTTTGAAGGGTGCGCGGCGACCGAGCGCAGCCAGAAGGGATAATCCATGAACGCGCCCTTCAGATTGTCGCGATAGAAGTCCGGTGCAGTGTAGATGATCGGACGCTGACCATAGTGCCGCTCGAGCTTGTCCATGAAGACCTGCATCTTCTCGCGAACCTTTTCGGGCGAGACACGACGCTTGCAGCTGGATTCGCCGTTCCATTCGACATCGATGACCGGCGGCAGGGCGTTGGCTTCCCGCGGTACATTACGGATGAACCAGTCCGCCTGCTCGCCGGCTGTTCGGCACCAATAGAAGAAATGATAGGCGCCGCGCTTGAGACCGGCGGCATGGGCATTGCGCCAGTTCTTCCGGAACATCGGATCGAGATGGTCGCCGCCATCGGTCGCCTTGATGTAAACGAAGTTGGCGCCCTGCGACTGCAGCTTCAGCCAATCGATCTCGCCCTGCCAGCGCGAAACGTCGACGCCATGCACCGCAAGCTTTCGCGGCGAGGCCGAACCGAAGTTGATCGGCTTGGCGTCACGGAAACGATGGCTGAAGATACGGCTGCGCGAGCGGCGCGGCGGCGCATCCATGTCGGTGTCGTCAGGCTCGGACATTGCGAGCGGCCGGTCGGATGGAACGGGCATGGCTGTCGGTACTGCGTTTTGCTGCTGCAGGAAGGCGGGCGACTGTGGAACAGCCCCTGCCCAGGCCAATTCGTGCGGCATCGGCTGCGGCGGCACCTTGGGCTGCGCCGGCTCGACATCCGCGACCTGAGCCACTTCCGCTGCCGGAACCGGCGCGGTCGGGCGCACCACGGAGCTCGTCGTCTCTGACGACGGGCCAACATTCAACAGCGGTTCCGGGCCCAAACTGGACGAGCAACCCGACAAGGTCAGGCAGGCAAGGACGATCGCTGGGACAGCCGATAAACGCATAACAACTCGCACGCAAAACAAGGACGGAGGTACGCCTTTTCGAGAAAAACTGATCCCCAGGACACATGGCTAACAGAGATTTACCAAGAAAGACTGAATCCAATCTTTACGTATCGCGACCCTGCGACACTCACGGAAAAGTCGGTCGTTTCAGCGCTTGTCGAATGCCGCGCGTCATGCCACTTTCACGCCCGCAAGAGGGCACATCTGATGACAGAAGAGCAGCACGGCGACTTTCGCGAGCGAATCCGCCAGAATTTTGCACGCCAAGCGGCATTGCAGACGATCGGTGCCGAATTGACGCGTATCGAGCACGCGATGGTGGAAATCGAGCTGCCGTTCGATGTGAAGCTCACGCAGCAGCACGGGATCCTGCATGCCGGCGTCATTTCGGCGGCGCTCGATTCCGCCTGCGGTTTCGCCGCCTATACCGTCATCGACGCGGAAGCATCGATCCTGACCATCGAATTCAAGGTCAACCTGATGTCGCCGGGGCGTGGCGACCGCTTTCTTTTCCGCGGCGAGATCACAAAGCCGGGCAGCAACATCATCGTTGCAGACGGTCGCGGATACGCGGTCGGCGACGGGGCGGCAAAGCTGATCGCCTCGATGACGAGCACCATGATGATCATCCGTGGCAGAGAGGGAATTACGGGATGAAGTTCGAGTTGAAGTCGGTCGCCGGCAAATCCATCCTCTTCGTGATGGCGGCGGAGGCCGAGTATGGTCCCTTCCTGCGCTCACGCTTCGAACCATTGATGACCGGCGTCGGGCCGGTCGAAGCCGCCGTCGTCCTGACGCGCGCGCTCTCGGGACTGGATCAGCAAGGCGACATGCCGCAGCTCGTCGTATCGCTCGGCTCCGCGGGTTCCGCCAAGCTCGAGCAAACCGAAGTCTACCAGGTCAGCTCCGTTTCCTATCGGGACATGGACGCTTCGCCACTCGGTTTTGAAAAGGGACGCACACCCTTCCTCGACCTGCCGGCGACCATCGATCTGCCGCTCCGCATCCCCGGCATTCCCGAGGCGAGCCTGTCGACCGGCGGCAACGTCGTATCCGGACAGGCCTACAACGGCATCGGCGCCGACATGGTCGACATGGAAACCTTCGCCGTCCTGCGCGCCTGCCAGGCCTACAAGCTTCCCCTGATCGGATTGCGCGGCATCTCTGATGGTGTGGAAGAGCTGCAGCACATTTCCGGCTGGACCGAATATCTGCACGTCATCGACCGCAAGCTGTCCTATGCCGTCGACAGCCTGTTTACGGCGCTGGAGGACGGCGTATTCTGGTTCTAACCCCTGCGAAAGCGGGACAATCAGCACAATAAAATGCCCTTGCGGCGGATTTCCCGCATTGCAAGACCGGGTGCTTTTCATTAAAGGCTCGCCATGACCCAGACAGCACATCCCGACAGCGTTCTCATCGTCGATTTCGGCAGCCAGGTAACCCAGCTGATCGCGCGCCGCGTGCGCGAAGCGGGCGTCTACTGCGAGATCGTTCCCTTCCAGTCCGCCGAAGAAGGCTTCAAGAGCCTGAAGCCGAAAGCCGTGATCCTGTCCGGCAGCCCGGCCTCGACGGTCGACGAGGGTTCGCCCCGCGCCCCCCAGATCATCTTCGACAGCGGCCTTCCCGTTTTCGGCATCTGCTACGGCCAGCAGACGATGTGCATGCAGCTCGGCGGTAAGGTCGAGAGCGGCCATCACCGCGAATTCGGCCGCGCCTTCCTCGAAGTCGACGAAGACAGCGAACTGTTCGAAGGCCTCTGGTCGAAGGGCTCGCGCCACCAGGTCTGGATGAGCCATGGCGACCGCGTCACCGCCCTTCCCGAAGGCTTCAAGGTCGTCGCGACCTCGCCGAACGCGCCTTACGCCTTCATCGCCGACGAGAAGCGCAAGTATTACGGCGTGCAGTTCCACCCCGAGGTGGTGCATACGCCCGATGGCGCCAAGCTGATCGGCAACTTCATTCACAACATCGCCGGCATCAAGGGCGACTGGTCGATGTCGGCCTACCGCCAGAAAGCGGTGGACGAGATCCGCAAGCAGGTCGGCGACAAGCGCGTGCTCTGTGCGCTCTCGGGCGGCGTCGACAGCTCCGTCGCGGCGCTTTTGATCCACGAGGCTATCGGCGACAAGCTCACCTGCGTGCTCGTCGACCACGGCCTGATGCGCAAGGACGAGGCGGCCAATGTCGTCGCCATGTTCCGCGAACACTACAATCTGGACCTGATCCACGTCGACGCTTCCGACAAGTTCATCGGCGAGCTCGAGGGCGTTTCGGATCCGGAAACCAAGCGCAAGATCATCGGTCGCCTGTTCATCGAGACCTTCGAGGAAGAGGCCAAGAAGCTCGGCGGCGCCGACTTCCTCGGCCAGGGCACGCTCTATCCCGACGTCATCGAAAGCGTTTCCTTCACCGGCGGCCCGTCGGTGACGATCAAGTCGCACCACAATGTCGGCGGCCTGCCCGAGCGCATGAACATGCAGCTCGTCGAGCCGCTGCGCGAACTCTTCAAGGACGAAGTGCGCGTGCTCGGCAAGGAGCTCGGCCTGCCCGATAGCTTCATCGGCCGCCACCCCTTCCCGGGCCCCGGCCTCGCGATCCGCTGCCCCGGCGGCATCACCCGCGAGAAGCTCGAGATCCTGCGCGAAGCGGACGCGATCTATCTGGACGAAATCCGCAAGGCCGGTCTCTACGACGCGATCTGGCAGGCCTTCGCCGTGCTGCTCCCCGTCCAGACCGTCGGCGTCATGGGCGACGGCCGCACCTACGAATTCGTCTGCGCGCTGCGCGCCGTCACCTCGGTCGACGGCATGACAGCGGATTTCTATCATTACGACATGGAATTCCTCGGCCGCGCCGCCACCCGCATCATCAACGAGGTACGGGGCATCAACCGCGTGGTGTATGACGTGACCAGCAAGCCGCCGGGCACGATCGAGTGGGAGTGATGGCTATTTGATCGGCATGACTTTCCAACGAAGATCGGTTTAGCGTATCTAAGCTTCGATGGAAGCTTGTAGATTATGATGAGGAGGGACTGGATTTCCCGCTGTTCGTGAGGAAATCCGCCGCCTTTTCAACTCCTAGCCGCTGCAAGAACTCGATCATTTTTCGGGTAACGTCGGAGCGGTCGGTTTTCATGGCTCCAGCCACGCTGCACAGGAACGCCAACTTTTCCTCGTCAAGCCGGGTATTTTGGTGTGCGTTCTTCTTTGACATAGAACCTCACATCACCGAAGGTAAGGCTTCGCGCCCAGCTCCACGGTTTCGCCAGACTAACAAATGCATCGGACGGGACTCGCGATATGCATTCCATGCCTTCACACTGATAGCGACGCGTTCCGCTTCGGCAAGACGCAGTCGGTGTGAGGCACGCGTGCGGATAAGCCTTTCTCTCAAATGCCTGATAGGACTTTGTTCGGTTAGTTGAACACCATCAATCAGACGAGCGAAGAACTCATTCGCCTTAACGATGTCTTTTCGAGAAAACGTTCGATGAAGCGCAGCCGCTATACCGCCACCCATCATATCACGCATCGGCGAGACATGCTTCAAGCTGCCTCTAATCTCTGGATTTTGCTGAAGAAGATCGAGCAATTCTCCGTTAGTGGGTGATGAATTCGCCGACAAGATAACGCCGTTGTCTATCATCCAGAGCCACCTGAGAGCAGAAGCAAGACTCGTCGTGTTGCTTTCTCCCCTTTCCCGCAAAATGTCGCTTACCGCCCGTTTTCTCCCAATATCCAAGGATGCAAAGGTCTCCTCTGAAAGACCCTCAACAATGAGCGATGGGAACGAACATTGAGCTTTCTTTGCAGCCTCGAGCCTATGCTGCCCGTCGAGCAAGCGACCTTCATTGCTTATCTTTATCGTTTGGCCGTTTAACAGCCAACGTCCGGCCAGCATGTCCCGCGCGTATTTGTTGATAACCGGAGCGGACACCTGTCTGTTCGGTCCGCGTGAGGCCAAGATCGTCTCAGCCATTTCCGGTGTGATCATTACAGCTTTCACGTTCAAACTAAATTGGCGTTCCTTTAGATGACGCGTCAGATGATTGGGCCGCATCTCCCAACGGCCCCCAGCCGGCTTCCGCGTCTAGGCGCGGAAATGTTTCGCGCTCGGCTCCAAAACGCAGCTGCTTTATTCTCCGACCATGAAAAAATGCGTTCCACGCCTTGATCGCGATCGCTAGGATATAAGTCTGTTTTCTCACGCCGCCTTGACCTCGCAGCCCGGTCAAAGCATTTCGAAGTTGATTAACGGGATGATTTGGATCCGGCGACACCGGCTCACCAAGCTCCGCGAAGAACCGATCCGCTTTCTCCAAGTTCATCCGGGCGGCAAGGTGGTGTAGCGCAATGCCGCATCCGTGCGGCAGAATAGGTATCGCTCGCAACGCCGGCAGCACGCTATCGCGAATCTCCGGGCGCTGCTCAAGAATTGCGAGAAGCGCTGTTGTTCCTGGCGTCTTCGCCTTGCCGGGAGTGGCCCGCGATTCGTAGCTCCAAAGAATTCTCAGCGCTGCACCAAGAGAGCGGCCATGAATCTCCTTACGAATGGAAAGTACATCCGCGAGCGTTCTCTTTCTTATTGAATCGATTGTCTCTGCAATCTTGCTCTTCCGTCGAGTACGGAAGCGTCCGATGACAGTATAATTGGCGATCCGTTCAGTACCCATCGCCCCTCCCGCATATCTCTTTCAAATGATTGAAGAGACGGCCTATCGATGTGGCCATTCATCGAGACGTTCTTAAGCATTTTGGCAGCATCACTAGGAGAAATTCTCTGAATCTGCCAACGTATGTCATCCATGTTTGCCATGATTCACCTCGCGCTTCATATTATTATGAAGAGGCGAACGAAGGTAGCTAGTTTCGTGTGTGACAAATCTCGAAAACAAAGACTTCATTAGCGATTTCGAAACTGCATTAAAGGCGCGCTCAATACGTCTACTTCGGCAGGCTCCTAACTGAGGCGTATTTACAGATCGCTTGAGAAACCACTCGGCCCGATCTATCTTACATCTGTCTTACCTCGGGAATCCAACCATGGCGCAGAGCGAAACCCTGATCACGACTGTCTCAACCAAGGGACAGGTCATTCTACCCAAGGCAATCCGCCAACGGCGTGATTGGGAAGCAGGTACGCGTCTGATCGTTGAGGAAACGCCTGAGGGAGTCTTGCTCAGGCAGGCTCCGGCGTTTGCGCCGACCCCGCAGGGCTCGGCGTTCGGCATCCTGGCATACAAAGGCGAGCCAAAGACGCTTGAAGAGATGGACGCCGGTGTGGCGGCCGAGGCAAAGGCGCGATATGCGCGCAGTCGCGATCCGGAAACATGATCGCTATCGATACCAATCTTATCGTACGGTACATAACAGGCGACCATCCTGAGCAATCGCTTCGGGCTCGTGAAATTATCGATACCGAGAGCGTTTTCGTGGCTGCCACTGTCGTGATGGAGGTGGCCTGGGTTCTCAAGACGACCTTCGGCTTTTCGCGGGCGGATATCGTGAACTCACTGCGCATCTTCGCAGGCATGCCGAGTGTGACGATCGAAGATGCAGACTTGGTCGCTGCCGCATTTGATCTCGTAGAGAAAGGCATGGACTTCGCCGATGCGCTGCATCTGCTTCGCGTCCAGCATTGCGACACCTTGCTTACGTTCGATCGCAAGTTCGTCAAGGCCGCACACGCCGCGGGGCACCCGTTCGTTCGCGAACCCTAACTTTCAAAACAACGACTGCTGCACCGGCTTCGGCGGCGCCAGCTTGACGCCCTCGAGTTCCAGCATGCGCGCTTTCGACACCGATCCGCCAGGCGCTGAGAAGCCGCCGATCTTGTTGCCGGCGGCGAGAACGCGGTGGCAGGGGATGATCAGGGCGACGGGATTCTTGGCCATCGCCTGACCGACATCGCGGGCGGCTTCCGGGCCGTGGCCAAGTTGCTTGGCGAGCGCGCCATAGGTCGTGGTCTCGCCCCAGCGCAGGCGGCGGGCGGCAGCGTAGATCTCGCGGAAGAAATCGTCCTGACCGGCGAGATCCAGCGCGAGATCGGAAAAGTCGATCGCTTCGCCGGCGAAGTACCGCTTCACGGCGGCGATGGCTTTCGCGATGTCGGGCGTCGGTGCTGCCGGCTTGGCGTCCGGTATGCGGCGGAGCAGCAGGCGCTCGGTGGCATCCGCGCTTGATGTCGGCAACTGGAAACGGGTGATGCCGACGGCATTCCAGGCGATGCCGCAGAAACCGCCCGCCGTTTCGAAAATGGCATAATGCTGTGCTTGATCGGCCATTGGTCTCGCCTCCCGATATCGAAGCTTATCGGCCGTGGAATTGGCCTGCCCCAAAAATCGTCCTCGCTGGCGACGAATTCAACCCGTTTCTTGCGCGTCCGTCAGCCGCGCGCCTGCCTGGGCTCGGCTTCCTCTTCCGCCGGCGTCACCAGATCGGGGCACAGGTTGGCGAAAACGGCGTCGAAGAGAGCTGCGATCTTTTGCGGCTCGTAGCGCCTTGACGCTTCGAGGGCTGCGCGCGACAGCGCCGGGATGGCCTCGGGTTTCGCCGCCATAGCCGCGATCTCACCAGCCAACGCCTTGTCGTCGCCGGGATCGAAGAGATAACCGTCCTTGCCCGGATCGATCGACTCGGGAATGCCGCCCGAGCGAGCGCCGATGACGGGCACGCCTTGCGCAAAGGCCTCGATCACCACGCGACCGAAGGGCTCGCGGAAGAGCGAGGGCACGACCAGCACGTCGATCTGCGGGAAGAAGTCCTCGGGCTTTGTCCAGCCAAGGAACTTGGTGTTTTCGCTCGGAAATTTCTGCGGCAGCGACTTCGAGTAATCGCTCTTGGCGCTGCCGGCGATCACGAAGCGCACGTTCGGATCATTGACCAGCCGGTGGGCGGCGAGCGCCAGCGTGTCGAGGCCCTTGACCGGATCATGCACGCCGATGAAGCCGAAACGCATCGGCCCCTCAGGCGCCTTGCGCGGTTCGCTGCGGGCAATCGAGGGAACGGCGCCGGGCACGCGGTGGGTGCTGGCGTTCGGAAAATAGTCATGCTCGGTGTGGCGGCCGATGATGAAATCGGTCTCGCCGATCACGGCATCGACGTAGCGCGAGAAGAACTTCTTGCCGTAAGAGGAGACCTGGCAGGAGGAACAGGCGCGCACGCAATTGTCGTCGCCGCGCCGCATGCTAGCCTTCCAGCACAAGAGAAAGGCGCTACGCAGGATATGACAGACTGGCACACCTGAACGCTTGGCCGCCGCCCAGGTGGCGACATTGATGTTCTCGATGCTGTCGGTCAACACGATGTCAGGCTTGAAGCGGCGGATTTCGCGGCGCATGACCAGGTAGGCGCGCGGATTGAAATTCTCCAGCGCGTGCCAGATGAGCTTTTTCCAGCCCGGCCGAGGCAGGCGATAGTTCCAGTCGATGTTCAGCGTTTTCAGCCGGTGAACCGGTACGCCGTCGTAGATCTCATGCTTGTCCTCGCCCGCCACGTTGACGACTTCGAGGTCGTGGCCGGCCGATATCAGGAGCTTGGCGACCATCATCGCCGAGATCGGGCCGCCACCATCGATGAAGGGCGGAAAGGCCGCGCAGGCCATCAGGATACGCATGACAGAACTCCCGGCAGCGATATTGCTTGTTCTTCTTTTGTTCTTGATTTACCCGGATCACCTGTTACCATACCCGTGTTCCCTGGATAGACAGAGGCGGGGCGGATGCTCCGGTGATTGGTCATGCACGAACAGAACACGCAATCGTCCTTCGATTTCGCAAGCCGTACGATGCACCCGAAATCGTCAAGATTTGGCAAAGAAACCCTGTTTTTCGCGATCCTGCCGGATCCCGAAGCCAGACAGCGCTGCATGGAAATCCAGCAAAAACTGAAGCGGGACCACGACGCTCTCCTCTCGCCCTTACCGCCCGAGCGGCTGCATGTCTCGCTCTATGGCGTCGCCAGCGCCGAGAAGATCAAGGACGACATTATCTTCGCGGCCTGCCGGGCGGCGTCGGCGATCGATGCCTGCTGTTTCGATCTCAGCTTCGACCATGTCGCGACGTTCAAGACCGCACCACGCAATGCGATCGTGCTGTCAGGCAATGGCGGGCGGGAACTGCTGCGGCAACTGCATGTCCGGATTGGCATCGAGATGCACGCCATCGGCTGCGACCCTCATGTGAAAATCGACTTCCAGCCGCATGCCACCTTATTCTACGCCGACGACGTCATTGCCAGAACCGGGCTTGATGTGCCGATCACCCTGCCGGTGCGGGAATTTGTGCTGTTGCACAAACGGCCCGGCGAGCAAGCCTATGAGCACATCGCGCGCTGGCCGCTACAGAACCGCGGCTGACGGCTTGCCACTGCAGCAGGAACACGCTTAAAGCTCCTGCAGCAATGGCAGCAGCGGAGGCAGCAATGGATACGTCCGAGATCATCATTTCAGGCGATACGGCAGGTATCGAGTGGCGGGTTCCGGTGCTGCGCTTCAAGGGCAGCGATTCAAGCGCGCCGAAGATCCACATCCAGGCGGCGCTGCATGCCAACGAACTGCCAGGGACGGCGCTCGTCCATTTTCTCTGTGAGATGCTGCGCAAGGCCGAGAGTGCCGGCCAGATCCGCAGCGATATCACCATCATTCCGCATGCCAATCCTGTGGGTGCGGCGCAGTCGCATTTCGGCGAGCTTCAGGGGCGCTTCGACCTCGGCACCCGGACCAATTTCAATCGCGAGTTCCCGCTGATCTCAGTCAAGGAGCGCGATGGGCTCGTTGCCAATCTCAGCCGCTACGATGCAGTCGACCGGCTGAAGCGACAGCTGATGCACATGGCGCTCGGCTGCGATCTGGTGATCGACCTGCATTGCGACGATGAATCGCTGCAATACGCCTATATCGACGACGCCTTCTGGCCTGAGGCGTCCGATCTAGCATCGGCGCTCGACATGGAAGCCGTCCTGCTCTCCGACGGCGAAAGCTCGGCCTTCGAGGAGGCGGTCGGTTTTGCCTGGAAACACGAAACGGCAGGCGAAAAGAAGACACAGCTGCCCGGCAAGCTCTCGGTGACGGTCGAGCTTCGCGGCGGAAGCGACGTCTATCCCGACCTTGCGAAGAAGGATGCCGAGGGTCTGTTCAAATTCCTCGCCAAGCGTGGTGCGATCGATGCGGCCGTGACGCTTTCGCCCTTTACCGGGCCCGCCGTACCGCTCGACAATGTGGAGATGATCCGGGCACCGGAAGCCGGCACCGTACTCTTCCATCGCAACCTCGGCGATCAGGTCAGCGAAGGCGATCTGCTGGCGACGATCATCACGCGGCCCGGCATGCCTGATGGCACTGTCGAGGTCCGCGCGCCGCAAGCCGGCCTCGTCCTGACGCGCACCTCTTCAAGGCTGGTGCGCCGCCGCGCCGACCTGATGAAGATCGCTTGCAAGACCGCCAGCAAGGCGGAGCGCAAGGCCGGAACGCTGGAGAACTGAATGACCGTCACGATCTATGGCATCAAGAATTGCGACACGATGAAGAAGGCCCGCAATTGGCTTGAGGAGCACGACGTCGCCTACGCCTTCCACGACTACAAGGCGTCCGGCATCGACCGGGCGCACCTGGAGACGTGGACTGAGGAAGCCGGCTGGGAGACGGTTCTCAACCGCGCCGGCACGACCTTCCGCAAGCTGCCCGACAACGCCCGTGAAAACCTCGACCGGGAAAAGGCGATCGCGCTGATGCTCGAGCAGCCGTCGATGATCAAGCGGCCGGTCGTCGAGGCGGACGGCAAGCTGCTGGTCGGTTTCAAGCCCGATCTCTACGGCGCGTTCTTCAAGGACTGATCCCATGTCGAAGACGACGCGCGCCACCCAGGCTCTCGCCAAATCGGGCGTGAGCTTTACCGTCCACACCTATGATTACGACCCGAACGCCGAGCGCGTGGGTCTGCAGGCGGCCGAGGCGATCGGCGAAGAGCCGCACCGGGTGCTCAAGACGCTGATGGCCGAAGTCGACGGGAAGGCTGTCTGCGTCGTCGTCCCCTCCGACCGCGAAGTCAGCATGAAGAAGCTCGCCGCCGCCTTTGGCGGCAAGTCGGCCAACATGATGAAGCCCGCGGACGCGGAACGTCTGACAGGATACCATGTCGGCGGCATCAGCCCTTCGGCCAGAAGAAGGCTGTGCCAACGGCGATCGAGGAAGCGGCGTTGAGCGAAGCCCTCGTCTACATCAACGGCGGGCAGCGCGGCCTGCAGGTTCGGCTTGCGCCCGGCGACGCATTGAAGGCGCTGAAGGCAAGTGCTGCGCGCCTGATTGCTTAGCGCCGTGCTTCATTTTCGCCGCAAAGCGATCTAACTCTCTCCTACTCTGTCCGTTTTCAAGAAGGTGATCGATTATGAACGTCATGCCGCAAAGCCAGAACGCCGTGGACCCCATCAAGCTCGACAAGCTCGCCGAAGTCGCCGTCAAGGTGGGTTTGCAGCTGCAGAGCGGCCAGGATCTCGTCGTCACCGCGCCCGTGGTGGCACTGCCGCTCGTGCGGCTGATCACCAAGCATGCCTACCAGGCCGGCGCCGGCCTCGTGACGGCGTTCTACTCCGACGAAGAGTCGACGCTGGCGCGCTATCAGTACGGCAATGACGCGAGCTTCGATCGCGCTTCGAACTGGCTCTATGACGGAATGGCGAAGGCCTATGAGGGTGGCGCTGCGCGGCTTGCGGTCGCCGGCGATAACCCGATGCTGCTTTCCGAGCAGGATCCGGCAAAGGTCGGACGCGCCAATCGCGCGATGTCGGCTGCCTACAAGCCGGCGCTCGAGAAGATTTCCAACTTCGACATCAACTGGAACATCGTCTCCTATCCCAATCCTTCATGGGCCAAGCTGGTGTTCCCAACGATCCCGAGCCGATCGCGGTTGCAAAGCTTGCCAAGGCGATCTTTGCCGCTTCCCGCGTCGACCTCGACGACCCGATCGCCGCATGGGCCGAACACAATGCCAATCTGGCGAAACGCTCCGGCTGGCTGAACGGTGAGCGCTTCGCGTCGCTGCACTTCACGGGTCCGGGCACGGACCTGACCGTCGGGCTTGCCGACGGGCACGAATGGCATGGCGGCGCTTCCACGGCGAAGAACGGTGTCACCTGCAATCCGAACATTCCGACCGAAGAAGTCTTCACGACGCCGCATGCACTGCGTGTCGACGGCTACGTCTCCAGCACCAAGCCACTCTCGCACCAGGGCACCCTGATCGACAACATCCAGGTGAAATTCGAGGGCGGACGGATCGTCGAAGCCAAGGCGTCGCGCGGCGAAGAAGTGCTAAACAAGGTTCTCGACACCGACGAAGGCGCGCGCCGGCTCGGCGAAGTGGCGCTGGTGCCGCATTCCTCGCCGATCTCGGCGAGCGGCATCCTGTTCTACAACACACTGTTCGACGAAAATGCCTCGTGCCATATCGCGCTCGGCCAGTGCTATTCGAAGTGCTTTGTCGACGGCGCGAAGCTCAGCCAGGAGCAGATCAAGGCACAGGGCGGCAATTCGAGCCTGATCCATATCGACTGGATGATCGGATCGAACAAGGTCGACATCGACGGCATCAGACCGGATGGTTCGAAGGTGCCTGTCATGCGACAGGGCGAGTGGGCCTGAGCCCCAGCCAATAGATAGCCGACTAAAAAGAACTGGGGCGCCCGCAGATAATGTGCGGACGTCGGCGTTTTGCGACGGCGAATATGCGGCTAGATCGCGCTGAGGGCTCGCCTGACGCGCACGATGTGCGCCTCAAGCCTGGCAGGCGTGGCGCGATCCATGTCGTGCAGGGTCAGCATCCGGAAATTCAGGGATTTCGAGCAGAAATTGGCGATGCCGCGCTTCAGCAGGCGGCGAACCGGGTTGCCCATGTAGAAATGCACGAGCCACCAGGGCGATCCGGTGCTGGTCAGCGCCCAGAGCGTCTTGATATTGGTGAGCTCGGGTATGATGCGGCCGCCGGCCTGATCATGGGTGAATGCAACGCCGGGCGCCAGAATGCGGTCGAAGAACCCCTTCAGGATCGCCGGGAAATTGAACCACCATTGCGGAAAGACCAGCACCAAGCCGTCAGCGGCGCGCAATCGCGTCACGATCTCGGCAACACCCGAAAGATCGTAGGGACTATCGAAATATCCCGCGCGCTCCGCGGGCGACAGGCGCGGGTCGAAATCCTCCCGGTAAAGATCGAGCAGATCGACGCTGTGACCGTTGGCCTCCAGCGTTTCACGAGCAGCCGCCGCAACCGAAGCCGCGAAGCTCGTTTCGAGCGGATGCGCCAGGACGATCAGGAAATGGCGCCGATCGCTCATCTAGAAGAGGCTGCCCTGCTTCGGCGGAGCCGCCTGATCGATTGCTTCGGCGGGCTTTGCCGGCCTCTTTCTCGCAGGTGCCGGCGCATCGCCGCCATTGCGCGTGATGGCGTCGATGCGACCATCCGCGAATTCGATGGAGATATTCATGTCGGGCGCCAGCATCGCGGCCTGCGACAAGGGATGGTTATCCTCGTCGCGGATGACGGCATAGCCGCGCTTCAGAACATTCTTATAGGACAGCGACTGTAGCACGCGATCATGTCCGGCAAGTTCGGCGCGGGCGCGCGTCAGCTTGTGGCGGACGGCCGTATCCCCGTGCCGCGCCAGATTGCCCAGCCGATCGCGCATGCGGGCCGTCTGCGTCATCAGCCGTGCCGGCAGGGAGGCGAAGATCGCATCGGCGCGATCGATGCGCGCCTTGGAACGATCAACCAGCCGCTCCACCATTCGCTCGGCGCGCGCCATGCGATCGGTGAGCTGCTGTCGCCGTTCGCCGATCCGGTTCGACAGGACGTCGGGCCTCAGATGCGCCGCGGCCCTTTCGAAACTCCGGCGCTTGTTGATGGTGTTGAGCTCCATCCCCCTGCCCAAAGCGGTTGCCGCCTCATCGAAGCGGCGGCGCGGCAGCGCCAACAGCTGGTCCAGCGACGGCAGGGCACGCATCAGCGCGCGCACCGATTGACGGCGATGATCCATCTGTCGGTTGATGCACCCTCGATGTCGCGCCGACAGGGCGGCCACCTGCGCTTCAAGCTCCGCCTTGACCGGAACCGCCATCTCGGCAGCACCCGTCGGCGTTGGGGCACGCACGTCGGCGGCGTAATCGATCAGGGTCCAGTCGGTCTCGTGGCCGACGGCCGAAATCAGCGGAATGTCGCTCTCCGCCGCGGCACGCACGACGATCTCGTCGTTGAAGCTCCAGAGGTCTTCAAGGCTGCCGCCGCCACGCGCGACGATCAACACGTCTGGCCGCGGCAGATCGGCGTCGGGCGCCAGGGTGTTGAAGCCGCGGATCGCATTGGCGACCTCCTCGCCCGATCCCTCCCCTGGACCTTGACCGGCCAGACGAGGACATGGACAGGGAAGCGGTCGGAGATGCGGTGGAGAATATCCCGGATAACGGCGCCGGTCGGCGAGGTCACGACGCCGATCACACGCGGCATGAATGGCAGGCGCCGCTTGCGGGCCGGATCGAACAGGCCTTCCGCCCCGAGCTTGCGTTTCCGCTCCTCGATCAGCGCCATCAGGGCGCCGGCACCGGCGGGCTCGAGCGTCTCGATGACGATCTGGTACTTGGACGAACCCGGAAAGGTTGTGACCTTGCCGGTGGCAATGATTTCCATACCCTCCTCGGGGCGGAATTTCAGCTTCGAGAAGGTGCCTTTCCAGATAACGGCATCGATACGAGCACGATCATCCTTCAACGAAAAATAGGCATGGCCGGACGAATGCGGTCCGCGATAGCCGGAGATTTCGCCGCGCACGCGCACCTGATCGAATGCCGTTTCGACCGTGCGCTTGATCGAGCCCGACAGTTCGGACACCGAATAGGCGCTGAGATTGGTCGGCGAATCGCTCTCGAAGATGCTGCTCATGCCATTGTTCTAGCCGAAGCGCCGAAAAAGAGCAGCCCCAGGCGGGGACGTTTCTCGAGCCGTTCACGCCGCATTCCAGACGGAAAATCATCGATTTCAGATCGTTAGCACGATCGCCGGCTTTCGTGCCGGTGAGCTGTTTTCCCCCATTCCGATGCGGACCACATGATGGGGGCTTCTTAACACAAGGAGCCCCTCAGATGTCCGATCGTTTTTCCTCGCATGCGCCCTCGCTGAGCGGCCCCGCCAGCTCGGGCTTTGCCGTCGCACCCAACGACGACACCGATCTTGCCGAGACCACCCGCGCGCTTTTCATCGGCACGGGCGGAATGCTGACGGTTACCATGGCTTCGGGAGGCACTCTGACCTTCGACGCGGTGGCCGATAGCGCCTTGCTGCCTTTGCGAGTATCGCGAATCCACCAGACCGGGACAACAGCCGGGAATATCATAGGCTTAGTCTAGAGAAGAACCAAACGGTGCCGCTACGCGTTACAACCGTAACGGCACCGTATATCCAGTAATATGGGGATAGCCCAGTACATTAATTGTTCCTAAAAGGTGCAGACCATATACTGACCGCGACTCAGGAGATGTCGAATGATCGCTCTTACAGCCATTGCCCTTGGACTTGCCACAGCGCCCATGCGCTCCGTGGTCTCGATGGTCGTTGTCGGTTTTCTGGTATGCGTGGCCTATGTCGCGGCGGTCTTCACAGCACCGGCCGCAGCGTCGTTCCTGTCCTTCGCGCTGGCGCTCGTTTCCTACAATTTCAGCCTTCTCGCCGGCTTTTTCGGCATCCACGTCCTCGAACGTGCCCGGGCTCGCGCACGTTTCGTCTAGAGCCTTTCCGGGTTATATTGAACCATTCTGTTGGCTCAAACGGAGTCGGATGGTCGACCGGCTGGCGCGCGTCGTAGCCAACGCATACGGCCAAGCCGGCCGGTCGATCAGGCGGCCCGTTTCAGCCAACCCCGGTGGTTTGCTTGCAAACCAGCTAGGGCCGGGCATCTTTCCGCCAGGATCAAAGGCGATTGGCTCGGACGTACCGAGGGTATGCCCTTCGCCAATCGCCTTTGCCCTAACGAAAACCTGCCCCGGCAGAATGGTTCAATATAACCCGTAAAGGCTCTAAGCCTCAGTTGCTTCCGACGTAGCGGAAGAACTGCACCGGTGATCCATCCGGTCTAGGCAACGCCTGCAGGTAATCAGGCACATTGCCCTTTTCTAACTGAGCATAGAGCCCATCCGGCTTGATCCTGGCGATCTCGGCGGTCTGAGGGTTCCCGGAGCAGAAGGCGAGCACGGTGACGCCCGTGCCGCGCAGGAAGGCTTCCGCCTCCTTGGGTGGCGCAAGGCCGATATGCATCTCCGTCAGCATGCCACCCTGATTGCGGTGATAGGGCGCGGAGAGGATCCGATTGCTGGTGAAGCGAAGGATCGAAACGCCCATGTCCGAAGGGCCAACCACTAGGCCGGCCGGCAGATCCACCAATGGCGCGACGGTTTTCCGCGACGAGCAGGAGCGCTTGTCGAGATCAGCCGTCTGATCGGTGTAACCGGTGCTCAACCGGCTTCCGATCAAGCCGCCGGCAAAGCCCCAGACCGTCGCGACGCTCAGAAGAACGGTTGCGATGTAGAAGAATGCCGCAATGACGTTTTCGCTATCCCTGTTCGATAGGCGACGCAGGTCGATGATCAGCAGGGTCAGCGGGAAAATCGCCACGAGATTCGAAAACGGCGACCCGCGAACCTGCACTGCCGCAATGCCCCAGCTGACGACAAGCAGGCAAAGCAGGACAAGGTGGATGCGAACCCGATCGCCATGCGCCAGGCGGAAGATGCAGACGGCAAGCGCGAACAAGCCGGTCGCGTAGAAGTACCCGAGCGTGTAGGTATCCTGCCGGTTGGCACCGAAGATCGATTGCGCCTCCTGCACATTGTTGAGCCAGAGATCCACCAGCATCGGATCAAGATCGGCGAGCGGATTGTGCAGGCATTGCGGAGCAATTGCGATCGCCGAACCGAGGACGGCGATGCCGACGGCGCCGAGAACGACGAAGCGAACAGGGCGGCGATAGCGGCTGGCCAGGGTGGCGCTGGCAAGCAACAGCCCGCCTCCGATCGCCGCCAAGCTGTAATAGCCGAGCGAGAGATTGTCGCAGGTCACCGTCGCGTAGAGACGCGGCGGCACCGTCCCGAAGAAGAGAACGCTGATCGCCAGCGCAAGCGTCAAGCCGAAAGACTTCGCGGCCGTCGCATAGGCTTCACCTTCCCATGCCCAGGCGACGGCGACGATCAGGCAGACCGTCGCAACGAAGGGGGTCGTCTCGGCACCGATGGCAATCGCAACTGCCGCTGCCAGACCCGCCGCGGCATAGCTCCATGCACCGTGTTTTTCGTCGAGCAGCATCGCCGTCATGATCGCCACTAACGCAAACTGCGCATTGTGGTGATCGATCGATCCGGGAAGGAAGCGGTTGCTGGTAATCAGCAAAAATACGGAAAAGGTTAGCGCGATGTGCATTCCGAGCATACCGCCGACGCGCCTTCCGGCAAGCCCCATGGCCCAGAGGCTCGGTATGATCAGCGAGAACGGCCAGATGAGGAGTGCTGCTGCTTCCGCGTGCTCGGGCGCAAGAAACAGGCCGAAGAACCTGATCAGGGACGCGATCGGCAGATCGATCAGCCGCGACCAATGCATGAGCGTGCCGGAGCCCAGTCCCATGCGATACTGCATCAGATCGAACCAGCCCTGCCCGTTCAGGAAATCCCGAACCTCGACGAGCCGCATTACGTCGTCATTGTCGGCGCCGACGTAGTCCGTCGCATTGGGGATCTTCAGCGCCACGATCACGGCCATGGTGACAAGGCTGTAGAACAACACCGACGGCCAAAGCCTCTCGAATGCCTGCCTTATCCGGCTAACAAGCGACACGGGGGTTGAACCAATCATCGGAGCAAATGTCGCCATCAGCGGTCTCATCATTGAGTTTGGACGACCTTACGGGCCGCATATCAAGAAACCGTAAAAGACCGCCAAAAGCACCGCGATATAGCTACTTGTTAACGGCCGGCGTTTAAGCTTTCGCGGAATTTCTCGCGACGGGTAGGACCAATGATTGGATCGCGTAACGACACGATGAGCGTTGCAGTATTGCTACCGTGCTACAACGAGGCGGCGACGATCGCTGACGTTGTGCGCGGCTTCCGCGCCGCCCTGCCGGATGCGCGCATCTATGTCTACGACAACAACTCGACCGACGGGACCGCGCTGCATGCGATGCTATCAGGCGCCCATGTCGTTCGCGAACGGCGCCAGGGCAAAGGCCATGTCGTCCGCCGCATGTTCGCCGATATCGATGCCGACATCTACGTGATGGCGGATGGCGACGGCACCTATTCGCCTGATGATGCGGAAGAACTGATCCGCACGATGCTGACCGAGCGCTCCGACATGGTCGTGGGTACGCGCCGGGGCGTGCATGCCGACGCGGGGCGTCAGGGCCATGCGTTCGGAAACCGCATCTTCAACGTTCTCTATCGCGCCATCTTCGGCACCGACTTTACCGATATCTTCTCGGGCTACCGCGTCTTCTCGCGCCGTTTCGTCAAGAGCTTTCCCGCGGTTTCCGGCGGGTTCGAGATCGAGACCGAGATGTCGGTGCATGCCTCGCGGCTGAAGCTGCCGGTAACCGAACTGGAACTGGACTACGGCCGCCGGCCGGAGGGATCGCACTCGAAGCTTTCGACCTTCAAGGATGGCGCCAAGATCCTCTGGATGTTTGCGATGCTGATGAAGGAGACGCGACCTTTTGCCTTCTTCAGCATCATCAGCGGCGCCTTCATGGCAGGCAGCCTTGTCTTCATGACGCCGGTGCTCGCCGAATATTTCCAGACAGGCCTCGTCAGCCGGATGCCGACATGGGTGCTGTCGATGGCGCTGATGATGGTATCGTTCATGATGTTCACGGCCGGCGTCATCCTCGATTCCGTGTCTCGCGCCCGCGCCGAGCAGCTTCGGATCCACTACATGGGTCTTTCGAAACCGCTTGTTGCCGAGCAGGCGGTGACGACATCCGATGACGCGGCGATCCGTATTCCCCGCGCCCGGAAGACGGGCGCGGCATGAGAAAGCTCTTGCGCTTTGGCATGGCAGGCGGCCTCGGCTTCGTGGTCGATGCCGGCTTGCTCAGCCTGCTGCTGCATCTGACGGCACTCGGTCCGTTCATCTCCAGGCTGATCGCGATCGCCGTGGCGATGGCGACGACCTGGGTTTTCAACCGCACATTCACCTTCGAACCATCGCGCCATTCGCTGGCGGTCGAGGGGTTTCGCTACGGCTCCGTCGGGGTGACGGCGGCGTTGGTGAACTACGGGCTCTATTCGGCGCTGCTGCTGCGGCTGCCGGACCTGCAACCGCTGGCGGCGATGGTGCTCTCCACCGCCGCATCGACGCTTTTCAGCTTCTTCGGCTATTCCCGCTTCGTTTTCCGGGGCGATTGATCAGACCGGCTCCCAGCCGTCCTTCTCGCTGGCGCGATAGATTGAATCGATGAACTTCTGGCTGAGCTTCGAGCTCTCCAGCGTGACGATCTCTTCGTTCTCTCCCTTGGCAGCCCGCGCGAAGGCTTCGGCTTCCCGCTTGTACTGGCGGCTGTCAGGGAAGCGGAAGATGGTCGATTCATTGTGGCTGCGGTTGGTCAGCTCGATTTCCTCGGCACCCCAGCGGTCGGCGTTGAAGGGCGACTTCACCTCGATAAAGCCATCCGTGCCGTGGAAGACCATGACCTGACGGTTCGCCATCTGCGTGGCGACGTAGAAGGTCAGTTCGAAATCGCCGAAGTCGGCCTTGACGCTCGAATAGATGTCCGTGCCGAATTCCGGGTCGCGACGGGTGACGGCCTGGACGCGCAGCGGCTCCTTGCCTGTCGTGAAGCGGGTGGCGATCGTCGGGTAGACGCCGATATCGGGAAGCGCCCCGCCACCGAGCTCGGGAATGTTGCGCATGTTGCCGGGGTCGCGGTTGAAATAGGTGAACGCGCCCTGGACATGCAGCAGCGTGCCGATTGCGCCATCCGCGATCAGCGAGCGCACCTTCCGCCAAACCGGCGTGTAGGTGACCATATAGGCCTCGGTGATGAGAACCTTGTTGCGGTCGCGAGCGGCGATCAGGCTGTCGATCTCATCGGCCTTCAGCGCAATCGGCTTTTCGCAAAGCACGTGCTTGCCGGCGTCGGCGGCCTTGATGGTCCACTCGACGTGCTGCGAGGTCGGCAGCGGGATGTAGACGGCGTCGATCTTGTCGGAAGCCAGCATCTCCTCGTAGGAGCCGAAGGCGTGCGGAACGGAAAAGCGATCGGCCATCTCGCGGGCCCGGCCGAGATCGCGGCTGGCAACTGCCGTCACGACACAGTTCTCCGCGTCCTGGATGGCAGGAACGACGAGTTCGCGGCCAATCTTCGCGGTCGAAAGAATACCAAAACGCAGCATAGCCCTGTCCTCTCCCAGTTTGATTTTTGCGCAACCTTAGTGAGGCGGCGGGCGTGAAGCAATGGCGCGATCACAATTCGAGGAGCAGGTTTCCATTCAGCCATGGCCGCGCTAGGTTACCTCCCGGCGGCGTTCTGTCGCGTCATGGATTTCAATCAATTCAGCACTTTAGGAGAGCGCCATGGATATGCGCCGTCTTGGAAAAACTGACCTTTCGATCGCCCCGATCGTCTTCGGCGGCAACGTCTTCGGCTGGACCGCCGACGAGAAGACGTCCTTCGACATTCTCGACGCCTTCTTCGACGCGGGATTCAACACGATCGACACGGCCGATGTCTATTCGGCCTGGGTGCCCGGTAACAAAGGCGGCGATTCCGAGGAAATCATCGGCAAGTGGCTGAAGCGCGGCAAGGTCTCCCGTGACAAGGCTGTGATCATCACCAAGGTCGGCTCCGACATGGGCCAGGGCAAGACGCTGAAGGAAACCTATATCCTGAAGGCAGTCGAGGATTCGCTGCGCCGGCTGCAGACTGACTATATCGATCTCTACCTCTCCCATTGGCCTGACGAGAACACGCCCTATGAAGAAACGCTCGGCGCCTTTGCCAAGCTGAAGCAACAGGGCAAGATCCGCGCGATCGGCTGCTCCAATCTCGACGCCACACAGCTTCAGGCGTCCTTCGACGCCGCCGAGAAGGCCGGCGTGCCGCGCTACGACGTGATCCAGCCGGAATACAATCTCTACGACCGCGCTCCGTTCGAGGGCCCGCTGGCCGACCTCTGCGTCAAGGAAGACATCGGCGTCATCACCTATTTCAGCCTCGCGGCGGGCTTCCTCTCCGGCAAGTATCGCAGCAAGGCCGATACCGAGGGCAAGGCACGCGGTGGCAAGGCAGCTGCCTATCTCGACGACAAGGGGCTGAAGATCCTTGCTGCCCTCGACAAGGTCGCGGCGGAAACCGCCGCCAAGCCGGCCGAGATCGCTCTTGCCTGGCTGCTCCGGAAGAAGGGCGTGACGGCGCCGATCGCCAGCGCCACCAGCCTGTCGCAGCTTGACAGCCTGACGAAGTCGGCGACACTTTCGCTCTCCGACGACGCAATGGCGCTGCTCGACAAGGCCGGCGCCTGACGGGAGCCATGCGATGACCGTGACGATCCGCGATGCAAAGCCCGAGGACGAAGCGCGCTGGCGCGCGCTTTGGGCCGATTACCTCGCCTTCTACGAAGTCACGGTCGATCCTGATATCACCGATGCAACGTGGCGCCGGATCTTCGATCCGGCGTCGGCGATTTTCATGCGCGTTGCCGAAGTGGACGGCAAGGTGATGGGCTTCACGCTCAGCCTGACGCATGAAGGTACGTGGATCCGTGGCAAGGACTGTTATCTGGAAGACCTGTTCGTCGATCCGGCCGCGCGCGGCAAAGGCGTCGGCCGTGCCTTGATGGACGACCTCGTTTCGCTCTGCAGCAAGAACGGCTGGTCGCGCCTCTACTGGCACACCAGCGAGCAGAACAGAACGGCGCGGGCGCTCTACGACAGCTACGTCGAAAACGACGGGCACATTCGCTACCGCATCAACTTCTGAGCGGCGGGAAGCCCTCGTAGAACCCGGCGTGGCTGCCCTCCCAGTTTTCCATCCCCGGCTTCGTCAATATGCCGCGCGGCCTGACATAGCTCTGGATGACGCGGCGCGGTCGCTCGCGCCACTGGATGTTGAAGGCCCAGAGTTTCGGGAAGAAGCAGAGTGCCGCATAGGGCAGATGATCGTGGATCCACCAGGCAAGCCGCTGCCAGTCGTCCTCGTTCCTGTAATTATCGATCATCCACGGCACGACCACGCAGGCGGTCGCCCCCATGCAGCCATCGAAATCGCGAAGGTCCCAGATGTGATCGGCCGCTGTGGCAGCGTTTGACGAGCAGTTGAGATTGTTGCGGTTGCCGAACTGGTTGACCTCGGTCGAGCGATAGCCCGAGCGGATGTGCAGCCGCCCGAAGGTCGCCTGCAGCGGTTCCAGCAGCTCCTCGCAAAGCCGCCTCCCCGCCTCGATCGCCAGATCGGGATTCTCGGGGATATTCGGGATGCGGTAGAAATCGGCGATTTCGGAGTGCAGGAAATCGCGAAAGAAGAAATTCTTCGAAAGCCGCACGCGCCCGAGCTCTTCCAGGCCCTTCATCGATCCAGGTTTCTTCACGCAAGGCTCCTGTGGTTTGACCAGCGTCAGTCTGCCGTCCCTGGCGATCCGCGCAACCCGAAAAACGACAGGAACAATTAGCGCCTTCTCATCTTACCCCCTCGGCCGCTTCGCGGTTCTTCACACAACAAGGGATGAGACAATGGCCAAGGAAAAGACCCTCGACGATCTATTCTACGATACGCTGAAGGACATCTATTTTGCCGAACGGCAGATCCTGCGCGCCCTGCCAAAAATGGCGCGGGCGGCGCAATCGCAGGAGCTGAAGGCCGGCTTCGAAAAGCATCGCGAGCAGACGGAAGGTCACGTCGAACGCCTGCAGGAAGTCTTCGAACTCGTCGGCAAACGCGCCCAGGGCAAGACCTGCGAGGCGATCCAGGGGATCATTGCCGAAGGCGAGGAGATCATCGAGGAGTTCAAGGGTTCGCCGGCGATCGATGCCGGTCTCATCTCCGCGGCGCAGGCGGTCGAACACTACGAGATCGCCCGCTACGGCACGCTGAAGACCTGGGCGCAGACGCTCGGCAAGAAGGATGTCGTCGCTCTGCTCGATAAGACGCTGCAGGAGGAAGCGGCAACGGACAAGACCCTGACGCAGCTCGCCACGACGGCCGCGAACCAGAAGGCAGCGGCCTGATTGCCCGCTCTGTCGGAGTGGATGCCGCCAGGCATCCCTCCGCCTCAGGGTATATAGCGAAAGAAGTCGATGAAGGCGCGCAAGGCCGGTCGCATCTGGCGGCGGCTCGGGTAATAGATGAACGGGCCTGGATAGGGCGAACACCAATCCTCTAGAACACGAACGAGCTTGCCGCTTGCCAGTTCATCCTCGACGCGGAGATCGAAGAGATAGGCGAGCCCGACGCCGTTCAGCGCGGCGATCAATGCCAGCCTGTCCTCGCTGACGACAAGCGGGCCGTCGACCGCGACCACCAGTTCCTGGCCGTCCTTCTCGAATTCCCAGCGATAGATCGTGCCGTTGGTAAAACGGCGCTTGATGCAGCGATGATGGACGAGATCTGAGGGATGCAGCGGTTTCGGGTGCCGTTCGAAATAATCTGGAGATCCCGCTATGACCGTGGTCAGGTTTGGCGAGGCCCGCACGGCGATCATATCCGCCTCCAGGCTTTCCTCCAGGCGGATACCGGCGTCGAAGCCTTCCCGCACGATGTCGATGAAACCATCCTCGTTGGCGATTTCGAGGGTGATGTCGGGATAGCGGTTCAGGAATTCACCGAGGCGCGGTGCCAGCAGGATATCCGAGGCAAAGCGTGGCGCTGTCACGCGCAGATTGCCCGCCGGTCGTCCACCTGCTTCGGTGACGGCTTCCAGCGCGATACCGATCTCATCCAGCGCCGGCTTCAGACGCTGGAGCAACAGGCGCCCCTCCTCGGTCGGCGCCACGCTGCGGGTGGTGCGCGCGAGCAGCCGGACACCAAGGCTCTCTTCCAGACTGGAGACCGCGTGGCTGACGGCCGAGGGCGCGATCTGCAACTCCTTGGCGGCAGCGCGAAAACTCCGCCGCTCGGAGACGGCAGCAAGGACAGCGAGTTGCGCGAGCTGAGTGCGGTTCATTGATCTATCAGTTAGAACAGCCCGTTATATATTGCACGTATTTTTTGAAAGCTGCCGAGACGTTAGATTTGCCTCGTACCGCAACACGGCGGTTCGAATTGCGCTCGAAAAGGAGCACCCGCATGAAAACCCGCAAACTTGGAAACCTCGAAGTCTCTGCCGTCGGCCTCGGCTGCATGGGTATGAGCTTCGCCTATGGCGCCAGCGACGAGAACGAGTCGATCAGGACGCTTGGTCGCGCCGTCGATCTCGGCATCACCTTCTTCGATACCGCAGAAATGTACGGCCCCTACACCAATGAAGAGCTGCTTGGCCGGGCGCTGAAGCCGGTCCGCGACCGCGTGGTCATCGCCACCAAGTTCGGCTTTACCTTCGATGCGAACAAATCGGGCGCTGCGGCCATCACCGGTGTCGACAGCCGCCCGGAGAATGTGAAGCGGGTCGCCGAGGCATCACTGAAGCGGCTCGGTATCGATATGATCGACCTCTTCTACCAGCATCGCGTCGATCCCACTGTTCCGATCGAAGAGACGGTCGGCGCCATGGCCGAGCTGGTCAGGGAGGGCAAGGTGCGTGCGCTCGGTCTCTCGGAAGCCGGTAGCGCCACGATCCGTCGCGCCCATGCTGTGCACCCGATCGCGGCGCTGCAGAGCGAGTACTCGCTTTGGTCCCGCGACCCTGAGCATGACGTCCTCGACACCTGTCGGGAGCTGGGGATCGGCTTCGTGCCCTACAGCCCGCTTGGCCGCGGCTTCCTGACGGGGGCGATCCAGAAGCGGGAAGATCTTGGCGCGGACGATTTCCGTAGCCAGCTGCCGCGTTTCCAGGCCGAGAATTTCGACGCCAATGCCGCGCTGGTGGCAAAGCTCGAGGCGCTTGCGAAGCAGAAGGGCGTAACGGCGGCGCAGCTGGCGCTCGCCTGGGTTCTGCACCAGGGTGACGACATCGTGCCGATCCCGGGCGCGCGCAAGGTCAACCATCTCGAGCAGAATGCGGCTGCCACCGATATCGTGCTGAGCAAGCAAGAACTGGCCGAACTGACGGAGACGATTTCGCTCGATCAGATCGCCGGCAAACGCTACTCGGAGGCATCGCTGGCGATGACCAACCTCTAAAGGTTGACGCTTCGGATGCTGGCCCGCACCCTTCTTCGGCCTTGCCGCAAGCGGTCCCTGCACTATGCTAAGGACATGTTCTGGCGAGGTGAAGCATGTCGGACCAGCAAGCAATCGAAGCAGTCGTCCATCTCTACGTCGAGGGCATGACCTTCGCGAACGAAGCGGCATTGCGGAAGGCCTTTCATCCGCAATGCGCCATCATCGGACACTATGAAAACGCCGTCGAATGGCTGAGCCGCGACGAATTCATCGCCGCGATCGTCGCCGAGGGCGCCGCGCCGCCCACGACGCAGCCGCATATGGACATCCAGATGCTCGACATCATCGGCGATGCGGCGAGCGTGAAAGTCAGCGACGATTTCGCCGGCATGCGCTTTACCGACTATCTCTCGATGCTGAAGATCCAGGGCCGCTGGACGATCGTCAACAAGCTCTACTATCTCCACGCATAGAAAAGCCGGCGAGGCGATCGCCGGCTTTTCGCATCAAGAGATCATGCGCCTCAGGCTCTGAGGACGCCGCCGGTGAATTTCGTCACGCTGGCAACGATCTTCTGCGTCAGTGCTTCGAAATCCTCGTCGGTGAGCGTGCGGTCCACCGGCTGGATCTGAACCTCGATCGCCACCGACTTCTTGCCTTCACCGAGCGACGGGCCTTCGAAGATGTCGAAGACGTTGACACCGGTGACGAGCTTGCGGTCTGCACCGGTCGCTGCCTTGATGATCGCGCCTGCTTCCACCGACTTGTCGACGACGAAGGCAAAGTCGCGCTTGACGGCCTGGAACGGCGAAAGCTCCAGCGCCGGCTTGGTGCGGGTCGCCTTCTTCTTCGGCTCGGCCATGGCGTCGATATAGACTTCGAAGCCCGAGAGCGCGCCTGACACGTCAAGCGCTTCCAGCGTCAAGGGATGGAACTCGCCGAAATAGCCGAGAATGACCTTCGGGCCCATCTTGATCGTGCCGGAACGACCGGGGTGGTACCAATCAGGTCCACCCTGTTCGATCTGGATGTTGCCCATCGGCAGGCCGCAGGCTTCGATCACGGCAAGCGCATCGGCCTTGGCGTCGAAGACGTCGACCGGCTTGCCGCCGCCCTTGGCGGCGTTCAGCCACATGCGGCCGGCGCCGGCAAGCGAGGCGGTGCCACGACGGACACCACCGGCAACGCGGCGCTGCCCCTCGGGGCGATCGTTCTCATAGGTGCCGGAGACTTCGAAGATCGCGACGTCACCGTAGCCCTTGTCGGCATTGCGCTGGGCGGCGCTGAGCAGGCCCGGCAGCAGCGATGGGCGCATGTCGGACATATCCGCAGCGATCGGGTTGGCAAGCTTCAGCGCCGGCGAGCCGCCGCCGAAGAGCTTTGCCTGATCTTCGGAGATGAACGACCAGGTGACGGCCTCCAGCATTCCGCGCGAGGCGAGCGCGCGCTTGGCGGTGCGGGTGCGGATCTGCAGCGTCGTCAGGATCTTGCCGTTGACTTCAGCATGGCTTTCCAACGGCGCGGGCTTGATGTTGTCGACGCCGTGGATGCGCATGACTTCCTCGACGAGATCGGCCTTGCCGTCGACATCGGGGCGCCAGGAGGGAACCGAGACCGAGACGCGCTCGCCGGAACCGGTGACCTTGAAGCCGAGGCGCGTCAGGATTTCGGCGCTCTCGTCCGTCGAGACCTCGAGCCCCGTCAGGCGCTTGACCTCGGAGAAGGGGAAATCGACGATCTTGGGCTCATAGCCCTTGTAGCCGACGACATCGGCCTTGGCCGCCGTACCGCCGCAGAGTTCGAGGACCAGTTCGGTTGTGCGCTCGAGGCCCGGGACCATGTATTCAGGATCGACGCCGCGTTCGAAACGGTAGCGGGCATCGGTGATGATGCCGAGGCCGCGACCCGACTTGGCGATGTTCATTGGATCCCAGAGCGCCGATTCGATCAGGACGTCGGTGGTGTTCTCATCGCAGCCGGAATGCTCGCCGCCCATGATGCCGCCGATCGACTCGATGCCATCGGCGTCCGTGATCACGACATTGTTGGCGCTGAGCTTGTACTCGCGCTGATCGAGCGCCAGCACCGTTTCGCCATCCTTGGCGCGGCGGACGGTCAGGTTGCCCTTGACCTTGGCGGCGTCGAAGACGTGCATCGGGCGACCCTGGTCGAAGGTCATGTAGTTGGTGATGTCGACGAGCGCGTTGATGGGCCTGAGGCCGATCGCCAGCAGACGCTGCTGCATCCACTTCGGGCTCGGGCCGTTCTTGACACCGCGCACGAGGCGGAGCGCAAAGCCCGGGCAAAGCTTCTCGTCATCGAGATCGAGCGTCACCTTGACGGGCGTTTCGCCTTCGACGGCAAAGGACGGCGCGGGCCGTGTCTTCAGCGTGCCGAGGCCTGATGCCGCCAGGTCACGGGCGATGCCGTAGATCGAGGTGCAATCCGGACGGTTCGGCGTCAGGTTGATCTCGATCATGGGATCGTCGAGATGAGCGTAGGCGGCAAAAGAGGTGCCGACAGGCGCATCGGCGGGCAGATCGATGATGCCGTCGTGGCTGTCGGACATGTTCAGCTCCTTTTCGGAGCACATCATGCCTTGGCTTTCGACGCCTCTGATCTTGCCGACGCCGAGCGTGACATCGATGCCCGGCACATAATCGCCAGGCCGCGCCAGCGCGCCCACGAGACCGGCGCGGGCATTCGGCGCACCGCAGACGATCTGCAACGGCTTGCCGCCGTTCACATCAGGACCGGCATCGACCGACAGCACCTTCAGGCGATCGGCCTCCGGATGCTTTTCAGCCGACAGAACCCGCGCGATGACGAAGGGCTTGTAGGCCGCCTTGTCGTCGACATCCTCGACCTCAAGGCCGATCTCGGTCAGGCGCTTGCAGATTTCGTCAAGGGTCGCATCCGTTTCCAGATGATCCTTCAGCCAGGAAAGTGTGAACTTCATGATCTCTATCCTCCCTTACGCGCTCAGACCGCCGAACAGCGTCGGCATGTCGAGCGGGCGGAAGCCGTAATGGGTCATCCAGCGGACGTCGGCGTTGAAGAAGTCGCGCAGGTCGGGCATGCCGTATTTCAGCATGGCGATGCGGTCGAGGCCCATGCCCCAGGCAAAGCCCTGGTACTCGTCGGGATCAAGACCGCCGGCGCGCAGCACGTTCGGGTGCACCATGCCGCAGCCCAGGATCTCCATCCAGTCGGTGCCTTCGCCGAACTTGACGATCGGGCCGGAGCGGTCGCACTGGATGTCGACCTCGAAGGACGGCTCGGTGAAGGGGAAGAAGGACGGGCGGAAGCGCATCGTCACGCTGTCGACCTCGAAGAAGGTCTTGCAGAACTCTTCCAGCACCCAGCGGATGTTGGCGACATTGGCCTTCTTGTCGACGACGAGACCCTCGACCTGATGGAACATCGGCGAGTGCGTGGCGTCACTGTCCTGGCGGTAGGTCTTGCCGGGGATGATGATGCGGATCGGCGGCTTCTGCGCTTCCATGGTGCGCACCTGCACCGGCGAGGTGTGCGTGCGCAGCACCTTGCGCTCGCCGTTCTCGTCCGGATTGAAGAAGAAGGTGTCGTGCATCTCGCGGGCCGGATGACCTTCGGGGAAGTTCAGCGCCGTGAAATTGTAATAGTCGGTCTCGACATCGGGACCTTCAGCGATCGAGAAGCCCATGTCGCCGAAGATCGCGGTGATCTCGTCGATGATCTGGCTGATCGGATGGATGCGGCCGCGCTCGGCCGGCGAAGAGCGGACCGGCAGCGAGACATCGACCGTCTCGGCCTTCAGACGGGCGTCGATCGCCGCCTTCTTGAGATCGGCCTTGCGGGCGTTGATCGCCTCGGTCACGACAGTCTTCAGCGCGTTGATCGCCGCGCCGCGCGTCTGGCGCTCTTCCGGCGTCATCGAACCGAGCGTCTTCAGGAGCTCGGAGACCGAACCCTTCTTGCCGAGTGCGCCGACACGCACGGCTTCGATCGCCGGCTCGTCGGCAGCGGCTGCCACATCAGACAGAAGTTGCTTTTCCAGGGTTTCGAGTTCGGTCATCTTTTCCTGCCTCACGGGGCGTCAGTCTTGTCGATAATTCACGAAACTTGCTTCAGATAGCTGGTCGCCACGATGAAACGTCGCAGATCACTACCCATGTGCACGCGGCCAATCAACCGGGCAGCGGATAAAAAGCCGCCCAGGAATCCTGTAAGCTTGCGCAGTTCGGCAACGGCGGCTGCCGGCGCCACATCGGCCCAGGCCTTGTAGGCCCGGTCGTGCGTTTTGCCGCCAAGCTTGGCGCGGGTCGCGACCTGCAAAAAGAGCAGCCAGATATCGCGTGCCTGGGCGACTTCCAGCGGCATCACCCGATCGGGCTCTTCCTCGAAATCCATGAAGCCGACGCGGCCGTCCTTCAGGAACATGTCGCGCGGATAGGGCCGACCGTGGCACAGGCCTTTTGAATGCAGTCGGCCAAGCTCGGCGGCGCAATGGACAAGCATATTATCGTGGGCAACAGGATCGTTATTCAGCACATGATGGAGCTGGCGATCGACGGTATCGCCGACATCGGTGAACACGATGGCCGCACCGGAAGAATAGAGGACGCGGGCCGTCGGAACGTCCTGCGCGGAAAACTGCGCGACGCGGCGCATCTCGCGCGCCGCCATGCCCTCGTCGCCGAGAAGCGGCGACGGACGGAGAAACGGCGCCTTGATGAGATTGGCGAGCATGCGCTGCAGGCTCACCCAGCGCGATGCGCGCTCGGTGCCATAGCGCTTGATCCAGACGGCACCGCTCGACAGCGCCACGCGCTCGACGCGTCGCGAACTGCTCAGCAGGGCTGCGAGCAGGACAGGCACGTCCGCTTCCTTCAGCCCGGCTTCCGCCGTCAGATTTTCGAGATCGTTCGTCACGCCTTCTCGACGCCTTCATCCGGATTAAAACGAAAGAACCCGCGCAAGCCTTGCCAGCGCGGGTTCAAAATCATCGAAGCAAAAGCTTTGATAGCGCCGGCTTAGTTGACGGCTGCTTCAAACTCGTTCTTCGTACCAGCGTCCTTCAGGTACTCGAGAGCCTTCTTGGAGGCTGCAACGAGTGCACCGAATGCTTCCGGCTCATGGATCGCCATATCGGAGAGAACCTTACGGTCAACTTCGATGCCAGCCTTGTTCAGGCCGTCGATGAAGCGGCCGTAGGTCAGGCCGAATTCGCGGACAGCAGCGTTGATACGCTGGATCCAGAGAGCGCGGAAGTTGCGCTTGTTGACCTTGCGGTCGCGGTAGGCGTACTGCTTCGAACGATCAACAGCGGCCTTAGCGGCGCGGATGGTGTTCTTGCGACGACCGTAGAAGCCCTTAGCGGCCTTCAAAACCTTCTTGTGCTTGGCGTGGGCGGTAACGCCTCTTTTTACACGTGCCATTTCATGATCTCCTTAATCTAAAGCGTTCGCGGAATAGTCTTAGAGACCGTTCGGCAGGTAGTTCTTCACGACCTTGCGGCCATCCGGTTCAGCCAGAACCATCGTGCCACGTGCATCGCGGATGAACTTGTTGCTACGCTTGATCATGCCATGGCGCTTGCCAGCAGCTGCAGCCTTGACCTTGCCAGTTGCGGTGATCTTGAACCGCTTCTTGGCAGCAGACTTCGTCTTCATCTTGGGCATTTTGCTACTCCGTTTCTGATCCCCCTGCATGCTTCAAAAGAAGCCTTCTCGCGATGCCCGGTTTCCCTGGAGTCGCAACAAGTGCGGGAGCGTTTGTTGTTGATCTGCGGCTCCGGTGACGAACCGTTCCGCAAGCATTCGAAACTGCCACGGCATGCCCTGCCGGTCAGTTCGGACGCGCGCTTATAACCGCGACGTCATAAAAGTGCAACGGGGCGAGGCGAGGAATCTTCCGTGTCCGACATCAAGGGGCAACCTCGCTGGCGGGCAAGGTCATTTTCACCATCAACCCACCCAGTTTCGATGCCAGGAGATCGAGCTTGCCGCCATAGGCTTCGACGATATCGGCGGAGATTGCAAGCCCGAGCCCGGAGCCGGAGGTCTCGTCGTTGATGGTAACGCCGCGCTTCAGCATCCGGTCGTAGCTCTCGGCACCCGCGCCGGGGCCATCGTCGGAGACGATCAGAACGATATGCCGTTGGTCGTGACGGGCGCTGAGCTCAATTCGCGAGCGGGCAAAGCGTACGGCATTATCGAGCACATTGCCCAGCGCCTCCGCGATATCAGCGGGATCCGCCTGAATGCTCAGCGCCGGATCGATGTCGACATGCCAATCGATGCCCTTTCCCGAGGTGAACGCCTGCAGGACATTGACGAGCTTTCCCGATATGCCGAGCAGCGACGTCGTCGCCATCTGTTCGACGCCCATGCGCGCGGCCTGCAGCTGACGATCGGATCGCTGCCGCACCAGCTCGATCTGCTGCAGGGCGGTGTCGCGCTTTTCGGCCGGCAGGCTCTCCGCCAGATGAGACAGAACCGTCAGTGGCGTCTTCAGCCCATGGGCCAGATCACTTGCCCGCGCCCGGGCCCGCTCGACGGCCGTTTCGCGCTCGGTCAGCAAGAGGTTGATCTCGCGCACCAGCGGCGTCACCTCTCTCGGTCCGCTCCAGCCAATATGGGCAAGGCGGCCAGCGCGGATATCCGCAACGCTGTCACGAAGCCGCGCCAGCGGACGAAGGCCAATCCAGCCCTGCAGAAAGGCGGCCAGCAGCAAGATCCCGCCGATCGACAGCAGCATCAACCGCAACGGCCGGTGATAGCTTTCAAGCACGGTTTCCATCTCGGCCTTGGAGAAACCGGTGTAGATCGTGAACTCCTTGCGGGCAGCGCCCTCCCCAAGGCTCATCCGCTTTTCCGAAACAAGGACGGGCAATCCGTCCGGGCCATCTGTCTGGCGGAACCCGCAATAGAGATCGGCAGACAGATCGCCGGCGGCGATCTCCTCATCCCACAGCGATCGCGAGCGCAAGGGGCGCCCGCCATCGCTCGGAGAGATCTGCCAGTAGCGGCCGCCCGTTGGCAGGTCGAAGCGGGTGTCGGCCAGTTCACCCGTCAGCACGAGCCGACCATCTTCGACCGTGAGGCGCGCGGCGAGTGAATCCATCACGCCGGTCATCTCATAGGAATACTGGTCGGCGAGATAATCGGTGAACAGATGGCTGAGCACAAACCAGACGATCGTCAATGCAACGCCGATCGCGACAAGCGCGCCGACGGCAAGGCGAAATCGCAGCGAGCCCATCATGCGCCACGCCGCTCCGGCAGCACATAGCCGAAGCCACGACGCGTCTCGATCGCGTCGCTGTCGGTCTTCTTTCTCAGTCGTGCCACCATGGCTTCGACGGCATTCTTGGCGGCATCATCGTCCCTGCCCTGAACCTGGCTCGCAAGTTCAGCGGCGGTGAGCACCGCGCCGGGTCTTGCGATGAAAAGCGCCAGCATCCGATATTCCAGCGGGCTTAGGTCCAACTCCCTGCCGTCGAATGTCACCCGGCGGGCATTTTCATCCAGCGTGAAGCGATCGGCGGACTTGACGCGTGCGTGGCCGACGCCGGAGCGGCGCAACAAGGCGCGCAGACGCGCGATCAATTCCTCGGTGCGAAACGGCTTCGGCAGATAATCGTCGGCTCCGGCATCGAAGCCATCAACGCGCTCCATCCATGAGCCGCGAGCCGTCAGCACCAGGACAGGCGTATTGATGCCGGCCATGCGCCATCGCTTCAGGATCGACAGGCCGTCCATGCCTGGCAGGCCGAGGTCGAGAATGATCGCGGCGAAGTCACCGGTCTCGCCTTCCTCCCAGACCTGCGGCCCGGTCGCGAGAACGTCGATGCGGTAGCCCTCGCGCCCGAGCGCCTCGACCACGTGACTGGAAATGTTGGCGTCGTCCTCGCCCAGCAAGATCCGCATTGGTCAGGATCCTCCCAGCAACGTGCCGTCGCGGGCGTTGATGCGCAGGGTTCTGATGGTTCCGGCGCCGTCCCTGACTTTCAGCTGATAGGTATCGCTGACCATCGACCGCTGCAGCCGGACGTCGATGACGCGGCCATAGCGTCGCATGTCGATGTTTTTCAGGATCGCCTTCAGGGGCAGCACCTTGCCGTCCCGGACAGCATCCCTGGCGCGATCATAGTCCGAACCGCGCCCGTGATTGCCGCTACCGCCGTCGTCGTCGCCATCATCGCCGTCGTCACCGCCATGACCGCCTCCGTGATCATCGCCGCCGCCATGGCCGCTGTTATCGCTTCCGGAGCCGGAACTTCCGGAATTCGATCCGGACGAACCGGATCCAGAGGAGCCGCTGCCGGAGCCGCCCGAACTGCCCGACCCGCTGTTGCTGCCTCCGTCCTTGGCGGATGCATCGCGCACCGCGAGGTTACCGGCCGCCGCCAGCCAGCAGGTCAACAATAAAAGAGATAGAAGCGAGCGGCGTTTGGGGTCCATGGTCGTTCCGGCGATTAAGGGCCAGCAGCTAGATTGTACGCTTCACTGCGGCGAGGCAAGGTCGCCAGACCAAGAGACCCCGTCGCATGGCGACGGAGCCTCTTTCTTCCGAGGCGGTCGGAAGATCTGTCGCGCTACTGCGCGGCAGCTGGGAGGATCTGGACACTGGTGATTGCTCCAGGATTGCGGCGAGCATCCGACCGGTGGACCTGGGCCTTGATAATGCGCGCGCCATGTTCGCGCTCGACCTCGACTTCCAGCAGGCGGCCGAGCTGATCGCGCGCCACCAGCGATCCGTTCAGAAGACCGCGCAGGCTTGCATCAGAAACCGTCAGGACGGTCTGCGGTCGATCGGACCGGTCACGGTTTCTTCGCCCGCCATGGTTTCCGGGATTGTCGTCGCCGACGTCATGGGAGGCGCCGTCGTCAGAGGCGCGATCGCCGCGCCGACCGCCGTGGTCATCATTGCCGTCGTCGTCATGACCGCCACTGCGGCCGCCATGGTCGTCGCTACCATGATTACCGCCGCTTCGACCGGAGCTACCGCTGCCGCTGCTGCTTGAGGAGCCGCCATCGTCGTGACCGCCCCGGGCCAAGGCAGCCCCCGCCAGCGAAGGCGGGCCGAACGATTGAACGACCGGCATCGACGCCGTTAGCGCCAATGCGGCAACCGATGCGAGCGCCATCTTGCGAATCTTGATTGTCATGACTTGCCTCCTCTGTCGTTTCGATGCGCAGAGAATGGCAAAAGCTGACTGACAAGGCGTTGAGCGCCGATGTCAGTATCCTGTCAGATTGATGGGACAACCCAGAAATACAAAAGCCGCCCTTTCGGACGGCTTTGATACGAATGGCGGCGATGCGCCCTGTTCCGACATCTTACTTCGGTGCGAGCACCATCATCATCTGGCGGCCTTCGAGCTTGGGCTCAGCCTCGACCTTGGCGAACTCCAGCGTGTCGGCCTTGACCTGCTGCAAAAGCTTCATGCCGAGTTCCTGGTGGGCCATTTCGCGGCCGCGGAACTTCAGGGTCACCTTGACCTTGTCGCCTTCTTCGAAGAAACGACCCATCGCCTTCATCTTCACCTCATAATCATGGGTGTCGATGTTCGGGCGCATCTTGATTTCTTTGACTTCGACGATCTTCTGCTTCTTGCGCGCCTCGGCGGCCTTCTTCTGGTTGGCATATTTCAGCTTGCCCAGATCGAGGATCTTGCACACAGGCGGTTCGGCGTTGGGGGAAATCTCCACCAGGTCGAGGCCGGCTTCTTCAGCCATTCTCAGGGCCTGGTCGGTCGCCACGACGCCTAGATTCTGTCCTTCAGCATCGATGAGCTGAACTTTGGGAATGCGAATTTCCCTGTTCGAGCGCGGCCCTTCCTTTACGGGCGCGTCGTTCTTGAAAGGTCTGCGAATGGTCGTACTCTCCTCGCGTTGTTTCGGATTGCTGCAGCGGATCGCCTCTATATAAGGAAGACGACCGAGTTTCGCCATCGCTGCAACCAAGTCATTAGCACGCTTTAGCGGAAAAATCACCCGCTGTCAGCCTGTCAAGAATCTGTTTTATAGGCCGAAACGAAGGAGTTTTCGCATGTCCGACGCCATTTCCGCCTCCGAACCGCAATTTCTGGCCGTCGGGCAAGGCGCCGCTGCCCGGGACATCGCCTATGTGGTGCGTCCGGCGCGGGAAGGCAACAACGGCCCTGCCCTGGTCTGGCTGTCCGGATATCGCTCCGACATGGAAGGCACGAAGGCGATCGAGCTCGACAGGCTCGCGGCCGAGAGCGGACTGTCGTGCATCCGTTTCGACTATTCCGGGCACGGCGTGTCGAAAGGCGCATTCACCGAGGGCACCATTTCGCGCTGGCTGGAAGAGGCGCTCGGCGTCATCGCACACACCAGGCTCGAGCGTGTCATCCTCGTCGGCTCGTCAATGGGCGGCTGGATCGCGTTGCGGCTCGCCCAGGAGTTCGCCAAGCGCGCCGATGCGCCGAAGCTTCAGGGCATGGTGCTGATCGCGCCCGCACCGGACTTCACCTCCGATCTCATCGAGCCGAACCTTACAAAGAAGGAGAAGACCTCGCTTGCCGAGCGCGGCTTCTTCGAAGAGCGCTCCGAATACAGCCCGGAGCCCAATATCTACACCCGGGCCCTGATCGAGGACGGACGCGAGAACCAGGTGCTGAAGGGCATTATCGAGGTTGGATGCCCTGTTCACATCCTGCAGGGGATGAAGGATCCGGATGTCCCGTTCCAGCACGCGATGAAGCTCGTCGAGCATCTGCCGGCCGATGACGTGGTACTGACCTTCATCCGTGATGGGGATCACCGCCTGTCCCGTCCACAGGACATAGAACGCATGCTATTTGCCGTTAAGGAAATGGCGGACTGATCACCGCAAGCCTGGCACCGAGCCTGGACTTCGCGATATCTTTAGCAATATTAGAGACTTGCTTGAAAATTGCCGCAGCGGCCAGATGCGGCAAACTGGCAGCGATGTGTCAAATCCTAACGTATTTTAACCATATCCAGCGCTTCCACCCCCTCCCCAGAAGTAGCGATTGACTCTCCGCACGTCCCTCAATTAACTTTTTGTTAAGAATTCAGGGGCGATGCAAGGAATATCGGGCGTGCGGATCAAGGGTTTCCTGGTGGCCATGATGGCCATGTGTGCGATGTCGACGGCCGCGATACCGGCCCCAACAAGCAATTTTTCCATGGTCACGGGTGCCGCAACGTCCCAGCCGATCGGCCATTACGAATTCTGTCAGACGCATCGCGAAGAGTGCGGTCCGAACCGCAATTCGGCAGCGGCCGACATGACGGATGACAAGTGGGCGATGGTCCGCGCTGTCAACACCAAGGTCAACACCACCATCATCCCGATGACCGACAAGGAAATCTACGGCAAGGACGAAGTCTGGGCCTATCCGACCACGGCCGGCGATTGCGAGGACTTCGCGCTGCTGAAGCGCCGTATCCTGATCCAGCGCGGCTTCTCGGCCGCCAACCTTCTGATGACCGTCGTGCGCAAGCCGGATGGCGAAGGCCATGCGATCTTGACGCTGCGCACCACCAAGGGCGACTTCGTACTCGACAACCTGGCCTCGACGGTCAAGCCGTGGTTCGACACGCCGTACTCGTTCATCAAACGCCAGTCGAGCGCCAATGCCGGTCGCTGGGTTACCATCGAGAACGGCCGCGACGTGCTGGTCGGTGCGTTGAAGTAGGTTAGGGCACATTTCGAATTGAAAAGGCCGGCTTGAAGCCGGCCTTTTCTGGCTCAGCCGTTGCCGATCAGAATGCCGGCGCCGAGAACCAGTCCGCCGCCGACGACGACCTGGAAGGCCGCCCGGAGAAAGGGCGTCTCCATGTAGCGGTTCTGGATGAATGCGATCGCCCACAGCTCGAAGATCGCGATGATCACGGCCATCGTCGTTGCCGTCAGGAAGTTCGGGATGAGATAAGGCAGCGTGTGTCCGAGGCCGCCGAGCGCGGTCATGACACCGCACGAGAGGCCGCGCTTGATCGGCGAACCGCGGCCGGAAATCTTGCCGTCGTCATGCGCGGCTTCGGTGAAGCCCATCGAGATGCCGGCGCCGACCGACGCGGACATGCCGACGAGAAATGTCTGCCAGGTGTCCTGCGTGGCGAAGGCCGCGGCAAAGATCGGCGCCAGCGTCGACACCGATCCGTCCATCAGCCCGGCAAGACCGGGCTGCACATAGGTCAGCACGAACTGCCGCCGCACCGCCAGGTCCTCCTCGCCTTTAACTTCCGCCGGCACGTGCTTTTCGCTCAGCATGCGGGTGATGTCTTCGTGTCCCTGCTCGGCGAGCGCGAGATCGCCCAGCAGCTGGCGCGTCTTCGCATCGGAAACACGCTTGGTGGCCTCCACATAGAAGCGGTAGGCCTGCTGCTCCATGGCCTCGGCCTCGCCGCGGATCTTCTCCAGCGAGAGATTCCGCCGCAGCCAATCGGGCTTGCGCTCGTAGAACCCCGCACATGCTCGCGACGGATCAGCGTGATGCGCTCGCCAAACCGCTCCCGGTAGATCGCGATCAGGGATCTGCGGTGGGTATCCTCGACCTCCGCCATATCCTCGAACACCTTGGCGGAGGCGGGAGACTGGGGACGGAGCATTTCGGCATAGGAAAGATAGATGCGGGCGTCGTCTTCTTCGGAACTGATCGCCAGAGCCAGGATTTCCTGCTCCGACAAACTATCGAAAGACCGTTTCGACGACTGGAAAATGCGATTCAACATGGGGACCTCTTTTAGAATAATTCTAAAATAGGCGCCGCGGGAGAGGCGGTCAAGTCCGCCTTTTCCGCGCTCTTCGGGACCATCACATATTGATGGAGAAGACGATGGCAAAGCCGAGTAAAACTCGGCGCCTCTTCGAGAGGTGGTATGTAAAGTTTTTGCATCTTAAAGTCTACAAACGTATATCGACGCACCATTATTGCCGCGGAGCAAGGAAAAGTTGGTTGAAATTTTCAACTTCCGGATTGCGATATTTCAAAACGTCGCCATAGTACGAGGCGCGATTTACTCGCTAATAAGGGAACACTCACGTGCCAGATCCGGTCGATATTATTGTCGGGCAGAATGTTAGGGCGCTTCGGGCGCAACGAAAGATTTCGCAGCTGGAACTGGGCGAAGCGCTGGGTCTGACCTTCCAGCAGATCCAGAAATACGAGAAGGGTACGAACCGCGTATCGGCAAGCAAGCTGCACCAGATCGCGGTGTTTCTCGATGTCGACATTTCAGCTCTTTTCGAGGGCGTCGAGACCAAGTCTCGTCCGGGCCTCAGCGCGGAAGCGTACGAACTCGCGGTCCATTACGACCGCATGCAATCGACCGCAGGCAAGCAGGCGGTCAAGACCATCCTGACCTTGATCAACGGCGACAACTACGCCTGAACCGCCGGAGGAACCCGGCGGCAGGATCGTTTCCCAGGCCTTAGCGCCGAAAATTAGTGAAGGTCGCGCTCGTGGAGCGCGACGAGAAGCGCATCCTGCGTGTGATGGCCGGCGTGGTACAGATCGATCGCTATGCTTGCGATCGACAGGCCCTGCTGGCTGCGAAGTTTGATGTTGCGTTCAGCGCACCAGGAATAGAGTGCACCTGCGAGCACGTCGATATCATCCGACTGCATGGATAAGGCGGCGGCTACCGTCATGGAGTTGCCCTTTGTTTGAAATTCCCCTGCGAGCATAGTGGCAACAAGACGCGCGGCTGAAAAGCGCGTTCAAAGACCTGCGTTAACATAAGACACAACGCCGTCTCGCCCAGTTCCATTTTGGAACAGATCGCTACTCCGAGGCCACCCTGTAGCCTTCCTGCGGGAAGGAGCAGGCCTCGATCGCATCGAGCATGGCCTGGAAACGCGGATGGTCGCGCACCGAATCCAGATCCGAATCATGCTTGAACCAGAGGATCTGGTAGCACGAGGACTGCGGCAACAGCGCCTCGAGCAGGTCGAGGGCGGTTTCGCGCTCGTCGAGCAGCGCATAGACGCAGGCGATGTTGTACTGCGCGACGATGTCATCGGGGTCGATCGCCTGGGCACGTTTCAGCCATTCCTTGGCGCGTTCGCTTTCGCCCATGTGGGCAAGCGCCAACGCGCCGCGGTGGGCCGGCCCGGCATTCTCCGGATGATCCTCCAGCGCACGCTCGGCACGCTCGATACCGATGCGCGCCCAACGTTCCCGTTCCGCCTGCAGCCCGAGCGAGCGGCAGGCGCTCATCAGGTGGATCGGCGACAGGTAGTCGTCGGGGCGAATTTCAGACGCGCGGGTGAAGAAGGTGATGGCCCCTTCGAACTTGCCCTGCATGAAGAGGAAGCGTCCGTAGTGAAAATTCACCTCGTAAAGGTCGGGCTCCAGCTTCAGCGCCTTTTCGAATTCCGCCAGCGCTTCGACGTCGCGGCCGTCCTGATGCAGCGCCAGGCCGCGCGACGCGTGCGCCTCGGCGAGGTTCGGGTCCAGCGCGAGCGCCTTTGCGGTCAGGCTGAGGATGCCCTCCAGCGTATATTCGCCCGCATGCCAATCCCTGAGGGCGGATTCGCAGTCGGCTATGCCGGCATAGGCGCGCGCATAATCTGGATCGAGCGCAACCGCTGTCGAGAACATCCGCCGCGCCATCAGCAGGTAATGGCGGGTCCATGTGTGCGAGAACTGCCGTCCCCTCAGATAGTAGGTGTAGGCCTCGACATTGTTGGTCGGATCGTTGGCGATCGCCCGCTTTTCTTCCGGCAGTAGCTTGATCTTCAGCTGGTCGACGATCGCGTGGGTGATCTCGTCCTGGATGGCGAAGATGTCAGTCAGATCGCGGTCGAAGCGATCTGCCCAAAGGTGCGCGCCATTGCGCGCATCGATCAGCTGTCCGGTGATGCGAACACGTTGCCCGGCCTTGCGGACACTACCCTGCAGGACGAAATTGACGCCGAGTTCGGAAGCCACCTGCTTTACCTGAACGGATTTTCCCTTGTAGGTGAAGGCCGTGTTCCGCGCGACGACGTAGAGGTTCGATATCTTGGAGAGATCGGTGATGATGTCTTCCGTGATGCCGTCGGAAAAATACTCCTGTTCGGGATCGCCGCTCATATTCGTGAAGGGCAGCACAGCCACCAGCTGCTTGTGCTTTTCCCTGGCGGCCGCCAGCGCTGCTTCATTGACCTTCAGCGGCAGGCCGCGGCGCGGCGAAATGGCATAGACCTTGACGGGACGCTCGATGTTCTTCAGCCGGTGCTCGCCGCGATCCTCGAACGGCAGGTCGAGCCTCGTGCCGACATGATCCCGCGCCGTCGCGGACAAGGCGATCCCGCCGGGTTCGGCAATGGCTTCCAGCCGGGCTGCGACATTCACCCCATCGCCGAAGATATCGCCGTCCTCGACCAGCACGTCGCCGAGATGGATGCCGATGCGGAAATCGATCCTGCGATTGGATTCGACCGCACGGTTGCGCTCGGCCATGGTCTCCTGGATCTCGCTGGCGCAGGCAACGGCATTCACGATGCTCGAGAATTCGATGAGAATACCGTCGCCGGTCAACTTGACGATGCGGCCCTTGCAGCGGGCAATGACAGGGTCGACAAGCTCAGCGCGGCAGAGCTTGACCGCATTCAGCGTCCCCTGTTCGTCTGAACCCATCAACCGGCTGTAGCCGACGATATCTGCTGCGAGAATAGCTGCGAGACGACGTTCCAATGGGACCTCGGCGCTGGCTGACCAATAAGGATACAAGTCTAGCCTCCCACAAGAGGCTCATCGCGACATTTACTGTTCGGTAGTAAAGAAGCTAAAAATACAAAAGTCGAGTGCAATCGACGATCAAATCCGCGTTTATCAAATAAATTGACAAATAGAAAAGCCCGGCTGAAACAACCGGGCCTTGATAAACGCATCGAGGCTTGATCAGCCTTCGAAGAATTCCTTCATCCGGGCGAAGAAGCCGGTGGATTCGGGATTGTTTTCCTTCGACGACAGAGATTCGAACTCCTGCAGCAACTCGCGCTGGCGCTTGGTGAGCTTCTGCGGTGTCTCGATCTGGATCTGGATATAAAGATCCCCCGTCTGCGACGAGCGCAGCACGGGCATGCCCTTGCCCTTCAGGCGGAACTGCTTGCCGGCCTGCGTACCCTCGGGCACCGTCACCCGCGACTTGGTGCTGTCGAGCGTCGCTACATCGAAAGTGCCGCCGAGAGCCGCCGTCGTCATCGAGATCGGAATGGTGCAGTAGAGATCCGCCCCGTCGCGCTGATAGAACTCATGCGGCTTGACCGACAGGAAGATATAGAGATCGCCCGATGGTCCGCCGCGCGTGCCAGCTTCGCCCTCACCCTGGAGACGAATGCGCGTGCCGTCCTCGATACCGGAGGGAATGTTCACGGAGAGCGAACGCTCCTCGGTGACGCGGCCCTGACCGTGGCACTTGGTGCAGGGATCGGGAATGATCTGACCGCGACCGTGGCAGGTCGGGCAGGTGCGCTCGATCGAGAAAAAGCCTTGCGCGGCGCGAACACGACCGGAACCCTGACAGGTTCCGCAGGTCTTCGGCTGCGTGCCCGGCTTGGCGCCGGAGCCGGAGCAGACGTCGCAGGTGATCGACGTCGGGACGCGGATCTGCGCGGTCTTGCCGGAGAAGGATTCCTCCAGCGAAATTTCCATGTTGTAGCGAAGGTCTGCGCCGCGTTCGCGGCCGCCGGAAGAGCGCTGCCGCTGGCGGCCGCCGCCCATCATCTCGCCGAAGATGTCTTCGAAAATATCGGAGAAGCCACCGCCGGCAAAACCACCGCCACCGCCGCCCATGCCACCATGCTCGAAAGCCGCGTGGCCGTAACGGTCATAGGCCGCGCGCTTCTGCGGGTCCTTCAACGTCTCGTAGGCTTCGTTGATTTCCTTGAACTTCTGTTCGGCGGTATGATCGCCCGGATTCTTGTCCGGATGGAACTTCATCGCCAGCTTGCGGAAAGCGCTCTTCAGCTCTTTTTCGTCAGCCGTCTTGGCGACTCCAAGCGTTTCGTAAAAATCGGCTTTTGCCATTAAGGATCAGACCCCGGAAATGGATTTCCGGCTGCCACGAAGACAGCCGGAATGTCAGTTTCAAACGTGACCGTTCAGCCCAGCTTACGCGGACTTCTTGTGGTCGTCGTCCTTGACTTCTTCATAGTCGGCATCAACGACATTCTCGTCGCCACCGGCAGCAGAGGCATCCGCCGCACCGCCTTCAGCCTGCTGCGCTTCGTAGATCGCCTGACCGAGCTTCATGGAGGTTTCCATGAGGGTCTGGGTCTTCGCCTTGATGTCTTCGGCATCCGGTTCGGTTGCTTCGACAGCAGACTTCAGAGCGGCAATCGCGTCGGAGATCGCAGTGCGGTCTGCCTCGGTGACCTTGTCGCCGTAATCCTTCAGCGACTTTTCGGTCGAGTGGATCAGGCTTTCGGCCTGGTTCTTGGCTTCGACGGCATCGCGACGCTTCTTGTCGGCTTCGGCATTGGCTTCGGCGTCCTTGACCATCTTCTCGATGTCGGCGTCGGAGAGACCACCAGATGCCTGGATGCGAATCTGCTGTTCCTTGCCGGTGCCCTTGTCCTTGGCCGAAACCTGCACGATGCCGTTGGCGTCGATGTCGAAAGTGACTTCGATCTGCGGAACGCCACGCGGTGCCGGCGGCAGGCCAACGAGGTCGAACTGGCCGAGCAGCTTGTTGTCGGCAGCCATTTCGCGCTCGCCCTGCGAAACGCGGATGGTGACGGCCTGCTGGTTGTCGTCGGCGGTCGAGAAGGTCTGCGACTTCTTCGTCGGGATCGTGGTGTTACGCTCGATCAGACGGGTGAAGACGCCACCCAGCGTTTCGATGCCGAGAGACAGCGGGGTTACGTCGAGAAGCAGAACGTCCTTGACGTCGCCCTGGAGAACACCGGCCTGGATCGCTGCGCCGAGTGCGACGACTTCATCCGGGTTGACGCCCTTGTGAGGCTCCTTGCCGAACAGCTGCTTGACGACTTCCTGCACCTTCGGCATGCGGCTCATGCCACCGACCAGAACGACTTCGTCGATCTCGGCAGGGGTGACGCCGGCATCCTTGAGGGCTGCCTTGCACGGCGCGATGGTGCGCTGGATCAGATCGTCGACCAGGCTTTCGAGCTTGGCGCGGGTCAGCTTCAGCGTCAGGTGCTTCGGACCGGTTGCATCGGCCGTGATGAACGGCAGGTTGATTTCGGTCTGCTGCGACGACGAGAGTTCGATCTTGGCCTTTTCGGCAGCTTCCTTGAGGCGCTGCAGAGCAAGCTTGTCGCCCTTGAGGTCGATGCCGTTGTCCTTCTTGAACTCGGCAACGAGGTATTCGACGAGACGCATGTCGAAGTCTTCACCGCCGAGGAAGGTATCGCCGTTGGTGGACTTCACTTCGAAGACGCCGTCGCCGATTTCGAGGATCGAGATATCGAAGGTACCGCCACCCAAGTCGTAAACGGCGATCGTCTTGCCGTCCTTCTTGTCGAGACCGTAAGCGAGCGCGGCAGCGGTCGGCTCGTTGATGATGCGGAGAACTTCGAGGCCAGCGATCTTGCCGGCATCCTTGGTTGCCTGGCGCTGTGCGTCGTTGAAGTATGCGGGAACGGTGATGACGGCCTTTTCGACCTTTTCACCGAGGTAGGATTCAGCGGTTTCCTTCATCTTCTGAAGGATCATCGCGGAGATCTGTGCAGGCGAATAGCCGGTGCCGCGGGCCTTGACCCAGGCGTCGCCGTTGTCGCCCTTGGTGATCTCGAAAGGAACGAGAGCCTTGTCCTTTTCAACCGTCGGATCGTCGTAGCGGCGGCCGATGAGGCGCTTCACTGCGAACAGCGTATCCGTGGGGTTGGTAACTGCCTGGCGCTTGGCCGGCTGACCGACGAGGCGTTCGCCATCTTCGGAAAATGCTACGATCGAAGGCGTCGTGCGCGCACCTTCGGCGTTCTCAATGACCTTTGCGTCCTTGCCGTCCATGACAGCGACGCAGGAATTTGTCGTTCCAAGGTCGATACCAATTACTTTTGCCATGTCATTCTCTCCTTGAAGCAAGCTGTCGGAACCCCGAGAAGGCATTTCCCTGACAGCCCCTTACGGGATGGGTCTTTAAGATTAACGCAATCGTGATTGCGGTGATGCGGCGTATATAAGGAGCGGTTTTCGGGACTGCAAGGCGAGAAATGGCCTGAAAACCAGCAAAACGAGCCCGCGGCGATTAATTTTTATGACAGCCTGAATAGCGCATTTTACCGCGCCTGTCGGGCCCGCTATTGCCCCATGATCAGATCAAGAAGCGTGGTTCTGCGCGGCCGTCCCGACGGCGCTTCCTCGACCTCTCCGATATCGCCCGGCGGGATGGCGCCGTCATAGCGGTAGCGACCGCCCGCGACATCGGCGGGAGGCACCGGCCCACCGTCCATCGGTACCGGCGAGCGGCGATTATCGGAACGTACCGGCGCCTGCGGATAGCGCTCTTCCTCGCTCGAACCGCCGAAGACACCGGAGATGATGTTTCCGATCGTCGTCGGCTGTTCGGCTGACTGCGGCGGCATCGCCGGATCCGCGGAAGCCATCGGCTGGCCGCCGTTGTCGAGGACCGAGGGATCGTTGACAAACCGGCCGCTGCCGAAGAGCGGCGCAGGCGACAGGCCCTTATGGGCTGCTGTCATGTATTCCTGCCAGGCCTTGGCCGGCAATCCGCCACCCGTGACCTTCTTCATCGGCTTGCCGTCGTCGTTGCCGAACCAGACGCCCGTGGTCAGATTGCTGGTGAAGCCGACGAAGAGCGCGTCGCGCGAATTCTGCGTCGTGCCGGTCTTGCCCGCTGCCTGCCATCCGGCCAGCTTGGCGCTCTTGCCGGTGCCCTGGTCGATGACACCCATCATCATGGCGTTCATGTTAGCAGCGACCGTTTCGGACAACACCCGCGGCGGGTTGTCATAGGTGTTTTCGTAGAGCACCTTGCTGCCGTCGGCGGTCGTGACGCGGCGGATGACATGCGGCGTTGCCTTGTATCCGCCATTCATGAAGGCGGCATAGGCGCCGGTCAGTTCCATCAGCGTTACCTCTGATGTCCCGAGCGCGATCGAGGCATTCGGCTGCAGTTCCGACTCGATGCCGAGACGATGGGCGAGCTTGATGACCTGATCGGGACCGTCATACATGACGAGCTGCGCGGCCACCGTGTTCAGCGACTTCGAGAGTGCCGTCGCCAGCGTGACTTCGCCATTGTACTTCTTCTCGTAGTTCTCAGGCGTCCAGTCGCCGATGCGGATTGGCGCATCGTTGAACACCGAGAACGGCGTCAGGCCCTTTTCAAGTGCTGCGGCATAGACGAAAGGCTTGAAGGACGAACCCGGCTGGCGCTTTGCCTTGACGGCACGGTTGAACTGGCTGTCCGCATAGTCGCGACCGCCGACCAGCGCGCGGATCGCACCTGTCCCGTCAAGCGAGACAAGGGCTGCCTGCGACGCATCGAGCTTGGCGCCGTCCTTGGAAAGAACGTCATCCAGCGATTGCTCGGCGCGTTTCTCGAGTGTCTTGTCGATGGTCGTGTCGACGACAATGTCTTCCTTCACGTCCCCGATCAAAGCCGGAAGCTGATCCATGACCATGTCGGCGACGTAGTGGCCGGCGCCCGACCAGTAGCGCTTGGCCTTTGCCGGCGTCTGCGACATGGCGGTCTTCACTTCGTCATCGGTGATGTAGCCCTGGTCGCGCATCGCCTGCAGGACAACCTGCGCCCGGGCGTTTGCCGCTTCCGGGTCGCGCGCCGGCGACAGCCGCGACGGCGCTTTCACCAGGCCTGCCAACAGCGCGGCTTCGCCGAGATTGACGTCTCGCGCAGACTTGTTGAAGTAGCGACGCGACGCGGCCTCGACGCCATAGGCGTTGGAGCCGAAGAACACCCGGTTCAGATACATCGCAAGGATCTGGTCCTTGGTGTATTTCTGTTCGAGCCACAGGGCGAGGAGAACTTCCTGCACCTTGCGCTCCAGTGTCCGATCCGGGGACAGGAACATGTTCTTGGCCAGCTGCTGGGTCAGCGTCGAGCCGCCCTGGACCATGTGGCCGGTCGTCAGATTGACGACGAAGGCGCGGGCGAGACCGAGCGGGTCCACGCCGAAATGCGAATAGAAGCGCCGGTCCTCGATCGCGACGATTGCTTCCGGGATGTAGGGCGACATATCCTCGAGCGCCAGCGCCTCGCCGCCCGTCGTCCCTCGGTTTGCCATGACGCTGCCGTCGACGGCAGTGATCTTGACGTTCGGGGGTCGTTCCGGAATGGCCCAGGTGGAGGCGCTCGGCATGCGCGAGCCGTAATAGACGACAAGGCCGGTTATGCCGATGCCGGCCCAGATGCCGAGAACGATGCACCAATAGACCATGCGGCGGATGAGGCCGAAGAAGCCGAGGCTTTCGCGCTGCGGCGGCCGGCGCTTGCCGCCGCTGCTGCGACGGCGCCGTGGTTCGCGTGTGCGCGGCGGCTCGTCGTCCTCATAACGATCATCATAGTCGTCGCGATCGTAATCGGGCTCGCGGCGGGCGGACCTGGCGGATGGGCGCTTGTCCGCGGAGCGGGCAGCGCCGCGTCCGCCGGCGACCCGGTCGCCGGCGCCGAGCGCGAAATCGTCCTCGTCGCGCCTGTTATCGCGGCCATTGAAGGACGGTTCAATTCTATCGCCTGATCTGCCTCTGCCCGCCATTTACGCCTGATAAACCCCTATTCCTGACGCAGAGCCGAAGCCTGCGAATGCCCGCAAGCGCCTCTGGCCGCGGCAACGGCATCACGCCGGTCGCATGTCTACCCGGTTGAACTTTAAATGCGGCGATTTAAGGGGTGGTTAATAACTCGTTAGGCACGCGCGATTGCTTTAGAATCAAGTGTTTCCGGCGCACAACAGCGATCGGTTTCCTGCCCCAATAATGCCTCGTTTGGTTCAGCCCCCGTTCACCTCGACGGCTCTCTAATCGAGATGCAAGGGACTGCAGAACAGAGGTGCAGAAATGCGCATAACTACGATCGCACTAGCGATTGCGATGAGCGGCTTCGGTGTTTCGATCGCCGAAGCGATGCCGATGCCCGCCGCCGATAGCGGCGCGGCGGCAGGAAATGTCGTCAAGGTCGATTACGCCTGCGGGCGCGGCTATCACCTGTCGCGCTGGGGCAATTGCCGGCCGAACTGGCGCCCGCCACCGCCGCGCTACTATGGCGGCGGCTACGGCTACGGTCGGCCTCGCTGGGACCGCCCGCCACCGCCACGCTACGGCTGGGGCTACGAGCGCTCCTGGGGTTACCGCGGCCCGCCGCCGTGGGCTCGCGACCGCTACCGCTACTGACGGCAAACCAAGAATTCTTCCAAGCCCGGCTCCAAAGGCCGGGCTTTGTGCTTCCGGCCGAGCCTCGCTATTTTGGCATGGCTGCCATTCGTTGCCACCGTCACAAATCTGACATATATCGCGCCGACTTGCGCCTAAGATTAGCGCAATGCGCGCAATATGTAGGCATCGATGAATAAAGACCTGTCCAAATCCGAGGAATTCAAGCTGCGCGAAGTCTGGTGCGTGCACGAATTCGCGCGCCGCTATCGCTTGAGCAAGATGGAAGAGAGCCGGCTGAAGATGCTGCACGGTCCGTTCGCCGAAATGCGCGACCTGCTCGCCGGACGAGAAAGCTCCGTTACCGTCTGGTGACGGAACCTTTAGCAGCTGTGTGGGTTATCGATGCAGCGAGGCAACCCAAGCTTCGCGATTGGTCGGTCGTCTCCCTCAAACGTTCCGACCGAAATTAGGCCCGGCGTCTCCGAACGGAGCGCCGGGCTTTTCATTGTCGCGACCGATCCGTCTGCCTGCCCCTTGAAACGACAGCACGGCATCCCGATATAGGGTTCACAAGCTGCAGCGTTCGACCGTGAGCGCGTCACGCGCCGTCGGTATCGGCATTGTGGTCCGAAGTTCCGTTAACCCTTCGTTAACCTTTCGAGATCACTCTAGCTGCAGTGTTCGCTTCCTCCTTGACCACGGATGTACTGGCATCGACGCGAAGCGAATGACGAAAGGCCGGATTGATCCGGCCTTTTTGTTTTTCAGCAATGATCAAGCGCCTCAGGCGGCAAGCGCGCTCAGGATGCGGATCCACGAGCGAATACCCTTGTGGTAGGACGTGAGCTCGTATTTCTCGTTCGGCGAATGGATGCGGTCGTCGCTGAGGCCGAAGCCGACAAGCAGCGATTCCATTCCGAGCATCTTCTGGAAATCACCGACGATCGGGATCGATCCGCCCATGCCGATCACGACGGCAGGCTTCGGCCATTCGTCCGAGAGCGCCGTCTTCGCCTTGGTGAGCACAGGCGAATCGTAGGCCAGATGAATTGCAGGCGAACCGCCGTGCGGGTGGAACTCGACGGAGCAATCCGCCGGCACCTTCGAGCGAACGAAGTTGCGGAAGCTCTGACGGATGGCGTCCGGATCCTGCGTGCCGACGAGACGGAACGAAACCTTGGCGGACGCCTTGGCGGCGATCACGGTCTTGAAGCCCTCGCCGGTATAGCCGCCCCAGATGCCGTTGACCTCAGCGGTCGGTCGCGCCCAGGTGAGCTCCAGCACTGACCGGCCCTTTTCGCCCGATGGAACGGACAGGCCAACTTCGCCGAGGAAGCTTTCAGCGGTCTTTCCGAGCGTGTCCCAGGATGCCTTGATGTTCTCAGGGGTTTCCTCGACACCGTCGTAGAAGCCATCGAGCGTGATGCGGCCGGTCTCGTCGTGCAGGCCGGCAAGCGCGGATGCCAGGATGTGGATCGGATTGGCGGCGGCGCCACCGAAGAGACCGGAATGCAGATCGCGATCCGCGGCGGTCACCACGATCTCCTCGCCGACAAGGCCGCGCAGGGCTCCGGCGATGGCCGGCGTCTCGCGATCCCACATGCTGGTGTCGCAGACCAGCGCATAATCCGCCTTCAGTTCATCGGCATTCGCCTGCAGGAACGGCTTCAGGGACGGCGAACCGGACTCTTCCTCGCCCTCGAAGAGAATGGTGATGCGGCAGGGGAGCGTGCCCTGCACTTCCTTGTAGGCGCGGCAGGCTTCGACGAAGGTCATCAGCTGACCCTTGTCGTCGGCGGTGCCACGGCCGGTCAGGATCTTCCTGCCATCACCGACATCCTTGATCGATGGCTCGAACGGATCATTCTCCCAAAGCTCGATCGGATCGACCGGCTGGACGTCGTAATGGCCGTAGAAAAGCAGATGCGGTGCATCCGGAGTGGCGCCATCGTGATGGGCAACGACCATCGGGTGTCCGGGGGTGTCGCGCACCGAAGCGTCAAATCCGATCGACTGGAGGTAGGTCACCAACCACTCGGCGCCCTTCCGGCATTCGGCCTTGTAGGCCGGATCGGTCGAGATCGACTTGATCCGCAGCAGCTCAAACAGCTTATCCAGACTCGAGGTGAGGTTCTGATCCGCACGCGCGAGTACCGGTACTATATCGGTCATTTTCGACTCCTTTGAAAATCCGGCGGGACGATAGACCAAAGAGGCGCTGCTTTCGAGGCGAAAAACCACACGAAGCGGAATGACACAAGCGCACACGCCATAAAGGGGTGCAGCAAGCGAAATACAATTTACAGTTATTTAGCAACTGCTTGATAATCTTGGTCCAGTCGTTGATCGAGGGTGAACATGTTTTCCGTCATCACCTGTATTCGTGACAACCATGACTGGCGCCTGATCGTCGCCGCGGTTGTCGTCTGCCTCATCGGCAATCTCACAGCCATGCTGCTGCTCTTCAGAGCCCAGCAATATGATCGGCCCCAGCAGCGTCTGTGGATCATGGCTTCGGCATTTGCCTGCGGTGTCGGCATTTGGGCGACGCATTTCATCGCCATGCTGGCCTATGACGGCGGCTTCCCGATTACCTACGGACTCGGCCTGACCGCCCTCTCCGTCATGATCGCAATCGGCATGTCGCTGCTGGCGATCCTCGTCGCCTCCGAAGGAACGAGCCGATATGCGTTTGCGTCCGGCGGCGTGCTGATGGCGCTTGGCATCGGCGCCATGCACTTGACGGGCATGCAGGCCATCGAAGCGCCTGTCGACATCGTCTACGATCTCTCTGCGACACTCGTGGCGCTGGTGATTGGCGCAACGTTGACGAGCACCGCGTTTCTTGCCTTCAGCAAGCTCAAGGGTGCGCCAAGGCTGATCGCTTCGGCCATCGCAATGGTGCTTGCCATATCGCTGATGCACTTCATCTCGATGAGCAGCATCACGCTCGTCCCGGTTGCCGGCCGCATCGCGACCGCGATGGTGCTCGAGCCAAAATCCCTAGCGGCGATCGTCATGGGTATTTCGACCTCGCTTATTCTGCTCGCACTCGGCGCCGTCTTCCTGGCAAGCCACCTGACGGACCTGCGCGGTCTTGCGAACGCGACCATGGAAGGCCTGCTCGTGCTACACGACGGCTCGATCGTCGACGCCAACGAGCGCGTTCAGCAACTATCCGGCTGGCCGCTTGCCGATCTCATCGGACGAGGGCCAGAGGGACTGTTCATGACCACGGGCAGCGCCGCCGCTGGCAACATCGAAACGTTGCTGACGACGCGAGACGAGCGAGAAATCCCGGTCGAAACCATGACGCGCCGGATGGTCTACCGAGGCCGAACCTGCGAGGTGTTGGCGATACGCGACCTCACGGAACGGAAGCGCGCCGAACAGATGATCGAGCATCTGGCTCAGCACGACGTGCTGACCGGCCTGCCGAACCGCTCACTGTTCGACACCCGCATGCGCCAGGCGATCCAGGTTGCCAGCCGCAAACGGTCGCAGGTCGCCGTCTTCTATCTCGACCTTGATCGCTTCAAGGCGGTCAACGATATCTTCGGGCACGCCGAGGGCGACCGGATTCTCTGCAAGATCGCGGCGATCCTGCGCCGTGTCGTCGATGAGAGTGCCACCATCGCCCGGCTCGGCGGCGACGAGTTCGCCATCATACAGACGGGGAAGAGACAGCCGGACGGCGGACGGCGTCTCGCCGACCAGATACTGGAGGGCGTCGCGGCCGAGATGGATATCGCCCGCGATCCGACTGCAGTCGGCGTCAGCATCGGCATTGCGGTCTATCCCGCCGACGGCGAGACCGTGGAGCAGCTTTGCGGCAACGCCGATACGGCGCTCTACCGCGCAAAGCATGCGGGTCGTGGCAAGGCCTGCTTCTTCGACGCGGAAATGGATGCTTCGATCAAGGCACGCCGCGAGATTGAGAACGAGCTGCGACATGCGATCACGCGCAACCAGCTTTATGTCCACTACCAGCCGATCCTCGACAGCGTGAGCTCCGCCATCAGCGGATACGAGGCGTTGATGCGATGGAACCGGCCGGGGCACGGCACCAGCGAGCCCAGCGTCTTCATCACCATCGCCGAAGAGAGCGGCACCATCATCCAGCTCGGCGAGTGGGTGCTGCGAGAGGCCTGCATCGAGGCCTCGCGTTGGCCGGAGCCGCTTTCGATCGCCGTCAACGTTTCGCCTGTGCAGTTCATGCTGCCGAACCTCTATGACCGGATCGCCAGCATCCTGCAGGAAACCGGGTTGGCGCCGGAGCGACTGGAACTGGAAATCACCGAAGCCGCCTTCGTTCGCGACAGGAAAGCCACGATCTCGACGCTGATGCGCCTGCATGAGCTCGGCATCCGTATCGTCATGGACGATTTCGGCACCGGCTTCTCCTCGCTGTCCAACCTGCGCGCCCTGCCCTTCGACAAGATCAAGGTCGACAGGAGTTTTACGGGCATACTGGAGCATGACCCCGCCGCCCGCTCCATCGTTCGGGCGATCATCGGCCTCGGGCACAGCCTCGGCATCCAGGTCGTGACCGAGGGCGTCGAGACGGAGCTGCAGCGGCAGATCGTGACGAACGAAGGCTGCCAGCAGATTCAGGGCCTGCTGCTCGGGAAACCGGATATCGAGCCAAGTGTAAAGATGGCGGCGCGCGAGAGCTATCTTGCTGCCAGGGCCGAACCGCGCACACCCGCTCAGCCGCACACGGCGGCGATCAAATAGGAGGGTCAGAGCTTCTTGGCGTTTTCCAGAAGCCGCCTGATATATTCGAGGGTGAGTTCGCGCTCGAAGGTCTTGAAGCCGTCGAAAAGCGCAAGGTCGGCCTGCTGCGCCGCTTCCACGGCATCCTTTTCCATGCGCCGCGACTTCTCGGTGAGGAAGATCAGTTGAGCCCGCTTGTCCGAGGGATGGGGGCGTCGCTCGATGAGGCCGTCGCGTTCCATTCTCGACAGGGTATTGGCCATGGTTGCCTGCTCGATATCGACGCGCGCCAGCAACTGCTTCTGCGTCAGCCCGTCTTCGGCCCACAGCTCCAGAAGAATCGGAAACTGCCCGGGAGAGAAACCAAGCCTTGCCGCGCGCTGCTGGAGCGAGCGGGCAAAGCCTTTGGCCAATTGGCTGGCGAGATAGGCTCCCGAGTCCATTCGATCAAATCCCATTTTCTCACTTAGGCCCAAAAACCGACCCTGAGCAATGCAACAAATCGTATGCGATGCATCAAAAAATGTTCATTCCGCTTCATACAGCTTGAGATAGAGCAGAAAAACAAAGCCGCCATAGCCTGGAGGTGTGGCTATGGCGGCTTAAAAATGGGGACAAAGGCCCGGAGAGGGGATTAGGCCTTTGTCCAAGTCCGACGCGGCGGGGGACAAGCCGGCTATCAGACCCGCGACGCGATCAGTGATCTGCCGTCGGTAAGGCTGATTTGTGATTCCGAATGTGGCTTTTCAAGGGAGAAAATTTATTTGACTATTACATTTTAGTAACAGTTTGGTGAGTCAGAATCTTTTTGACCGCCCAAGTTTATATGGACCTTGCAAAGGCGGCACGCTATCCATGCTGCCATGAAAAAAGGCGATCATCTTTTCCTTGTCGACGGTTCCGGCTTCATCTTTCGGGCCTTTCACGCTCTTCCGCCACTGACTCGCAAATCGGACGGTCTGCCCGTCGGCGCCGTCTCGGGTTTCTGCAACATGCTGTGGAAATTGCTGACGGATGCACGCGACACCTCGGTTGGAGTCACGCCGACGCATCTGGCCGTCATCTTCGATTACTCGTCGAAGACCTTCCGCAAGGATCTTTACGACGCCTACAAGGCCAACCGCTCGGCGCCGCCGGAAGAGCTCATTCCGCAGTTCGGACTGATCCGGCAGGCGACGCGGGCTTTCAACCTGCCCTGCATCGAGGTCGAAGGGTTCGAGGCTGACGACATCATCGCCACCTATGCGCGGCAGGCCGAGGCAATCGGCGGCGACGTGACGATCGTTTCCTCCGACAAGGACCTGATGCAGCTCGTCACGCCCAATGTCCACATGTACGACAGCATGAAGGACAAGCAGATCGGCATCCCCGATGTCGTCGAAAAGTGGGGTGTGCCGCCGGAGAAGATGATCGATCTTCAGGCCATGACCGGCGACTCCGTCGACAACGTGCCCGGCATTCCGGGCATCGGACCGAAAACGGCGGCCCAGTTGCTGGCCGAATATGGCGACCTCGATACGCTGCTTAACCGGGCAACCGAGATCAAGCAGGAGAAGCGCCGGCAGACCATCATCGAAAACGCCGACAAGGCAAGACTGTCACGCGAGCTCGTTCGCCTCAGGACCGATGTGCCGCTTGAGCTGGCGGTCCAGGATCTGGTGCTCGAGAAGCAGGATGGGCCGAAGCTGATCGGCTTCTTGAAGGCCATGCAGTTCACGTCGCTGACGCGGCGCGTCGCCGACGCCTGCGAATGCGACGCCAGCGTAATCGACGCGGTGGATGTTCCGGTTGAATGGGGTGCTGCGGCTCATGGGCCGGATCTCGACGTTGATAAGCCGGCGCCGGTTGCCGGCGGCGTTCCCGATATCGTCGGTGACAGCGTTCAGGTTCCGGCCAAGGCGAAGGAAGCGAATGGCGAGGGCATGTTCCAGCCGGCATCGCTGGCACAGAGCCGCGCCGAGGCGTTCGCCTCGCTGCCGTTCGACCACTCCCGCTACATAACGATCCGCGATCTCGCCACCCTCGACCAATGGATCGCGGATGCGCGGCAGACGGGGCTAGTTGCGTTCGACACGGAAACCACCTCGCTCGACGCGATGCAGGCCGAACTTGTCGGCTTCTCGATGGCGATCGCCGATAACGCCAAGAATTCGACCGGCACCACCATCCGCGCGGCCTATGTGCCGCTCACGCACAAGACGGGCTACGGTGATCTTCTCGGCGGCGGCCTTGCTGACAATCAGATTCCGATGCGCGATGCGCTGCCGCGCCTGAAAGCGCTGCTCGAAGACGCGTCCGTGCTGAAAGTCGCGCAGAACCTGAAATACGACTACCTGCTGATGAAGCGCTATGGCGTCGAGACCAGGAACTTCGACGATACCATGCTGATCTCCTATGTGCTCGATGCCGGAACCGGCGCCCACGGGATGGATCCGCTGTCGGAAAAGTTCCTCGGACACAAGCCGATCGCCTACAAGGACGTCGCCGGCAGCGGCAAGTCGAACGTGACCTTCGACCTCGTCGACATCGACCGGGCGACGCACTATGCGGCAGAGGACGCCGACATCACGCTTCGCCTCTGGATGGTGCTGAAGCCGCGGCTGGCCGCCGAAAAGCTGACGGCCGTGTACGAGCGGCTCGAGCGCCCGCTGCTGCCTGTCCTCGCGCATATGGAAGAACGCGGCATTACGGTGGACCGGCAGATCCTGTCGCGTCTCTCCGGCGAGCTTGCACAGGGTGCGGCCGCGCTCGAGGACGAGATCTTCAAGCTTGCCGGCGAGCGCTTCACCATCGGCTCGCCGAAGCAGCTCGGCGACATCCTGTTCGGCAAGATGGGGCTCGCGGGCGGCACCAAGACGAAGACCGGGCAATGGTCTACTTCGGCCAGCGTTCTCGAGGATCTGGCGGCGGCCGGTTTCGAGCTGCCGCGCAAGATCGTCGACTGGCGCCAGCTTACCAAGCTGAAGTCGACCTATACCGACGCCCTGCCGGGATATGTCCATCCGCAGACGAAGCGAGTGCACACATCCTATTCGCTGGCATCGACCACGACGGGCCGCCTTTCCTCATCGGAACCCAATCTGCAGAACATTCCGGTCCGCACCGCCGAAGGTCGCAAGATCCGCACGGCCTTCATCGCCGCGCCGGGGCACAAGCTCATTTCCGCAGACTACAGCCAGATCGAATTGCGCGTGCTGGCACATGTCGCGCACATTCCGCAGCTGACACAGGCCTTCGCCGACGGCATCGACATTCATGCGATGACGGCCTCGGAAATGTTCGGCGTACCGGTCGAAGGCATGCCTTCGGAAGTGCGTCGCCGCGCCAAGGCGATCAACTTCGGCATCATCTACGGCATTTCGGCCTTCGGCCTCTCCAACCAGCTGTCGATCGAACGCTCGGAGGCAAGCGATTACATCAAGCGGTACTTCGAGCGCTTCCCCGGCATTCGCGACTACATGGACAGCCGCAAGCAGATGGCGCGCGACAAGGGCTACGTCGAGACGATCTTCGGGCGGCGAATCAACTATCCGGAGATTCGCTCCTCCAACCCGTCGGTCCGTGCCTTCAACGAGCGCGCTGCCATCAATGCGCCGATCCAGGGTTCGGCCGCCGATATCATCCGCCGTGCGATGATCAAGATGGAACCGGCACTCAGCGAAGCCGGAATTGGCGACCGTGTGCGCATGCTGTTGCAAGTGCACGACGAATTGATTTTCGAGGTCGAGGATGCGGATGTCGAGAAGGCCACGCCGATCATCGTTTCCGTGATGGAAAACGCTGCGATGCCCGCCTTGGAAATGCGCGTGCCGCTGAAGGTCGACGCGCGCGCCGCCAGCAACTGGGACGAAGCGCACTGAGCGCTTCGTCGAAAATCCCTTAAAATTTTATGCTTCACTCAAGCAATTGATATTTCGTCATTATCGGCGATTTCTGGCCTCGCGGACGACTGCGTCGGAAGGAACTTATTAACCTTCATTTCCTAATCCGGAGGTGGGTAATAGTTGCTAATCATGAGTGAGTAGCGGTCGCATGCGCTTTCCTAGAAACAATCTGACGGACGCCGGGGACATTCAGACTGAGGTCGACGGCGAACAGCGACACGACGAGGTTGCCGGCGAGAAGCCGACGCCTCCGATCTGGCAGAGCAATTTCTCGCTGGCTCCGAACGTGCGTTTCACGCGGACGCCGGAGAGTCTGATCAATCCTCGCCGGGTCCAGGCAGAGGCTGTCCAGAAGCCTCAGATCGACGTCGTAGCGCCGCCGGTATCCCATGCAGCGGCAGAAGCCGTGCAGGTGCAGCCGCAGGTGATCGTTCATACTCAGCCGCAGGCGCCTGTCGTGGTCGACGTGCCGTTCGACATCTACGTCCCCGAGGCGGCTCCCGCCCCGGCGCACGTTGTGGTCAGACGGCTGCCGGTCGAAATCCCGACGGTCGCACCTGCGGAGACTGTCGCGAGCACGCTGAGCGCGTCGCCGCGCCTCGCAGGCATCTCCGATTTCGCCTTCTGGGAGGCCATGTCGTTCGACGAAGTCGCGGCGATCCCCGCCCCTGCTGCCGTTCCGGTTCCGCCGGTCGTGATCCAGAAGCCCGAGATCAGCGCCGAAGCGATCATCAGCCGTTTCCGCATCATGGAATGGCGCCCCGGCAAGCAGCCGGTCGCAGCGCCGATCGCCATCGTGCCCGAGCCTCCGGTCGAGGTCGCAGTACCGACGCCGGCACCAGCCCCGGTCGCGGCCATCGAGCCCGAGCCCGTCCCGGCGCCGATCGTTCAGGTAGAGCCTCCGCAGGCCAAGTCGCAGCCGATTGCGCCATTGCCGGTTCGCACGCTGGCAGCGCAGCCGCTTGCGCCGCTGCCCCGCTTTGTCGCACCGAAGGTCGTGCCGCCGCGCGTCGATGCTTCCGGCTACGAGTTCCCGTCGCACTCGCTGCTGCAGGAACCGCCGGAGCGCGTTGGCGAAATCATGTCGCAGGAGACGCTGGAGCAGAACGCCGGGCTTCTCGAAAGCGTGCTCGAAGACTTTGGCATCAAGGGCGAGATCATCCATGTCCGCCCCGGCCCGGTTGTCACGCTCTACGAATTCGAACCGGCACCGGGGGTCAAGTCCTCCCGCGTCATCGGCCTTGCCGACGATATCGCCCGCTCGATGTCGGCGCTGTCGGCGCGCGTCGCCGTGGTCCCCGGCCGCAACGTCATCGGCATCGAACTGCCGAATGCGCTGCGCGAGACCGTCTATTTCCGCGAGATGATCGAGAGCCAGGACTTCGAGAAGAGCGGCTACAAGCTTGCGCTCGGCCTCGGCAAGACGATCGGCGGCGAGCCTGTCATTGCCGAGCTCGCAAAGATGCCGCACCTGCTTGTCGCCGGCACCACCGGCTCGGGCAAGTCGGTCGCCATCAACACGATGATCCTGTCGTTGCTCTACCGCATGTCGCCGGAACAGTGCCGCCTCATCATGGTCGATCCGAAGATGCTGGAACTGTCGGTCTATGACGGCATCCCGCACCTTCTGACACCTGTCGTTACCGACCCCAAGAAGGCCGTGATGGCGCTGAAGTGGGCGGTGCGCGAAATGGAGGATCGCTATCGCAAGATGTCGCGCCTCGGCGTGCGCAATATCGACGGCTACAACAGCCGCGTGGCGCAGGCGCGCGACAAGGACGAGACCATCCACGTCATGGTCCAGACCGGCTTCGACAGAAGCACCGGCGCTCCGATCGAGGAGCAGCAGGAAATGGACCTGACGCCGATGCCATACATCGTCGTCATCGTCGACGAGATGGCCGACCTGATGATGGTCGCCGGCAAGGAAATCGAAGGCGCGATCCAGCGTCTGGCACAGATGGCGCGTGCTGCCGGCATCCATCTGATCATGGCGACCCAGCGTCCGTCGGTCGATGTCATCACCGGCACGATCAAGGCGAACTTCCCGACCCGCATCTCCTTCCAGGTGACGTCGAAGATCGACAGCCGCACGATCCTTGGCGAACAGGGCGCCGAACAGCTGCTCGGCCAGGGCGACATGCTGCACATGCAGGGCGGCGGGCGGATTTCGCGCGTGCACGGCCCGTTCGTTTCGGATGCCGAAGTCGAGAAGGTCGTGGCACATCTGAAGACGCAGGGTCGCCCAGAGTATCTCGATACCGTTACGGCGGACGAGGAAGACGAAGCCGGCGAAGAAGAGGACAGCGCGGTCTTCGACAAGAGCGCCATGGGCTCCGAGGACGGCGACGAGCTGTACCAGCAGGCGGTGAAGGTCGTCCTGCGCGACAAGAAGTGCTCGACCTCCTACATCCAACGCCGTCTCGGCATCGGCTACAACCGTGCCGCCTCGCTCGTCGAGCGCATGGAGAAGGAAGGCCTCGTCGGGCCGGCAAACCATGTCGGCAAGCGCGAGATCGTGGCTGGACGCAGCGAAGGGGAGTGATCTCCTGAATGGGGTGGACGCCGGCGGTGGACGCCAGCTTGGAGAGACGCCGCGCCAGACTTCCAACCTGAGCCGTGACGATGTCGGGCCATGACGAGTGACTGGTGAATTCCGTGGCGCGGCATGCCAACAGTCCGCCCTGCCTCGCAATGCCGCCATTGCGACGCGAAACCTCCGCAGCTATAGATGGCCTCGTAGGCACCGCCCTTCATGTTGAAACATTGGAGCGCGCGTATGGTCTTCCGCACCGCCGGAACCCATTCGTGACGTCTCAGAAGGAGATTGAGCGATGACAGAGATCGCTGATCATCGTGTCCGCTTCGGACGTATTGCCGCGATGCTTCCCGTGAAAGATATCAGTCGAGCAATGGATTTCTATCGCGGCGTGATGGGCTTCACCAAGGTGTTCGAAAACGGCAATCCCGTCGGTTTCGTTATCCTGAAACGCGATGCCGCCGAACTGCATCTGACGCTGCAACCGAACCACGAAACGCCCAACTTCAACGTCGCCCATCTCATGGTCGACGATGCGGATGCTCTCTACGCGCTGTGCCAGGCGCATGGCGCGCGGATCATCAAGCGACTGCAGGACAAGGACTATGGCCTGCGCGCCTTCGTGTTCGAGGATCCGGACGGCAATCGCATCGATGTCGGCCAAGCGATCTAGCCCAACGCCGGACCCGGGCGCATCGTGCGTTCGGGTCTTTCGTGCGGGTGCGAGCGGACAACACAAAGCCCCGCGCCGGAGGGTTCTCCGCGACGGTGCAAACATGCTGGGAACAGGCAGGCGGCAGTTGTGGGTAGATGGGGATTGTCAGGCGGTGCAGCCTGCCCGATCGCATCGAGGTTCCGCTCTTCCAGGCCGACAGGAGCGTCTCTCGGCCTTTCCGATGCGGCGGAGCACTCGTCCTGACGACTTGCGATCCCCTGCTGCAACCATCATCGAACGCCGGACTCTCGACCAGTTTTGTCAGATCCGGTTCACGACCCGGCTCCCTGTCCAATGACGCGATCAGTATGGGCTGGACTACGAAAGCGGGGATGGATGGGGGACGATGTGATCAGCAACTCGTTGAGAGTGCAGTATAGTTTTTCACCGCATAAGCTCATTATCCCCGCGACACGGCCGCGCTCACTGATCTTTAGCTGTCGGTCTGCGTACGAAGTTTGCCGCGCTGGCGCGCATCGGCGCGCCACAGTTTGCGCCGTGCATCCGCCGTTTCGAGGTGCCGGTATTTCCCTCCCGAGAACTTGGGCCAGTCCAGCGCCAGACCCATGCGCACGAGTTCGGCCGACAGATCGCGTCCATCCGAGAGGAAGCAATCCGCGACCACGCGGTCATAGGAGAGTTCCGGTCTGATCCGAGCCGTTACCGTCTGGCCCTTGCACAGCTGGACCAGCGCCCATTTTGACTGCTTGCCCCACGGGTGATCGAGTTCCGGCGCATCGATTCCGGCCAAGCGAATGCGAACGCTGTCGATGATGATGGTATCGCCGTCGACGACCCAGCACCGGCCGCTCAGAACGGTCTCGACTTTGGGAGGCGGGACAGGATTGGTGACAACGACAATCGATTCATAGCGTCGCTTCTGGACTCTGCCCCTGCCGGAAAACAACCGAACCAAAACCCGAAACAGCCGCATGCCCCCTCCGCAATGCATCCCATCCCCGCCATATCGGCGGACATGCTGCGTTAAAGCTTGGCGCAATTCAGCGTTGCGCGCAAGCAGGGTGCGTTATCAACTATATCGAGCGTGCGCGGCGCAGGGTCTCGCGTACGAAGTCCGTCTTGCCGCCGGTGTAGTAGGACCAATCGTCATTCGCCTCGCCCATTAGGCGAAGCTTGAGTGCCGCATAAGCATCCGCCCTCTCCCGGTGCGCCCTCAGATAGTCGCGGAAAATGATGCGATCGCGGAGCACGGCGTTGTCGGATGTGCAGAGGTAGAGCCGGGCACCATAAGAGCCCTTGCCGCTGGTGAAGGCCCAGCTCTGGTCGTTGTACTTGTCGCCGTGAAAGGTGTAGACGGGCAGGCCCTTGATACGCTCGATCGCGACCGGCAAGGCTTGCTGCTCAGTGAAGGCGGCATGCAGATCGATCTTTGGCTTGGCGGCGAGACCCGGTACAGATGTGCTGCCGACATGATGGAAGACCGGCGCCAGATCCGACAGCACCGGCTCTAGTTCCGCCCGGACCTCGATAAAGAGCCTCGGCCAGTCTGGATCGTAGGGAACGACAACAATCGCCATCGTCCCTCCTTCGATCTCACGCGACTTCCGCGAGGAAGCTGTTCAGCGCATCCACGATCCTGCGCTCGCCTTCTTCCAGCGAGTCGCTGTTGTCGAGATCGATCACGTCGTAATCACCGCGCACGGTCAAAGGACCACGGGCGAGACGCGCCATGATATCTTCATGCGTTTCGCGGCCACGAGCCTCGAGACGCGTTGCCAGCACCTCGGCACGCGCCGTCACGTTGATGACCTTGAGGCGCGGGAACACCGCCTTGAAGTGGTGAAGCGCCGAGCGGGAGCCGTTGGCGATGACAAGGTTTCCCTGTGCGAGCGAAACCGACACTTCGGCCGGAATGCCGTACTTCAAGCCGTGCGCTTCCCACCAGACCGCGAAGTTTCCGGCCTGCTCCATCGACGCGAAGCCCTGGTTCGACACTGCGAGGTGGTGCTCGCCGCCCGCCTCGCTGTCACGCGTGATGACGCGGCGGACGAAATGCACATCCTGGCGGCCCTGGAAATGCTTGGCGGCAAGCGCCATCAGCGTGTCCTTGCCGGCGCCGCTCGGGCCGACGACGACGACCATGATGCCGCGTTCTGTGCCAGGAACGATGTGAGGTTCGTGCGACGGGTTCATGCGACACGGCGCCCTTCGCGCCAGACGGAGCGGCTGACCGGAACGCCGTGATCACGGTGAACGCGGACGAGGTCGGCACGCAAGCCCTGAGCGATCCGGCCGCGGTCATTGAGGCTGACGGTGCGGGCGGGTGTCGAGGTGACCATGGCGATCGCCTTGGGCAACGTAATTCCTTCGACCTCGTCAGCGAGGATGAAGGGCGCGTAAAGCAGGCTGAGCGGAACATAGTCGGACGAGAGAACGTCGAGCACGCCACGTTCGGCGAGATCGCGGGCGGCGATGTTGCCGGAGTGCGACTTGCCGCGCACCACATTCGGTGCACCCATGAGCACGCTCATGCCGTGGCCGTGCGAGGCCTTGGCGGCGTCGAAGCTCGTCGGGAATTCCGCGAGGCGCACACCGTTCTCGATCGCTTCGTCGACATGGGCAAGCGTTGCGTCGTCGTGGCTGGCGACGGTGATGCCGCGCTCGGCACAGACCTTGGCGATGGCGAGGCGGTGTGGCGTGGAGTTGCGTTCGGATTCCGAAACGCGGCGATCGACGAACTTGGCGAACTCGGCGTCCGAGAGGCCGCGCTTCTTCTGATAGTAGAAGATGTACTGGTCCATCGTCTGGAACTGACGCTGGCCGGGGGCATGATCCATCAGCGAGACCAGACGGACATAGGGATCGTTTTCGAAATCGGCGAAGTGCTGCAGCACGTTATCGGCGGAGACTTCGCAGCGCAGGTGGATCAGGTGCTCGGCGCGCAGGCGACCTTCCTGTTCGGCCTGCTGGATCGCATCGGCCATCTCGCGCATTTCGCCATGCTCGAAGCCGCCGTCTTCGTCGGCGCCCATGCGCAGGCAATCGAAAACAGTGGTGATGCCCGAGGTGACGATCTGGGCGTCGTGCGCCTGGATCGCTGCCGTCTTGTGCCAGCGCAGGCCGGGGCGCGGCGAATAGTGACCTTCGAGGTGGTCGGTATGCAGTTCGACGAGACCGGGGATCAGGTAGTCACCCTCGAAGTCTTCGCCGACATGCGAGCTGCCCGTCGAGATATCGGCAATCTTGCCATCGCGGACGAGGACCGATCCGCTGACGATCTCTTCCTCGAGGACGATACGCGCATTGGAAAAGACGGTTTCTTTGCTCATGGATCAGGTCTTTCAGCTTTCGGCGCCGGCAAGCGGCCACCAGGAATGAACTTTGAACGGGGCGCCGCGCGCCTCCTCGACGAATACGGCCAGGCCGGAGATTGCCAGCGGCCGGCCCGTGAAGGCCGAAAATCGCTCGGCCAGAATTTCCTTCATCACGCCGGATCGCTCGGGCGGCACCTTGCCGGTCAGGGTCATGTGGAAACCGAAGTCATCCATCACGTAGGGATATCCCCAGCGCAGGAGATTGGCCCTCTGGCTTTCCGTCAGTTCCTCCGGCTTGCGGCGCGCGACATCGGCTTCCGATAGCGCGGCACGAAACGGTTCGAAGGACTTTACCACCTTCGCAGCGAAATCCTGAAGTGGGGGATGCAGGAAACCGGGTACGAGCGCGAAAAAGCGGCCGAGTTGCCCCAACACCAGTTCCGGGATCTCGAAAGCAGACGTGCGAGCGGCAAAATCCTCGACGACCGGGATCAGGTCCTTCTCCGTTACCGAGGCCGCGAGGCTGAACGGCGCCTTGATCGTCGCATGGAAGCCGTAACGGCGCGGATCGGCGGTCAGCTCGAACTGCTCGCCGGCCGGCATTTCCGGATATTCGGGAGCCGGATAAGTTTCGCCGGTGAAAGCATCGCGACCCAGCCAGCGCGAGGCCGTTCCGTTCAAAGGATGATCCTTCGGCGGCGTGAAATAGAGTGCGTAGCGCAAGGCTCGTATCCTGGGAAATCGTTCTGAAAGCGGGCCGCAGTCTGCCGCGATTTGCGCGGCAACTGCAAGGCCGGTTTCCGGCTAAAAGATTTCCGTGACAGAATGATGATGGCCGAAGCCGATCCTCACATTTAATGTGACTTCGTTCCCATCAGCCGGTGACGCAGGGCATTCGAGGCCATGTCGAACAGGAACACAACCATCAGGATGAGAAGAACCATGTAGGCGACGTTTTCCCAGTTCGCGTTGGTGCGCATCGATTCCCAGAGCTTCAGGCCGATACCGCCCGCGCCAACGGCGCCGATGATCGTCGCACCGCGGACATTCGATTCCCACTGGTAAAGCGTCTGGCTGACAAAGACAGGAACGATCTGCGGGATGATGCCGTAGCGGTGCGTGAGCATCGTGGACGCACCTGTCGACTTGATGCCTTCGCGCGGCTTATTGTCGATATTCTCGAGGCCTTCGGAATAGAGTTTGCCGAGCGTGCCGGTTTCCGTGAGGAAGATCGCGCCGGAGCCGGCGAGTGGACCGGGGCCGAAGGCGCGGGTCAGGAACAGCGCCCATATCAGCATGTCGACCGAACGCAGGAAGTCGAAGGAGCGCTTCAGGACCTGATTCAACAGCCTGTTCGGCGTGATGTTGCGCGCTGCCAGGAACGCCAGCGGGAAGGCTGCCAGCGCACCGAGCAAAGTGCCGAGGAAGGCCATGACAATGGTCTGGAAAAGCTTGGTCCAGACATCGCCATGCTGCCAGGCGCTGTTGTACCAGATGTTGTCGAAAGCGAGCGACAGGTTGGATTGACCAGGCTTCAGTTCCGGACCCGAAACGATCAGGCTCAGGACCTCGCCGGCCGGCTTGTCGAAGAAGGGCGATTGGGTGTCGAAGACGAAGTTCGCCCAACCCAGGAAGCGCTTGCGGATCTTCACGCGATCGGCGGAAATGCTGACATCCCCGGCGAAGCCGAGATCGGCAAGAACGTTGTCGTCATAGACGGTCATCCAGCTCGGGACGGGGCCCACGACCTTCGGCGCACCGCCCGAGAGTTCGACCGGGACAGTGATGCCGTGGGCGGTGACGACGGCCTCGGTCTTCGAAACCGTGACCGTGCGGCTCTCACCACTCACCGAAACCGAGACGCTGCCATCCGGGTTGTTGACCACCCAATCGGGATGCGGGTTGTCGCCCAGCGGCGAGAAGCGCGGATACTTGACGGTGATGCCGGTATCGCCGATGCGAAACTCCGGCTGGACGTCATAGCTCACCCACTGGCTGAGATAGAGGCCGACACGTTCCCAATGCGCTTCGGCCAGCAGCTTCGGCAGGTCGAAGAACCAGGTGGCGTAAACGCCGTAGAGCAGCGTCGCGATGACGATCATCAGGCCGCCGAACCGCTGACGGAAGGAACGTTTGAAGTAATCCGGATAGCGGAGTTCGATTTCATGCATCCGGTTGGCGTCGATCACCGTCATGGCGGACCTCAATGCTGCAGAAGGAAGGCATGCTCGCCGACGAGGCGGCGGCGCAGCCATGCGGAGAACTGATCAACCACGACGATGGTGATGAAGAGCAACAGAACCAGTGCCACGGTCTTGGCACCGAAACCGCGCGAGATGGAAAGCTTCAGCTCCTCGCCGATGCCGCCGCCGCCGACGGCGCCGATGATGGTGGAGGCGCGTACGTTCACTTCAAGCCGCAGCAGCGCATAGGACATGAAATTCGGCAGAACCTGCGGCAAGGCCGCGAAGCGGACGCGCTCGGCCCAGCTGGCGCCGACGGCCTTCATGCCTTCGTCCGGCTTCATGTCGATGTTTTCGACGACTTCGTAGAAGAGCTTTCCGAGCGCGCCGATCGTGTGGAGGCTGACGGCGATGATGGCGGCGACCGGACCGATCGAGAGGATCGCGGCGAAGAGGCCGGCAATGACGATCTCGGGAAAGGCGCGCAGGAACTCCATGAAGCGCTTGACGACGATGCGCAGCGGCGAAGACGGCGACAGGTTTCGAGCTGCGAGGAAGCTCAGCGGCATTGCGAAGACGACGCCGATGATGGTCGAGACCAGCGCGATGTTGATCGTGATGATCATCAGCTCGAAATATTCGGGAATGTAGAAGCTGCCCCATACGGGCACGCGACCGAGCGCGAAATTGTATTCTTCGCCGGTCTGGTGGTTCGGGCTTTCGATATCGAACAGTGCCCGCCAGACGTCGTTCCAGTCTTTCGGAACGAGCCAGCTCACGAAATCGAACAGATGCGGAAGACGCTCGATGAAATGGCCGGCATTGCTTTCGTCGGCAAACTTCACGGAACTGACGAAAGCGACGAACAGGATCAACAGGCCGAGACCGGTGTAGAGGCGTCGGCGCGCGACCATTTTGCTCCACGCCTCGCCGATTTCATGGGCGCTCTGCTGCGGTTGCTGCGCGCGGTGCGTCTGGGAATGAGGATCGGCAAAAGTCATGAAACGATGTCCGCTTTCTTGGCAGGAAAAAGGGCGGCCACAAGGGCCGCCCCTCTCGATCTGGAGATCGATCAGCCGCCGATGGCAGCCTTACGAGCGTCGATGATCGCGTTGTAGAAGTCAGGCTTGACCTTGGAGTAGCCCTTGAAGTCGCCGCCTTCGATGGCTGCGAAGCACTTGGCGTCCGTCTGCGGGAGCTTCATGAAGAAGTCCGTGAGCTTGGCCTGCCACTCGGTGCCGAGTTCGTTGCGAACGACGAGCGGGCCGTTCGGGATGAGCGGCGAGCGCCATACTTCAACGAGCTTGTTCGGATCGACGGTGCCCTTGTCGACAGCCTTGCGGAAGGTGCCGGAGGTGTAGCCGTCCTTGAAGTCGCCGATGCCCGAGCTATCGTCAACAGCGATGTCGACCTTGCCGTCATAGGCGGCGAGAAGGTTGTTCTCGTGGCCGCCGTTGAACTGCGTCGAAGCGAAGTACTTGTCGTTCGGAACGCCGGTGTCCTTCGGGATCTGCGTCAGCGGGATCAGGTAACCAGACGTGGAGTCCGGATCGGCGTAGCCGAGCTTCTTGCCCTTGGCGTCCTTGATGTCCTTGATGCCGGCGGACTTCAGGGCGAGACCGATCGAGTAGTAGCCGGTCGAGCCGTCTTCCTGCTGCGTCGTCAGGATCGGTGTTACAGCCTTCGGGTCCTTGATATGGACGGCTGCGTAGCCGGAAGCGCCGAGTTCGGCGAAGTCGAGCGTGCCGCCGAGGAGACCCTGGATAACGCCGTCATAGTCGGCGGCCGGGAAGAGCGAGACCTTCTCGAAGCCGAATTCCTTCTTCAGGTGATCGGAAAGGCAGGCGTAGTTGCGAAGACGATCGGCTTCGTTTTCGCCACCGAGGATACCGACGCGGAATTCCTTGAGGTCGGCAGCATGCGAAACGCCAGCGAGCGCAAACAGCGCCGTGGCGGCAAAAAGTGCTTTCTTCAACATGGTTCTCTCCTGATTGACCGGGGTCTCCGGCAATTCTGTTTAAGAAGAAGTGTGCCCATAACGCAGGCTTACGATCGAGGCCGCCCCTCTCAGAGACCGGCCAGCGCCAGCGGTTGCAAGCCGGCGGATTGTTGCGCGGCCGCGGCCGCGGGAATGTTGATTGCGGTCGACGTCATCGTTTCGTCGATGCCGGCGCCGTCCTTGTCGGTGCCGTAGATCTGCTTGACGGCTTCGGCCGTCAGTTCGGACGGCTTGCCATCGAAGACGACGCGACCGGCCGACATGCCGACGATGCGCTCGCAGTAATTGCGCGCGGTGTCGAGCGTATGCAGGTTGGTGACGACGGTGATGCCTTCACGCTCGTTGATGTCGCGGAGTGCATCCATGACGATCTTGGCGTTCAGCGGATCGAGCGAGGCGATCGGCTCATCGGCGAGCAGCATCTTCGGGTTCTGCATCAGGGCGCGGGCAATGGCGACGCGCTGCTGCTGGCCACCCGACAGGGTGCCGGCCATCTGCAGCGCCGTCTGCTCGATACCGAGACGCTCAAGCGCGGCAATGGCATGGATGCGCTCTTCGCGGCTGAAAACGCCAAGCAGGCTCATCGTGGTCGAGCGATGGTTGAGACGGCCGAGCATGACATTCGTCAGCACGTCGAGGCGCGGCACGAGATTGAACTGCTGAAAGATCATCGCGCAATCGCGCTGCCAGTTGCGCAGCGCATGACCGCGCAGACGCGAGACTTCGACGCCGGCGAAATGGATCGAGCCCGACGTCGGCTCCTGCAGGCGGTTGATCATGCGCAGAAGCGTGGACTTGCCGGCGCCGGAACGGCCGATGATCCCGACCATCTGTCCCTGAGGAATGTCGAGCGTCACGGAATCGACGGCAGTCTTGGTTCCGAAACGGCGGGTGACATTCTTCAGTTCGAACATCATGCTCTTCCTCATAGTCCAGATGCGATATGGGGGAGTGCATTAGTCCCGGTTCGTGAAGCTCCAATGTCAGTTTTATGTAAGGACTGTCATAATGGGAGCTTTCGGCGGCCGCGAAAGCCAGACGGGCCGCGCGCAGCCAAAAATCAGCCAATCGGCGCCTTTTCCGGGATTTCCAACCGAGCCTGCTGTCGTTGACGGTTGACCCGACAGCCGGTCGATGGCAGGCAATCCCGATCGACGATAGTGGAGTAAAGCGATGGATCAGACACTCTTCAAAAGCCTGTGCAAGGCCGGGAAGTTCAAAGAGGCACTCGCTCTCGCCATCAGCGGACACGAGGACGAGAAGTTCACGCCCAGCCGCTTTTCCATGGACAAGAAGACCGGGCTGCCGATCTTCTATCGCGGCAACAAGCGCGTCGAGCCCGATGAGACCGGGGAATGGCAGTTGTCGAAGAACCCGTGGGCGTAAGGGCCGAAGCCAAGAGTTGATCACGGCAAGGCTGCGTTTAAGGCCTACCGGAAATCGCCACAGCCGCGAAGGTCAACCGGCGTGAGCAGTTCAGCGGTCGCCCTTGCCGCGCAAGGACAGTCGGCCGCGCTCGGCGAGCTCATCGGCCCGCTCGTTGCCGGCAAGGCCCGCATGGCCCTTACACCAGGCGATGGTCATCAGACGGTTAAGAGACAGCTGACCGTCGATCGCCTTCCAGAGTTGCGCGTTCGCGATCGTTCGGCCTCGGAGCTTCGTGTTGGCGCTGATCTTCTTCCAGCCGTTGTTCTTCCAGATGTGGCGCCATTGATTGCAGCCTCTGACGGCGTAAGCCGAATCGGACCAGACGACGGCCGTTTCCTCCGTGGCGTTGGCGTTGATCCACTTAACGGCTTCGAGCAGGGCGATCAGTTCTGTCGTATTGTTGGCGGTGTCCTTGACGCCGCCAAAACCGGAGGCGATTTCCGCATCGTCGCGATAGACCGCGAAGGCCCAGCCGCCTTCCCCGGAGACGGGTTCGTAGCAACCATCGGCGAAGACGTGGAGGGAGTGCGAGGCAGCGATACTTTCAGGGAACAGGATAGTGTCGATGTTATCGGTCATTTACGCCTTGTGACGTCCATCCGTAGGGATGGATGGCGGGAGGCTCGGTCTTACACCGAGCCATCAGGGACGCCAGACCTATTCGGCAGCAGCCAGAAACACCGTATTCTCAGAGGTAGATGCAAGAGCGCGAACCCTGGCTTCCGTCTTGGCGATCAGCCGATAGAACTCTTCTTGCGCGTCAACATCGAGCTGGATGACGGCATTTACTTCGTCCGGGGTATCGCAGACGCAGGCGACCGCAGATATCGGACAGATGCCACCCGGATACCGCTTGCCGGTTCCCGTATAGGCGCGACGGCCCCACTGTTCGGAATAGACCGTTTCCTCACGATCCAGCTCCAGGATCGTGCCCTTGCAGGCCGTCACGATCGCAGCCTTGCCATAAGCGAACCAATGATAGTTCAGCTTGCGCAGAATATACTTGCCAGTGATATCTTCGCCGGCCAATTCTGCCGGATCTTCAATCATTCTGATCATGACGACTTCCTCAAGATCAGTCTAATATCCATGAAGTATGATTCTGAGACAAGCTGGAAAATTGTAGCTTTTGTAACGACTTAGTCACAATGTGTTTCCGATTCTTACAGGAACTGGCATTCGCGCCAGCTCATCCACGGCCAAGACGCATGGTTATCCTTGCGGTAAACAGGGTCGCCTCCTGTTCTTTCCTAGCAGAGACAGACGCGACTATTATGACAATGGAGTGCGCCGATGCTTCGTCGGCTGCATGTTTTTAGCGCCCGGGCGAGCCGTGAGGAGCGGAGGTCGGTCGGCCGATTTTTGGGCGGCCAAGCTCCGGGGCTGGACGAGCGCCCCTTTTAGGGGCGCCCGATCATGCTTCGTAGCGGGCGAGGAAATCTTCGGCGCTCAGCGCGCGGAAATCGGCCAGGGCAACGCGCAGGCGGTCGTGCTCCCAGTCCCACCAGGCGAGCTTGTCCATCCGTTCGCCGACGTCCTTCGGGAAGCGTTCGCGGATCAGCTTGGCCGGGACGCCACCGACGATGGTGTAAGGGGCGACATCCTTGGAGACGACGGCACCGGCGCCGATGACCGCGCCATTGCCGACCGTGACGCCGGGGAGGATGGTGACTCCATGGCCGATCCAGACGTCATGGCCGATGACGACGCGGTTCGAGCGGCGCCATTCGAAGAAGTCGGTCTCCATGTCGGCATCCGGCCAATAATCGGCGGCGCGATAGCTGAAGTGGTGCAGCGTCGCTCGCCAGGTCGGGTGGTTGGTGGCATTGATGCGGACCGACGCTGCGATGTTGACGAACTTGCCGATCGTTGCGCACCAGATGGCGCCGTCCTGCATGACATAGGAATAGTCGCCGAATTCGACTTCCTCGATGCGGCAACGCTCCGAGACCTCCGTGAAGCGGCCGAAGGTGGCGTTCTTCACGGAAGCGGTTTCATGGAAATAGGGCTCGAGGCCAATCTTGCGGCTCATGCTGCGATTGCCTTTCGCGGCGAGAACTTCTGGACGTCGAGAATGCGGTCGGCGACAGCCTCGCGCACTTCCTCATCGTGGAAGATGCCAAGCAGGGCGACGCCTGCCTTCTTCTTCTCCTCGATCATGCCGACGACGACGGCGCGGTTCCTGGCGTCGAGCGAGGCGGTCGGCTCGTCGAGCAGCAGGACGGTGTGATCGGTAATGAAGCCTCGGGCGATGTTGACGCGCTGCTGCTCGCCGCCCGAAAAGGTGGCGGGCGGAAGCTGCCAGAGCGCTTCTGGCAGGTTCAGCTTCGAAAGAAGGTCTGCGGCCTTCTCGCGCGCCGTTTCCGCCTTCTCGCCACGGGCGACCAGCGGCTCGGCCACCACGTCGATGGCGGCGACACGCGGCACGGTGCGCAGGAACTGGCTGACATAGCCAAGCGTATCACGGCGCACGGCGATGACGGTGCGCGGGTCGGCTGTTGCCAGGTCGACAATCTTGTCGTGATGCTTGATGAGGATCTGGCCGCTATCGACGGCGTAGTTGCCGTAGATCATCTTCAGGAGCGAGCTCTTGCCGATGCCAGACGGGCCGCCGAGGACGACGCATTCCCCGCATGCTACGGAAAAGGATACATCCGAGACGACGGGCAGCTTGATGCCGTCGCGCAGGTGCATGGTGAAGCTCTTGACGACTTCAGAAACAACGAGTGGCGTTGCCATGATTTCTTTCCTTAGTTTCGCTTGCCTCGGACACCGTTAGCCGGAGTCTGAACAGCATTCGCGATCAGACCTGCAGGATGGAGGAAACGAGGAGCTGCGTGTAGGGCTCGCGCGGATCGTCGAGCACGCGATCGGTCAGCCCCTGCTCGATGACATGGCCATCCTTCATCACCATCATGCGGTGCGACAGCAGGCGCGCGACGGCGAGATCGTGAGTGACGATGATCGCGGCAAGGCCGAGATCGTTGACGAGGCCGCGCACGAGATCGAGCAGGCGGGCCTGCACCGACACATCGAGGCCACCGGTCGGCTCGTCCATGAAGACCAGGCGCGGGCCGGTCACTAGGTTGCGGGCGATCTGCAGGCGCTGGCGCATGCCGCCGGAGAAGGCGCGCGGCTGGTCGTCGATACGGCCCTCATCGATCTCGACGCGCTGCAGCCAGTCGATGGCGGTGGAGCGGATATTGCCGTAGTGGCGGTCACCGATCGCCATCAGACGCTCACCGACATTGGCACCGGCCGAGACCGTCATGCGCAGACCGTCAGCCGGATTCTGATGCACGAAACCCCAGTCGGTGCGCATGAGGAAGCGGCGCTCGGCCTCGCTCATGCGGTATAGGTCGCGATAGGCGCCGTCGCGCATGTGGTATTCGACGCTGCCCGTCGTCGGCATCAAACGGGTCGAGATGCAGTTGAGCAGCGTGGTCTTGCCTGAGCCGGATTCGCCGACGATGGCGAGCACTTCGCCGGGCCAGAGCTCGAAGGAGACATTGCGGCAGCCGATGCGGTTGCCGTAGAACTTCGAGACGTCATTGACTTTGAGAAGCGGGGTGTCGGTCATGGCGCGATATCCTTGAATGATGGTGCGTGGCACTCACCCCCCTCTGTCCTGCCGGACATCTCCCCCTCAAGGGGGGAGATCGGATGGGCGCGCCCGTTCGCTCCTCGGTCATTGTGTGAATGGAAGATGGCCACTTGCCGATCTCCCCCTTGAGGGGGAGATGCCCGGCAGGGCAGAGGGGGGTAATGCTGGCGCTGTGGCCGATTATCTCCGCCCTCATTCGGCGGCCTCCCGGCCCGGTGCCAACATCTCGCCGGCATGCCCGTGGGCGCGGCGGTCTTCGCAATGGTCAGTATCGGAGCAGACGAACATGCGCCCGCCCTTGTCGTCGAGGATGACTTCGTCGAGGTAGACCTCTTCGGCGCCGCAGAGCGCACAGGGCTTGCCGAAGCGCTGGATCTCGAAGGGGTAGTCGTCGAAATCGAGGCTGACGACTTCGGTATAGGGCGGAACGGCATAGATGCGCTTCTCGCGCCCCGCCCCGAAGAGCTGCAGCGCATCCGACATGTGCATTTTCGGATTGTCGAACTTCGGCGTCGGCGACGGGTCCATGACGTAGCGGCCGGCAACCTTGACTGGATAGGCATAGGTCTTGGAGATGCGGCCGTTGTGCGCGATGTCCTCGTAGAGTTTCACATGCATGAGGCCGTATTCCTCAAGCGCGTGCATCTTGCGGGTTTCCGTCTCGCGCGGCTCGAGGAAGCGGAGCGGTTCCGGGATCGGCACCTGGTAGACGAGCACCTGTTTGTCGCCGAGCTTTTCTTCGGGGATGCGGTGGCGGGTCTGGATGATCGTCGCATCCTTGGTGTGCGTCGTCACCGCGACATTCGCGACCTTCTGGAAGAAGGCGCGGATCGAGACGGCGTTGGTCGTGTCGTCGGCGCCCTGGTCGATGACCTTCAGCACGTCATCCGGCCCGATGATCGAGGCCGTGACCTGCACGCCGCCAGTGCCCCAGCCGTACGGCATCGGCATTTCGCGGGAGGCGAAAGGTACCTGGTAACCAGGGATGGCGATCGCCTTCAGGATGGCGCGGCGGATCATGCGCTTCGTCTGCTCGTCCAGATAAGCGAAATTGTAGCTGGCTAGGTCGGTCATTCCGCCGCCTCCTTCATGGTATCGTCGCCACCGATGCGGCCCGCTTCGAATTCGTTGCGCATGCGGCGGACCAGATCGAGTTCCGCCTGGAAGTCGACGTAGTGCGGCAGCTTCAGATGCTCGACGAAGCCGGTCGACTGGACGTTGTCGGCATGCGAGATGACGAATTCCTCGTCCTGTGCCGGGGCGGTGATGTCCTCACCGAGCTCGTCGGCGCGCAGCGCCCGGTCGACGAGCGACATGGACATTGCCTTGCGCTCGCTCTGGCCGAAGACGAGCCCATAGCCACGGGTGAACTGCGGCGGCGCCTTGGACGAACCCTTGAACTGGTTGACCATCTGGCATTCGGTGACCTGGATGAGCCCAAGCGAAACGGCGAAGCCGAGTTCGGGAACATCGAATTCGACCTCGACCTCACCGATGCGGATTTCGCCGGTGAAGGGATGGTTGCGGCCGTAACCGCGTTGGGTCGAATAGCCGAGCGCCAACAGGAAGCCTTCGTCGCCGCGGGCCAACGCCTGCAGGCGCAGATCGCGGGTCATCGGGAACTCCATCGGCTCGCGTGTCAGGTCGCCGATCTCGTGATCTTCGGGCATTTCGCCATCGCCCTCGATCAGGCCTTCCTGCGCGAGGATTTCCGAAACGCGCATGACGCGGCCGATTTCTGCATCGCGAAGCGTCGGCTCCTCGACCGCTTCATCGGTAAGGAGCGACGGGTCGAGAAGGCGATGCGTATAGTCGAAGGTCGGGCCGAGCAGCTGGCCGCCGGGCAGATCCTTGTAGGTGGCCGAGACGCGGCGCTCGATCTTCATGCGCGCCGTGTCGATCGGCTTGCTATAGCCGAAGCGCGGCAGCGTCGTGCGGTAGGCGCGAAGCAGGAAGATCGCTTCGATCATGTCACCGCGCGACTGGCGGACGGCGAGAGCGGCAAGCGTTCGATCGTAGAGCGAGGCTTCGGCCATGACGCGATCGACGGCCAGCGCCAGCTGCGCCACGATCTGGTCGATACCGATAGCCGGCAACGAACGGTCGCCACGACGGCGATCCGCCAGCAGGCGATGGGCGTTGGCAATGGCGGCCTCGCCCCCTTTGACAGCAACATACATGGGTCACATCTCCGTTGCGGTGATCTTGGTGGTGCGCGGCAGGCAGACGAACCGGCTGCCCGAGGTCAGCACGATGTCGATGCCGCGCGGGAAAAGAGCACGGTTCTCCGTCCAGAGGCGCAGGAAGGTATCGGGCAGGCCAAGCGGCGCGATGTCCGTCACCGTCTTGATGCCGGGACCCATCAGCGCCAGCCTGCGGCCGCCTTCGATGTCAGCCAGTTCGATGACCAGCGTCGTCGAACGGTCCGGATATTCCTGGGTGCCGGCGGCAAAGAGACCGAAGGACGACAGCGGCGTTCCGGCTTCGACGAAGGCGAAGCGCGCTTCGGCCTTCTCAGGCGTGACAGGCGCGCCGGTGTGGAAACCGAGCCATTGCGGCACGGCCGATTTTGCGAGCCCCGACGACAACCAGACGGGCGTGTCATGGTCGCAGAGCGTCAGCGCGATCGCGCCTGCCGCAACGCCGAGAGGGGCCGGCGGCAGGGCGTCGGGAGCGACCGTCTGGATTGTGCCCGGACGCGCCATCGCATCCATCATCAGCTTGAACACGCTCTGGGCGTGGAAGACCGGCTCGGCAAAGCCCCCAGCCAACACGTCATTCTTAGGAACTTCTGTCTTGAGGCTCATCAGTCGTCTCCGCGAACCATGGTGAAGAAATCGACGCGGGTTGCCGCCGTCTCATCGGCCTTGCGGCGATCGGCATCGGCCACGCGTGCCTCGACCGGCTGCAGAAGCGCCTGCTCGACGAAGGATTGCGTCGCCTGCTCCTGCCAGAGGGCATCGAAGATGGCGGAAAGCCGGGCCTTCTCGCGATCGGTGCCGAGCGCCTGGGCGTGACCGACGGAGCCCGATGCAAGGCGCACGGTGGCACGTGTCACCGTCACCTCACCGAGGTTGAACCGCGCACCGCCGCCACCCATCCGGCCCGGACCATGACGAGGCCCGTTTCCGGGCCGCGCACAGGCTGGACCGCCGGCTTTTCCGCCAGCTTGTCCCAAGCCTCGACCAGCTCCTGCCGCTCCGCACGCGCAAGCAGGTCGACGACGCGCTTGCGCCCACCTGCCGCCGGCTCATTCTTTTCCGCTAAGGTCATCGCCACATCCTTTAAATGTCTATTGATATAGACAACTATACAATATATGGTTACGCTTAAATCGGCGACATGACAAGCGTGTGACATCAAGGGGTAAAATGGCTGGGCAGGTACAAAGACAGACGGGCGTGGCGCTGTGGCGGCAGATCGCGGACCGCATTCGCCAGGCGATCAGCGCCGGCGCCTATGACGAGACCGGCATGGTGCCGCCGGAGATGGTGCTGGCGCTGCAGTTCGGCGTCAACAGACATACGGTGAGAAGTGCGATCGCGGCGCTTGCCCAGGAAGGCATCGTGCGCGCCGTACAGGGACGCGGCACGCTGATCGAGCGCAAGGAGCGGCTGAACTTTCCGATCACCAAGCGCACGCGCTTTACATCAGGGATCGGCGAGCAGGCACGCGAGATGCGCGGGCTATTGCTCTCCTATTCGGAGGAGAGGGCCGACGCGGAGGTGGCGCGCGGGCTGAAGATCCGGCCAGGCGAGCCGGTCATCCGCATGGAAACGGTTCGCAAGGCGGATGGCCGCCCGGTCTCCTGCGCGACGGCGTGGTTTCCGGCCGCGCGCTTCGGCGGTATGCCCGACGTCTACAAGCGGACGGAATCGATCACCAAGGCCTTTGCCGAGCTTGGGCTATCGGATTACGTGCGCGCGACCACCGAGATCACCGCCGTCCATGCCGACGAGGCGGATACCGCAGCACTCGAACTGGCCCCCGGCGCGATCCTGCTGATCACCAAGGCCGTCAACACCGACCTCGAGGGCGTGCCGGTCCAATACGCGATCAGCCGGTTTGCAGCCGACCGGGTGCAGTTCACGATCGAGAATTGAGAGGGCTGAAAGTATCCGTCATCCTGCTGCGGATGACGCCGAGTACGGATCTGCCTTATCGCAGAATCGAAAAGGCGCGGCCCATGAGACCGCGCCTTTTCAACTGTAAAACAATCGATATCAGTGTGCGCCGGACATGTCGCCGAGCACTTCCTTGGAAGCGACCGTCGAGTCGGCATTGAGCTTGTAGACCATCGGCACGCCGGTCGCGAGGTTGACGCCGAGGATCTGTTCCTTGGTCAGGCGGTCGAGCACCATGACCAGCGAGCGCAGCGAGTTGCCGTGAGCGGCGACCAGCACCTTTTCGCCGCGGAGCACGCGGGGCAGGATTTCCGTCAGGTAGTACGGCCAGACGCGGGCGCCGGTGTCGCGCAGGCTTTCGCCGCCCGGAGGCGGTACGTCGTAGGAGCGGCGCCAGATGTGGACCTGCTCCTCGCCCCACTTGGCGCGGGCGTCGTCCTTGTTGAGGCCGGAGAGATCGCCGTAGTCGCGCTCGTTCAGCGCCTGATCCTTGATCGTCTCCAGACCGGGCTGGCCGACATTGTCGAGGATGATCTTCAGCGTATCCTGGGCGCGCTTCAGATCAGAGGTGAAGGCGATGTCGAACTTGATGCCGTAGTCGGCCAGCGCCTTGCCGCCGGTGTTGGCTTCCTGAACGCCGAGCTCGGTGAGCTCCGGGTTCTTCCAGCCGGTGAAAAGGTTCTTCAGGTTCCAGTCGCTCTGGCCGTGGCGAACGAGGACGAGGGTACCGCTCATGAAATATGCCTCCAAAATAGATCAGTGTTGGGAAAGCCCGAGCACGTCGAGCATGGAATAGAGACCGGGTTTCTTGTCGCGCGCCCAAAGGGCGGCCTTGATGGCGCCGCGTGCGAAAATCGAACGATCGCCGGCGCTGTGCGACATGGTGACCAGCTCGCCTTCGCCGGCGAAAACGACCGAATGTTCGCCGATGACCGAGCCGCCGCGCAGCGTGGCAAAACCGATCGTGCCGGCTTCACGCGGGCCTGTGTGGCCGTCGCGGACGCGCACGGAATGCGTGGCGAAATCGACGCCGCGCCCCTTGGCGGCAGCCGCGCCGAGCAACAGGGCAGTGCCTGATGGGGCATCGACCTTGCGCTTGTGGTGCATTTCGAGAACTTCGATATCCCAATCGGCCGGATCGAGCGCGCGGGCGGCCTGTTCGACAAGGACGCTCAAGAGATTGACGCCGAGGCCCATGTTGCCCGACTTGACGACGCGGGCGTGGCGGGCGGCGGCTGCGATCCTCGCTTCGTCCTCGGTCGAGCATCCGGTCGTGCCGATGATATGGACGATGCGGGCCTGGGCTGCGAGTGCTGCAAATTCGTTGGTTGTATCAGGCGTGGTGAAATCGAGAACGCCGTCGGCATGCAGGAAAGCCGCCAGCGGATCGTCGCCAATGATGATGCCGTTCGGGCCGAGGCCTGCGATCTCGCCGGCATCCTTGCCGACGAAGGCAGAGCCTGGGCGGGCAACGGCGGCATGCAGGGTCACACCCTCGATCTCGTGGACCAACCGGATGAGCGCCTGCCCCATGCGACCTGCTGCACCAACCACCACCAGCTTCATCGCAGCATCGCTCATGTCACCACACTATCCTGTATCAGTATAATTCCGAGGCTGCCGGCCTCTGAAGGTTGTTGAGGCGAGCGTAGAGACCGTCATCACGCTTCGCAAGCGCCTCATGCGTGCCCTCTTCGACGACCCTGCCCTGCTGCATGACGACGATCTTGTCGGCGCGGACGACGGTCGAAAGGCGGTGAGCGATGACGACGACTGTGCGGCCGGTCATGGCCTCGTCGAGCGCCTTCTGTACGGCGGCTTCCGATTCCGTGTCGAGCGCGGAGGTCGCTTCGTCGAGCAACAGGATCGGCGCGTTGCGCACGAGCGCACGCGCGATCGACAGGCGCTGACGTTGGCCGCCCGACAGCGTTACACCGTTTTCGCCGACGGGCGTATCGTAACCCTGCGGCTGGGCGAGGATGAACTCGTGCGCATAGGCGAGACGGGCGGCTTCCTCGATTTCCGCATCGGTGGCCTCCGGGCGACCATAGCGAATGTTGTCGCGGATCGAGCCCTCGAAGAGATAGGGCTGCTGCGACACGTAGGCCAGCTGGTGACGCAGCGACTGCTTCGTGACATGCGCGATGTCCTGGCCATCAATCAGGATCGATCCGGCCTTCGGATCATAGAAGCGCGGAATGAGATTGATGATCGTCGACTTGCCGGCCCCCGATGGCCCCACCAGCGCCGTGGTCTTTCCGCCTTCGGCAACGAAGTTCAGGCCATTCAGGACGTTCTCGTCGCCATAGCCGAAGGCCACGTCGCGAAACTCGATGCGCGCGGCGGTGACGACAAGCGGCTTCGCATCCGGCAGATCGCGCTGCCGCGGCTCCATGTCGAGGAGTTCGTAGATCATGCGCGCATTGACGGCCGCGCGCTCCATCTGCACCTGCAGCTTCGCCAGGCGACGCGCCGGGTCGTAGGCAAGCAGGAGCGCGGTAACGAACGAGAAGAATGCGCCGGGAGGCGCATTGAAATAGATCGACCGGTAGGCGGCGTAGGCCAGAACGCTTGCGACAGCGAGGCCGGCAAAGCTTTCCGTCATCGGCGCATTGCGTTCCGAAAGGCGGGCGATCTTGTTGGCGCGGCTTTCCGCAGCCGTGATGATCTTGTTGATCTTGCCTTCAAGCTCGGCTTCCATCGTGAAGGCCTTTACGATGGAGATACCCTGGATGGTTTCCTGCATCGCGCCGAGCACGTGGCTGTTGAGGTCGATCGCCTCCTTGGTGGCCTGGCGCAGACGCCGGGACAGATAGCGCAGGGCGATCAGCAGCGGCGGCGCGAGAACCAGGACCGCCAGGCTGAGCAGGGGATCCTGGTAGACCATGACGCCGATCAGCGAAACGAAGGTCAGAAGATCGCGCGCGGTCGAGGTGACCGTCAGGTTCAGGACATCGCCGATGCCGCTGACATTCTGGCTGACCTGAGCGGCGATGCGGGCCGAGCGAGCCTCGTTGAAGAAGCCGACTGACAGCGTCATCAGATGCGAATAGAGGCGGCGCTGATAGCGCGCCACGATATTGTTGCTGACCTTCGACAAGGCCACGGCCTGGCCGTAGCTCGCAAAACCGCGCAGCACGAAGGCAACGAAAATCGAAAGACAGATGACCCACACCACATCGGCGCGGCGATTGGCGAAGGCCTCATCGATGACCGACCGCATGATCCAGGCGGTAAAGGCCGTGGAAAGCGCGACGATCACGAGGCATGTGATCGCAATAGCGTAGCCCCAGATATGCTCGCGCCCATTTTCGGCAATAATACGCTTCAGGACGGCGGTAACCGTGCTGCTGTCAACGGGGCGCTGCGAAGTATCTGGTGACGGCAAAAATCGGGCTTCCTGTCTCGGACCAGTGCGCCGCAGCTGCAGCGCACGCTCGGGCGGCTCTATAAAGAGTTGCCGCCCATTTGGCTAGAGCGGCCTAGCGCCGCCAGCGGCGACCATCGGTCGAAACGCCGAAGCTCTCCGGCCTGCGGGCAAAGGACGACAGTCCTGCCAGGGCCGCGAGAGGATGGGTCACGACGTAGGTGGGGATCTTCGCGAGCAGCCCGGAATGCGGCGCCTTGTCCTCGAAGGCAGCACGAAATTCCGGACGGCGGAGTGCCGGCAATATCTTCTGCGAGATGCCGCCCGACAGGAAGACGCCGCCGCGGGCCATGAAGACGAGCGCCATGTCGCCGGCAACCCGGCCAAGATAGGTCGAAAACAGCGAAACTGTCTCGACAGCGATCTTGTCGGTGTCCGCCAGCGCATGCGAGGTGATATCGGCCGGATCGCTGTAGGCCGGCTCGATGCCATCGGCGGCGCAGATCGCCTTGTAGAGATGGACGATACCGCGGCCGCAGAGGATCTGCTCGGCCGACACGCGTCCCTCAATCGTCTCGACATGCGGGAAAATCTCGTAGTCGCGCTTGCTGCGCGGTCCGAGATCGATATGGCCGCCCTCGCCCGGAACCGGGATCCAGGTGTTCTGCGCATGCAGCAGGCCGCCGACGCCAAGGCCGGTGCCCGGGCCGAGCACCACGCGAGAGGCGACGACATCACCAGACGCATCGCCCAGGCGTTCCCGATGCTCGTCAGAGAGATGGGCAATCGCAAGTGCCTGCGCCTCGAAGTCATTGACGACAAGCACATCCTCGAGCCCGAGGCCCTCGATCATCGTGCGCGGGCGCACCACCCAATCGCAGTTCGTCAGCGGGATTTCGTCCTCGCGGATCGGGCCGGCGACGGCCAGGATCGCGGAGCGTGGCTTGACGGCGCTCTTTTCCATGATCGCGGCGCGGATGGCATCGTCGATCGTCTCGAAATCCGCGGTCCGGACGTTCGGAAAATTGATCTGCTCCGCGTCGGCATCAGCGATGATCGCGAAGCGGGCATTGGTGCCGCCGATGTCGCCGATAAGGATCGGATAAGGCATTCTTGCTTCGTTGGTGTCGGACTGTAGCATCTCAGGTTCCGTGAATGCGCGCGTCTTGCGGATTAAAGGTGAAGGTCTGCTATCAGCCTGTCGGCCGTCGCCTCGTTGAGGGCCATCGGAATATCATAGACGATCGCCAGGCGCATCAAAGCCTTGACGTCGACATCGTGCGGCATCGGCGTCAGCGGATCGACGAAGAAGATGAGCGCATCCGCCTCGCCGGTCGCAATCAGCGCGCCGATCTGCTGATCGCCACCGAGAGGACCGCTCTTCAGCCTGATGACGTCAAGCTCCGGCACGGCCTCGAGGACGCGGCCACCGGTGGTGCCGGTGGCGACGATCCGCCAGTTCTTCAGCGCCTCCTTGTGACGGCGGGCAAACTCCGCCATGTCATCCTTCTTCTGGTCATGCGCAATCAATGCGAGGCATTTGCCGCCGGCCATGAAAAGAGACCTCCGCCCTAAAATTAAATCGATTTGGCGCTTCTATACGAAGAGTTTGCGATTTGAAAGACGACCCGATACCGGCTCATTGATCGGCAGGCTTGTCATCCGGCACCGGACCGAGAGCCGGCAGCGCTTCGCCCGACGTTGCCGCCGGTTCCGCAGCCGGCGCGACCGCCAGAGACTCCGCAGCCGACGCACCGCCGTATGTCGCCGCACGGACGGATGCCACCGAGGGCGCAGCGAGGATGGCCGCGCAGGCCTTCGGCAGATCGGACACCATCACTTCGCGCGGCTTCACCGGCTTGGTGCCTGGCTTCGGCGGCTTCGGCGCCGCCCACGGCTCCTTGGTGAACCACCAGGCGAGCGACTTGTCGCAGCCATCACCGGCAACGACTGGCGCCTGCGGCTTGCAGCCGGCGGCACCCGGAGGGCATTTGATGCGGATGTGGAAGTGCGAGTCGTGGCCATACTCCGGCCTCAGCTTGCCGAGATTGGTGCGGTCGCCCGTCCAGGTGTCGCACATCTTCTTCTTGATGGCCGGATTGACGAAGATGCGCTCGACCTGCGGATAGCTCGCGGCGCGCATCAGCAGGCGGGCGCGAGACTCGCTCCAGACGTTCGGATTGATCGTCAGGAAAGCGCCCTTCTGCAGCATCGTCGTGAACGGCAGCGTTTCTCGCTGCTCCGCTGTCAGATGACGCGATGGCATCGGCGTCAGCCATACGTCGGCATCGAGACCGATCTGGTGGGAGGCGTGGCCGTTGAACATCGGGCCGCCACGCGGCTGCGCGATGTCGCCGACCAGAAGGCCTGGCCAACCGTCGTATTTCGCGGCATCACGGGAGAGCTGCTCAAGGAGAGCGATCATCGCCGGATTGCCCCAGCGTCGATTGCGGGAAAGACGCATCGCCTGCCAGGTCGGTCCATCCGTCGGCAGGGCGACCGCGCCGGTCATGCAGCCCTTGGCATAGAAACCATAGGGTTCGGCCGGGCCTTGAGACGGCAACTCGACCGAACCGAAAATAGCCTTGGCGCTACCCGGGCTGGGCTGCTTCTGCTGTGCCGCGACATCACCGGCAATGAGACCCGCACCGATCGTCCCCGCCAAGGTCAATTGAACGAAAGAGCGAAATACCTGCGCTATACGAAGTGCCATGCCATTTCCCGAACATCTGCTGATTTCAAATCAAGTGATTTGCTTTGAATTTAACGTGAAATCGAATTTTGGTGAATCGATGTTTCACAAAATCCGTTCCGCTTCCATCAGGACAAAAACTCTTGGCTCACCTGTTTTTCGCCTGCTTTTCGCCTATTGTCGGCAAAAGCAGAAAACAATCGGGGTTGGCGAATGGCGCTTACGTGGTCGAAACTTGGTGTGGTCCTTTCTCTTTTCGGCACATTGGCGCTGCCGCTCGCCGCGACGGCGCAGGACCTGGATTTCAAGATCGGCAGCTCCGTCATCAGCGAGCTGAAATACAAGCCGGGCTTCAAGCATTTCGACTACGTGAACCCGGACGCGCCGAAGGGCGGCAATCTCCGGCTTTCGGCATCGGGCACCTACGACACGTTCAACCCGCTGCTTTCCAAGGGCGAGGCCGCCGTCGGCCTGACGCTGCCGTTCGAGACGCTGATGAAATCGGCGGACGACGAGTTGCTCGCCTCCTACGGCCTGCTGGCGGAAGGGCTCTCCTATCCCGACGACGTCTCAAGCGCGACCTTCCGGCTGCGGGCGGAGGCGAAGTGGGCGGATGGCAAGCCCGTCACGCCCGAGGACGTGATCTTCAGCTTCGACAAGGTGAAGGAGCTCAACCCGCTCGCTTCCAACTACTACAAGCACGTCGTGAAGGCCGAAAAATCGGGCGAGCGCGACGTGACCTTCACCTTCGACGAGAAGAACAACAAGGAACTGCCCAATATCCTGGGGCAGCTCGTGGTCGTGCCGAAGCACTGGTGGGAGGGCGCCGGGCCTGATGGCAAGCCGCGCGATATCGCGAAGACGACGCTGGAACCTGTCATGGGCTCTGGCCCCTACAAGATCGCCGCCTTCTCGGCGGGGTCCACGATCCGTTACGAACTACGCGACGACTACTGGGGCAAGGATCTCAACGTGAATGTCGGGCAGAACAATTTCGGCTCGATCACTTACACCTATTACGCCGACCGTGACGTGGAGTTCGAGGCCTTCCGCGCCGGCAACAGCGACTTCTGGCAGGAGACCCAGGCAGCGCGCTGGGCGACTGGATATGATTTCCCCGCCGTAAAGGAAGGGCGCGTGAAAAAGGAGGAGGTGCCGAATGGGCTGCGCGCCGCCGGCATCATGCAGGCGCTGGTGCTGAACACCCGCCGCGACATCTTCAAGGACGAGAAGGTGCGCGAGGCGCTGAATTACGGCTTCGATTTCGAGGAGCTGAACCGCACCGTCGCCTTCAACAGCTACAAGCGCATCGACAGCTATTTCTGGAATACCGAGCTCGCCTCCTCCGGCCTGCCTGAGGGGCGCGAACTGGAGATCCTCAACGGCCTCAAGGACAAGCTTTCGCCGTCGATCTTCACCACCGCCTATACAAACCCTGTCGGCGGCGACCCGCAGAAAAGCCGCGACAACCTGCGCACGGCGATCAAGCTGCTCAAGGAAGCGGGCTGGGAGATCAAGGGCAATCGCATGGTCAATACGCAGACCGGCAAGCCGATGAGCTTCGAGATCCTGCTTTCAAGCCCGATGCTGGAGCGCTGGGCGGTGCCCTACGCCAACAATCTCAAGAAGATCGGCATCGATGCGCGGGTGCGCACCGTGGATGCCTCGCAATATACCAACCGGGTGCGCGCCTTCGACTACGACGTGATCTGGCAGGTGCGGGCCGAAACGATGAACCCCGGCAACGAACAGGCCGACTACTGGGGTTCGGGTTCGGTGAACCAGCAGGGCTCGGGCAATTATTCCGGCATTTCCGACCCTGCGATCGACGCGCTGATCCGTATGGTGATCTTCGCGCCTAATCGAGACGAGCAGGTGGCGTCGATCAAGGCGCTCGACCGCGTGCTGCTCGCCGGACACTATGTCGTGCCGCTCTTCTACCGCGATACGCAATCGATCACTTACTGGAACACGATCACCCACCCGGCCGAATATCCGACCTATTCGACCGGTTTCCCTGATGTCTGGTGGTCGTCTTCCGCCAAGAAATGAGCGGACTTGCATTGGCCTGACGGCTGGGCTCCAAATGGACCAACCGAATCACTTCGGACCATGATCAGCGCCGGTATGAACCGGCAGAGGAAGGCTTGACGATTGAGCGGCGATAGACTGGACAGCCTACGACAGAACTCCCCGGAGGCCGCTCGCTGATGGGAGCCTATATTCTTCGCCGCCTGCTTCTGATGATCCCGACAATCGTCGGCATCATGGCCATTTCGTTCACCGTCATCCAGTTCGCACCGGGCGGTCCGGTCGAGCAGGTGATCGCGCAGCTGACAGGCGATGCGCAGGGAGCCGACTCGCGCCTTTCCGGCGGTGGCGGCGATCTTCTCGGCGGTGGTGGCCTCGACGAAGGCAGCTCGAAATACCGCGGCGCCCAGGGGCTTGATCCCGAATTGATCGCCAAGCTCGAAAAGCAGTTCGGCTTCGACAAGCCGCCGCTGACGCGCTTTGGCGAAATGATGTGGAACTACATCCGCTTCGACTTCGGCGAGAGCTTCTTCCGCAACACCACGGTTCTCGAACTGATCAAGGAAAAGCTTCCGGTCTCCGCCTCGCTCGGCATCTGGATCATGATCTTCTCCTACGGGATTTCGATCCCGCTCGGCATCCGCAAGGCGGTCAAGGACGGCTCGACCTTCGACGTCTGGACTTCAGGCATCATCATCATCGGCTATGCCGTTCCAAGCTTCCTGTTCGGCATCCTGCTGATCGTGCTCTTTGCCGGCGGATCCTTCTACGACTGGTTCCCGCTGCGCGGCCTCGTCTCCGACAATTTCGACCAGCTCGCCTGGTGGCAGAAGCCGCTCGACTATTTCTGGCACCTGACGCTGCCGCTGATCTCGCTGTCGCTCGCCGCCTTCGCGACGACGACGCTGCTGACGAAAAACTCCTTCATCGAGGAGATCAAGAAGCAGTATGTCGTGACGGCCCGGGCCAAGGGCCTGAACGAACGGCAGGTGCTCTACGGCCACGTCTTCCGCAACGCCATGCTGATCATCATCGCTGGCTTCCCCGGCGCCTTCATCTCGGCCTTCTTCACCGGATCGCTCCTGATCGAGAACATCTTCTCGCTCGATGGCCTCGGGCGGCTCGGCTATCTCTCTGTCGTCAACCGCGATTACCCGATCGTGTTTGCGACGCTCTACATCTTCTCGTTGCTCGGCCTGTTCGTCAGCCTGATCTCCGACCTGATCTACACATGGATCGATCCGCGCATCGACTTCGAGCGGAGGGACGTCTGATGGACACCGCCGCCAATCCGACCAGCGCAACGCCGGTCAAGCCGCCGCGCAAGGGGCTGCTGTCGCCGACCAATGTTCGCCGCTGGAAGAACTTCAAGGCTAACCGCCGCGGCTACTGGTCCTTGTGGCTGTTTCTCGTGCTGTTCGTGCTCAGCCTGTTTGCCGAGTTCATCGCCAACGACCGGCCGATCGTCGCGTCCTACAAGGGCGAAATCCTGTTTCCTGTGCTGGTCAATTATCCGGAAGAGAAGTTCGGCGGATTCCTTGCCGAGACGGACTATCGTTCCGACGTTATTTCCGACGAGATCAAGGCCAATGGCTGGATGATCTGGCCGCCGATCCATTACTCCTATCGTTCGGTCAACTCGAATATCCCGCATTCGGCGCCGACCGCGCCCTTCTGGCTGATGAGCAAGGAGGAACGCTGCTCCGGATATCCCCAGGGTGCGGCCGATCCGGGCTGCAACCTCGGCAACCTCAACTGGCTCGGCACGGACGATCAGGCGCGTGACGTTCTTGCCCGCGTCATTTACGGCTTCCGCATCTCCGTGCTCTTCGGCCTGGTGCTGACGATCTTCTCTGCCGTCATCGGCGTCACTGCCGGCGCGATCCAGGGCTATTTCGGCGGCTGGACGGACCTCTTGCTGCAGCGCTTCATCGAGATCTGGTCGTCGATGCCGGTGCTCTACATCCTGTTGATCATCGCGGCGATCCTGCCTCCCGGCTTCTTCGTGCTGCTCGGGATCATGCTGCTGTTCTCCTGGGTCGGCTTCGTCGGCGTCGTGCGTGCGGAATTCCTGCGGGCCCGAAATTTCGAGTATGTGCGGGCAGCGCGGGCGCTCGGCGTCGGCAACCGCACGATCATGTGGCGGCATCTGTTGCCGAACGCGATGGTCGCAACGCTGACCTTCCTGCCGTTCATCCTGTCGGGCTCGATCACCACGTTGACGTCACTCGACTTCCTCGGCTTCGGCATGCCGCCGGGCTCCCCTTCGCTCGGCGAGATGATCGCGCAGGGCAAGGCCAACCTGCAGGCGCCGTGGCTCGGACTGACGGCGTTCTTCACCATGTCGATCATGCTGTCGCTGTTGATCTTCATCGGCGAGGCGGTTCGCGATGCATTCGATCCCAGGAAGACGTTTCAATGAGTGACGCTGCCGAAACACTGCTGTCCGTCCGCGATCTCTCGGTGGCATTCCACCAGGGCGGCGAAACATCGCTGGCTGTCGATCGCGTCTCCTTCGATATCCGCAAGGGCGAGGTCGTGGCGCTGGTCGGCGAGTCCGGGTCGGGCAAGTCGGTCTCCGCCAACTCGATCCTGCGGCTGCTCCCCTACCCCTCCGCCAGCCATCCCTCCGGCGAAATCCTGTTCAAGGGCAAGGACCTCCTGAAGGCATCCGACAAGGCGTTGCGCGAAGTGCGCGGCAACGACATCACGATGATCTTCCAGGAGCCGATGACCTCGCTCAATCCGCTGCACAGCATCGAGAAGCAGATCGCCGAGATTCTCGAGTTGCATCAGGGCGTGACGGGACAGGCGGCGCGCAAGCGGATTCTCGAACTGCTCAACCAGGTCGGCATTCGCGAGCCGGAAAAGCGGCTGAAGGCCTATCCGCACGAGCTGTCAGGCGGCCAGCGCCAACGCGTGATGATCGCCATGGCGCTCGCCAACCGGCCGGAGCTTCTGATTGCCGACGAGCCGACGACGGCGCTCGACGTCACCGTGCAGGCACAGATCCTCGAACTGCTGCGGCAGCTGAAGGGGCAGCATGGCATGTCGATGCTGTTCATCACCCACGACCTCGGCATCGTGCGAAAGTTTGCCGATCGGGTCTGCGTGATGACCAAGGGCAAGATCGTCGAGACCGGCACGGTGGAAGAGGTCTTCCGCAATCCCAAACACGATTACACCCGGCATCTGCTCGCCTCCGAGCCGCGCGGCGAGCCGCCGCTTGCGGACGCCTCGAAACCCATCGTGATGCAGGGATCCGACATTCGCGTCTGGTTCCCGATCAAGGCCGGGCTCATGCGCAAGGTCGTCGATCATGTGAAGGCCGTCGACGGCATCGACCTGCAGCTGCGCGCTGGCCAGACGCTCGGCGTCGTCGGTGAATCCGGTTCCGGCAAGACGACGCTCGGCCTCGCGCTGACACGGCTGATCTCCTCGCAGGGCCGGATCAGTTTTGTCGGTAAGGATATAGCCAGCTATTCATTTACGGAGATGCGGCCGCTGCGCAACCAGTTGCAGGTCGTGTTCCAGGATCCCTACGGCTCGCTCAGCCCGCGCATGTCGGTCGGCGATATCATCGCCGAGGGGCTCAAAGTACATGAGCGGTCGCTCTCCTATGAAGAGCGCGACAGCCGCGTCTGCTGGGCGCTGGAAGAGGTCGGGCTCGATCCGCTGACCCGTTGGCGCTATCCGCACGAATTCTCAGGCGGGCAACGCCAGCGCATCGCCATTGCCCGCGCCATGGTGCTGAAACCGCGCTTCGTGATGCTGGACGAGCCAACCTCGGCGCTCGACATGAGCGTCCAGGCGCAAGTCGTCGATCTCCTGCGCGATCTGCAGAAGAAACACGATCTCGCCTACCTGTTCATCAGCCACGACCTGAAGGTGGTGAAGGCGCTGGCAAACGACGTCATCGTCATGCGCTTCGGCAAGGTGGTCGAGCAGGGACCGTCGGCCGATATCTTCGGTGCGCCGAAGGATGACTATACCAAGGCGCTAATGGCTGCCGCCTTCAACATCGAGGCGGTGCCGACGCCCGCCGTCCAACAGTAAAGACGATCATGTCCGCAAAACAGCCCATTCTCGTCGATTTGAAATTCGACCCCGATACCGTTGCCCGCATCCTGAAAACGGCCTTTCCCGATCGCGGCAGCATCAATCTCGCGGATCCCGCCAACAGGGATCGCGATCTGACCGGCATCGACTATGCGCTGCTCTGGAAACCGGACGCGGATCTTTTCAGCCGCGCCCCTAATCTCAAGGTCATCTTCTCCGGTGGCGCCGGCGTCGACAGCTTCATGAACCTGCCGGGCTTGCCCGATGTGCCGATCGTTCGCTTCTCCGACCGAAGCCTGACGACGCGGATGAGCGAATGGGTGGTGATGCAGTGCCTGATGCACCTGCGCCAGCAGCATCAGCACGACAAGGATCAGCGGGCGCGCATCTGGGGCAAGCTCGTTCCACCTGAGGCCGCAGAAATCACCGTCGGCATCATGGGCCTTGGCGTACTCGGGCAGGATGCGGCATACAAGCTGAAGGTCATGGGCTTCAACGTCATCGGCTGGTCGCGCAGCCGCAAGGAGATCGATGGCGTCGAGACCTTCGATTCCGGGCAGCTCGATGATTTCCTCTCCAGAACGGATTTTCTCGTCGGTCTGCTCCCGCTGACACCGGAGACGACAGGCTTCTACAATGCCGCGCTGTTTTCGAAGCTGCGGCAGGGCGGTGCGCTCGGCAAGCCTGTGTTTATCAATGCGGGCCGCGGCAAGAGCCAGGTGCAATCGGACATCGTCGCCGCGATCGAGGGCGGCGTGCTCGGCGGTGCGTCGATCGACGTCTTCGCGGTCGAGCCGCTTGCCTCCGACGATCCGCTCTGGGGGCTCGAAAACGTGTTCATCACGCCGCACGATGCGGCAGTCTCCGATGAGACAGCGCTCTTCCGCCACGTCGAGCGCCAGATCGCCCGCCACGAGGGTGGCGAGCCGCTGCAGTTCGTCGTCGACCGGCAGCGCGGTTACTGACGGCAGGAACCATGCTGTCTGCCGTTCGTTTTCCTCCAGGATGAGGTGCCGGGCTGATGATGGCTCGCGCGACGTCGGAAGGAGAAAAGCATGGCTCAGCAGACGGAAACGCGCTGGGAAGAAACGGACGGAAAGCTTCACGCCGAGGAGACGATTTCACCTGTGAACGCAAAGCAGGGCCGCGCGGGCACCCGCATCCTTGCGGTCCTGATAGCGGCTCTGGTGCTCGCATTCATCATTTGGATCCCTGTCGAGATTTGGGGCAAGAAGGAGGCGGCGGAGGTTGCTCCGCAGCAGCCCGGACAGCGGTTGCAGTCCGAGCAGCCAGCGACGCCACCATCGCCATCATTGCAGAACGGTAACGCTGTTCCGACCGAAACGCAGTCTCAGCCTACAGGCACGAATACCGCGCCGGCAACGCCGAAGACCACCGGGCAATAGAACGGGGCGGGTCGAGGCGGTCACCACAGAGCACCCTGCCGGACCACCGGCAGGGGTGCTCATCCGTTTGTGCTGGACTTTGCCGGCTGATTTTTCGATAAGAAGCGCACCAGCCGGTCTTCTCGCGTCGGCTCATGACGCGATTTTGCCCGGTCGGGGAATGGGCGGAGTTCATGGCCAAGACTGATATCGCACGGCGCGTTTATAACCACACCTGGAAGCTCGATCCGATTGTTCGCAGCCTGATCGACACGGATTTCTACAAGCTGCTCATGCTGCAGATGATCTGGAAGCTCTATCCGGATGCGAACGCGACCTTCACGGTCATCAACCGCACCAAGCGCGTCCGTCTCGCCGAAGAGATCGATGAGGGAGAACTGCGCGAGCAACTCGACCACGCGCGCTCGCTGCGCCTCTCGAAGAAAGAGATGATCTGGCTGGCCGGTAACAGCTTCTATGGGCGCGCGCAGATCTTCGAGCCCGAATTCCTCGCCTGGCTGTCGCATTTCCAGCTGCCGGAATACGAGCTGTCGAAGCGCGACGGCCAATATGTGCTCGACTTCCACGGCTCGTGGAAGGACACGACCATGTGGGAAATCCCGGCGCTCGCGATCATCAACGAGTTACGCTCGCGCACCGCCATGAAGGCGCTCGGGCCGTTTACGCTCGACGTGCTCTATGCCCGCGCCAAGGCGCGGATGTGGGAGAAGGTCGAGCGCCTGCGCGAACTGCCGGGCCTGCGCATCTCCGACTTCGGCACGCGCCGGCGTCACAGCTTCCTATGGCAGCGCTGGTGCGTCGAGGCACTGAAGGAAGGCATCGGTCCTGCTTTCACCGGTACCAGCAACGTCCTGCTCGCGATGGATTCCGATCTCGAAGCGGTGGGTACCAATGCCCACGAGCTACCGATGGTTGCCGCAGCCCTTGCCCAGACCGATGAGGAACTGCGCAATTCGCCCTACAAGGTGCTGCGCGACTGGAACAAGCTCTATGGCGGCAATCTGCTGATCGTCCTTCCCGACGCCTTCGGCACCGCCGCCTTCCTGCGCGACGCGCCCGAATGGGTCGCCGATTGGACCGGTTTCCGGCCGGATAGCGCACCGCCGATCGAGGGCGGCGAGAAGATTATCGAGTGGTGGAAGAAGATGGGGCGCGATCCGCGCCAGAAGCTTCTCATCTTCTCCGACGGGCTCGACGTCGATGCGATCATCGACACCTACAAGCATTTCGAAGGCAAGGTGCGGATGAGCTTCGGCTGGGGCACCAACCTCACCAACGACTTTGCCGGCTGCGCACCGACCGAGATCTCCGGGCTGAACCCGATCTCCATCGTCTGCAAGGTCAGCGATGCCAACGGACGGCCCGCGGTCAAACTGTCGGACAATCCGCAAAAGGCGACCGGCGATCCGGCAGAGGTCCAGCGCTACCTGAAGTTCTTCGGCACGGAAGACCGCGTTGATCAGGCAGTGCTCGTCTAGACCGGAGCCCCACCCAGCAACAGGTTTTCACATTGCCCCAATCTCGTCGGAGAGTGGTGGCAAAGCGTCGCGGTGCGCACGATTCACCGTCGGGCCGCTTATATCGTTCATGAGCCGTTAAGCGCAGCGATGCGATTATTCCTACCAACGGGTTGGGCCCTGGCTTAATCTCAACTGGAGACATGATGAAGAAGATACTGTTGTCCACGATTGCGGCTGCACTGGCTGCCAGCAGCCTCGTCGCAACGGCTGCGCCGGCCGCTGCACAAGAGTGGCGTCGTCCGCCCTACGGAGACTATCCTCCCCCGCCACCGCCGCCGCGCAGGCATCATCACAACGACACCGGCGCGGCAATCGCCGGCGGCCTCGCAGCAGGCGTCATCGGCGGCCTGATCGCCGGCTCGATCGCCAATGACCGCGGTCCGCGCTACATCGACCCGCCGCCCCCACCGCCTCCGCCGCGCTGCTGGTTCGAAGATCGCCAGGTACCGAACGCCTATGACGGCGGCTGGCACATGGAAAGCATGCGCGTCTGCCGTTAGGCTCAGGTTGAGCGTATCGAGATAGTTGGATTTGAACCCGCCGTGCGCGACAGCATGCGGCGGTTTTTTCAATGGGGGCCTGCGCAATCACGGCAATGGACGTCAATTGATGTCTGCACACCGGGCGCGGACGGAAAACGATCAGCATTATCCTGGTTTGGAAAATGGCGGACAAGGTGGCCGCCGTCACCTCCAGCTCATCGCATCTCAAACAAAACAATATAGTATTGATTTATTTGAATTTTTATCGAAATTCTGCGTAACCAGCATCTCATTCAATACCATTCCATTCCATCGAATTTCGCCTCTTGTGGCGGGCTGAATGGCGGGCTAGGAGAGATCCATCGAACCCCTTATGGACCGCAAAAAATGCTCAGCGATGCCAAAGCCCGGAAGGTAAAGCCGAACGACAAACCCGTGTCTGACGGCACCATAGTCGGTCTATATCTCGTTCCTAGTGGCACGGTTGGGAGTGGGAAATGGATTCTACGCTTTGTGTCACCGACGAGCGGAACGCGACGTGAGATGGGCCTAGGCAGTTATCCGACAACTTCGATCCGGGACGCCAGAGCCAAGGCATTTGAGGCTAGAGGTGCGATCGATGACGGAAGAGATCCGCTTGACGAGCGCAGGGAGCGGGAGCGGGAGACTGCGCGGCTGGCGGCAGTTCCGACTTTCGAAAAAGCGGCGCGACTTCATCACGCCGACAAGATCGAAGGTTTTCGTAACCGCAAGCATATCGATCAATGGATCAACACTCTGGACCAATATGTCTTCCCCAAAATCGGAAAGAAACTCGTCAACGTACTCGGTCCGGCCGACTTTGCGGCGTGCCTAAAACCAATCTGGCTCTCGAAGCCTGAGACTTCCTCACGCATCAAGCAGCGTTGCGATGCCGTGATGAACTGGGCGGCTGCCCACGGATACATTGTTGCGAGCCCCGTGAGAGTCGTCGACAAGCTTCTGCCAAAGCAGCCAGGCAAAAGAGAACGTGTCGCGCATCAGCCTGCCCTACCATGGCGGGACTTACCGACCTTCTTCTCCGGCGTCCTCCATGCGGGACCACCAAATGCGACCCGCCAAATGCTGGAGCTGCTGATCCTCACGGCTTGCCGTTCGGGAGAGCTGCGTCAGATGCAATGGGACGAGATCGACTTTTCCAGCGCGATCTGGACGGTGCCAGCAGCACGAATGAAAGCAAAGATCATTCACCGCGTACCGCTCTCACAGAAGGGCATCCAAATCCTAAGAAGCCGGCTTGAGAAATCGGAGACCGGCACAGGGTTGGTATTCCCGTCACGAAAATGCACACCAATCAGCGACATGACACTCACCAAGTTTCTGCGAGACAATGAGGTTTTCAGCGATACGCCTGGGCGCATCGCCACTGCTCATGGCTTCCGCTCAAGCTTTAGAGATTGGGCATCTGAGAACGGATATCCCCGTGATGTCGCGGAGCGCGCGCTCGCCCATACGGTCAAGAATGCAGTCGAGGCTGCCTACCATCGTACGGACCTTATTGATCAACGGCGCGCTATGATGTCGGCGTGGGAGGCTTTCTGTCTAGGAAAGTGACGACTACCAACAGGTCGCGGCGAGCGGCGCCATCTAACCAGCGTAAAACGCCGCGAGGCGGCAGATGGCTTGGCCCCTCGGCGCGAATACGTGCATATCCTGATCGCGCGAATGTGCCCAGATTCGAACCAAGCCCCCTGCGCCTTATTTTCTATACTAGGTCAACGCAAGCTAACGGACCAACGCGACTGCTTGTCAAACCTGTTGGGTTATGGAACTTTAAGGCGGGGGGGCGCGCCAGTCAGTCACCTGGCGGGACAGAGGAGCGGTGCGTGAACTGGCACTCCCACCCACCCCATCCTCATGTATCGGCGACGTTGTTGACACCGGCCCTAGGCCAAGCTCCGAGCGTAAGGGCAGTGAGGTCTTTAGAGGCACTGCCGCCGGCAAAAAGAATCTGACCTTGCCCCCAAGTTTTATCCAGTTTTAAGTTCGCTCCGGCGGTTTTTTTGAAGTGCTCCCCGATTTTGGGCCAGCGGGAGCTGGAATTTTCCGGGGTTAGGCTCAGTTCGGCGGGGGTGCCGATGAGCCGTTCATGAGCGAAATCGGCACCTTGTTGCCGATCGCGCTGTGTGGCCGGAACTCGTTATAGTCTCTACGCCAATCCTCCATCTTTGCCCTTGCGTCGTCAAGGCTCATGAACCAGTGAGCGTTCAGGCACTCGGCGCGGAATTTGCCATTGAAACTCTCGATGTAGCTGTTGTCGGTCGGCTTGCCTGGTCGCGAGAAATCGAGGACGACGCCCTTGTGGTAGGCCCACAGATCAAGGTCTCGGGAGATGAACTCGCTGCCATTGTCCACACGAATGGTGGCAGGGTAACCGACCTGACGGCATACCCGTTCGAGCGTTTGGACCACGTCTTCCCGCCGTCAGCTAGTGGAGATGACGGCGACATTGCTTACAGGAGTTTGCACCACGTTTCGACGAAGTGAAAACCATTGCGGTGACACGCTCGAAACAGGCGATCTAAAAATTGGTGCAGCTCAGAAATTGACGGCCATCAATTTAGCGACGAGAATTTTCGGTCTCAAGGTACCATTCATAAACCGATCGAATACCCTCTTCTAAAGAGATGCGCGGTTTCCATCCCATGTTGGCCAGCGTAGCGTTGCTCATGAGCTTCCGCGGGGTTCCATCAGGCTTGGATAAGTCGTGGGTGATAGCTCCATGGAACTCAGTTACGCGGCAGACCAAGCGCATCAGTTCAATTATTTCAATATCCTCACCTGAGCCGACATTGACGTGCTGAACATCAGAGTAGTTTTTCAGCAAAAAGATCAATGCATCGGCGCAATCATCAACGTGTAGAAACTCGCGTCGAGGTGTACCTGTACCCCAAATTGTAACCTCGTCGGATCGTGCCAACTTTGCTTGATGGGCTTTTCGGATCAACGCGGGTAAGACATGACTCGATTGAAGATCGAAATTATCGCCTGGTCCATAAAGGTTAGTGGGCATCGCGGAAATATAGTCGCGTCCGTGCTGTCTACGATACGCTTCCGCCAACTTAATGCCAGCGATCTTAGCGATCGCATACCATTCGTTAGTTGGCTCAAGCGAGCCGCTCAACAAGGAGTCTTCTTGGATCGGTTGCTGCGCGAACTTCGGGTAAATACAACTTGATCCCAAAAACAAAATCTTGTTGACGTCATAGCGGTGCGCTGCTTGGAAGATGTTTGCCTCGATGATCAAGTTTTCGTAAAGGAAATCAGCAGGAAGCGCATTGTTTGCGAGAATACCACCTACTTTTGCGGCCGCAAGAATGAGTGCGTCAGGTTTGTGAGCCCTAACGAACGCTTCGACCTGATCTTGCCGCGTCAAGTCGAGTTCCTCTCGTGCCGCGGTAACGATGGTGCAGTCCTCTGATTGCAGCCGCCTCACCAGCGCGCTCCCCACCATTCCTCGATGGCCAGCGACCCAGATCTTTTTCTGTGACAGAGAGTACACTCAAACCACTTTCTTGTTTACGGCATTCCAGTGCTTGATATCCTCGCGAACCATTTCAGCAGCCAAATCGCGAACAGTAGTCCTGTGACTCCAGCCCAAATTCTGCCGAGCTTTGGCAGGGTCGCCAAGCAGCAGATCAACTTCTGTTGGCCGGAAATATCGAGGGTCGATTTCCACAAGGCACGCGCCGGTATCAGCATTATATCCCTTTTCATCGGCCGCGCTGCCTTTCCACTCCAGCGTGATGCCGACATCAGAGAATGCCCATTCTACGAACTGACGCACGCTGGTCGTTTCGCCGGTTGCCAAAACGTAATCATCCGGCTTCTCCTGCTGGAGCATTAGCCACATGCCTTCGACGTACTCGCGAGCATGCCCCCAATCCCGCTGTGCGTCGAGGTTGCCCAAGAAGACCTTCTCTTGGATGCCAAGGTGGATGGCTGCGACCGCCATCGTTATCTTGCGGGTAACGAACGTTTCGCCGCGAAGAGGGCTTTCGTGATTGAACAGAATTCCGTTGGAAGCATGCATACCATAGGCCTCCCGGTAATTCACAACTATCCAATAAGCATAGAGCTTGGCTACAGCATAAGGCGAACGAGGATAAAACGGTGTGCTCTCATTTTGAGGAACCTGCTGAACAAGGCCGTAAAGCTCCGATGTCGAAGCTTGATAGAAGCGTGTCTTTTTCTCACGGCCGAGAATACGGATCGCTTCGAGCAATCTCAACGTGCCGATGCCGTCAGCATCTGCGGTGTATTCGGGCGTTTCGAAACTAACGCCAACGTGGCTTTGTGCGGCAAGATTATAGATTTCATCAGGCTGAACCTGCTGCACGATCCTCAGCAAATTAGTAGAGTCGATCATATCGCCATAGTGTAGAATGAAGCGTGGGTGGGTCTCGTGCGGATCTTGGTAGATGTGCTCAATCCGGCCGGTATTAAACGACGACGATCGTCGTTTAATACCGTGGACAGTGTAGCCCTTGTTCAGCAGCAATTCAGCTAGGTAGGCGCCATCCTGACCTGTCACCCCGGTTATGAGCGCGGTTTTTGCCATCTCTGTCACGTCGTCTTTCGATATTATCTTTGGCATTTGTTTATGGAAACGGTTGGCCCCATGCAAGCCCGCATAATTGAAAACTCGCCGCCTCAAAGAGAGCTTAATGACTGTTAACAGCTGACTTGCGCGCAGTGCGATGGAATTAGTGGCGATTGCTCGCACGCGTGGACGTCACTCTCTTTGTGTCGCAAAGCGAGCCTGCTGGCCCGGTGCCAAGCCGATCAAGCGTGTGTTGGGCTAAGAAACCAATTAATCGCTTTGTTCCCTACTTTTGGACCTTCCGGTATGCGACCTCACTTCCTGAGTGACGCCGAAAGCGCCTGTCTTTCGAGAGCGTACGGGTGGTCAAGACTTGAACTGAGCTGATGGAAGGCGTTAAAAGCCCCCATTTGCTGGACCCCATATCATGAAGATCGCGATACATATCTACCAACTCCTTAACACTGTCGAACGGCGACGCGCCGTAGGCGTGCTGTTGTTGACAATTGTCGCCGTCCTGCTTGAAACATTTTCGATTGGCCTGATTATTCCTGCGTTGACTCTGATGACTCAGAGTGGCTCAAGCGCCAAATATTCAACTATGCTGAACCACCTTCCAGATGTCGTTCAACAAATGGATCCGAAAGCACTGGTTGCTTGGGCCATGGGTTTCATGGTCCTGCTCTATGTTGTGAAAGCCATCTATCTGTTATTTCTATCGTGGGTGCAGGCTTCCTTTACATTTTCGGCGCAATTGCGGGTCTCGCAGCAATTGATGAAGACCTACTTGAGCCAACCTTATTCTTTCCATCTACAACGCAATTCGGCGCAACTGATCCATAACGCTACGACGGGGATCAATCTCTTTGCCGGCGCCATTTTGCATACGCTAATCGTGGCCACGGAGAGTCTGGTCGTCGGCGCGGTTTTCGCCATGCTGTTGATCGTCGAACCGCTGGGGACTCTGGCCGTCGCTTTACTGCTCGGCGTGGCTGGCGGGTTGCTGCATAGTCGAACGCGGCAGCGGCTTTCGGCATGGGGGCGACATTATCATAAGCACGAAGGCATGCGAATCCAGCACATCCAGCAAGGGCTGGGGGGCATCAAAGAGGTGCTGTTGCTCGGCCGTGCTAAGGTGTTCGTTGATCGTTACGATGCGCACAGTCGGTCGGCCGCGCGCATGGCCAAATATCAGGGCATCCTTCAAAATCTGCCTCGATTGGCGCTTGAGGCTTTCGCCGTTGCAGCGCTTGCTTGCCTGGTGGTCACTATGATTGGACAGGGCCGCAGTCTTTCCGCCGTCGTCACCACGCTCGGTCTCTTTGCCACGGCCGCCTTCCGGCTCATCCCTTCGGCCAATCGTATTCTTTCATCACTTCAATCACTTGCTTATCATGACGCAGCAGTCACAACATTGGCTGCGGAGCTCGCGGATGCGCCCGTTTCGGCGAAAGCCGTCGAAGCGACGCGTCAAAAGATCAGTGCCCATTGGAAGATGATACAATTCAGTGGTGTTGACTACAGCTACGACGGTGCCCAGGAGAACGCGCTTACTGGTATAAGTCTAACCATCCCACGTGGTCAGGTAATTGGTATCGTCGGAGCGAGCGGTTCGGGAAAGAGCACGGCGATCGATATTCTACTGGGTCTCCTCAAGCCGACAACGGGACAGGTAACGCTCGATGGTCAAGACATCTCAAACGACATGCGCGGATGGCAGAGACAAATCGGTTATGTGCCGCAGGCCATATTCCTCACGGATGAACCACTCCGTCAAAATATAGCTTTCGGGATTCCTCCTGATGAAATAGATGAGGTCGCAGTCGAGCGTGCGTTGAAAGCCGCGCAACTGTACGATTTTGTCAATCACCTACCGCGGGGCGTTGAAACCGAAGTGGGTGAACGAGGCGCTCGGCTTTCGGGTGGGCAGCGTCAGCGCATCGGAATTGCGCGAGCATTGTATCATGATCCGGAGGTGTTGGTGCTCGATGAAGCGACCAGCGCGCTGGATGGCGAAACGGAAGAGGATGTCATGCAGGCGATCCAGTCGTTGCGCGGCGAAAAGACGATCATCTTGGTCGCACACCGCATGAGTACGGTGGCGCAGTGTGATCATCTGTACCGTCTCTCCGGCGGCAGAGTTGTGGCGCAAGGCAGACCTCGCGACATGCTCTCCTCAAACAAAATCTGAACGAATAGATACGCAATCGGAAACATCATGTTTGAAAACCAATCCATTCTGGTCACGGGTGGCACCGGCTCCTTCGGAAACAAGTTCGTGCCGATGACGTTAGAAAAGTATAATCCGAAGCGTCTCGTCATTTTCTCGCGCGACGAGATGAAACAGTGGGAGATGGCCAAGCTATTTGGCGATGATCCGCGCGTGCGTTTTTTTATAGGCGACGTACGCGATCGTGAGCGGCTTTACCGGGCCTTGGACAATATCGACTGCGTAGTCCACGCCGCGGCAACGAAGATCGTGCCGACGGCGGAATACAATCCGTTCGAATGCGTTAAGACCAACGTGATTGGCGCCATGAACCTGATCGATGCCTGTATCGATCGTGGCGTCAAACGCGTAGTTGCACTCTCCACCGACAAGGCATCGAGCCCCGTCAATCTCTACGGTGCCACTAAGCTGGCATCCGACAAGCTGTTCGTGGCCGGCAATTCCTATTCCGGCAGCCATGACACGCGCTTTGCCGTTGTTCGCTATGGAAACGTCATGGGCTCGCGCGGCTCGGTCATCCCCTTCTTCCAATCGATCCGCGATAAGGGCACGTTGCCGGTGACGGATGACCGCATGACGCGCTTCATGATCACGCTTGAGCAGGGCGTCGAGCTCGTCTGGCATGCCTTTGAGGACATGGCCGGCGGCGAAATCTACGTCAAGAAAATTCCGTCCATGAACATTATGGATATCGCCGCCTCGGTGGCACCGGAGGCGAAAACCGAAATCGTCGGTATCCGTCCCGGGGAAAAGCTGCACGAGCAGATGATCGGCACCGAAGACGCGCTCTACACCTATGAGTACGATGAGCACTACAAGATCCTGCCGGCCATTCACGATTGGTCGAAGGATCCCTTCCGCATCAAGGACGGTGTCAGGGTTCCCGATGGCTTCACCTACTGCAGCGACAACAACAAGGACTGGATGAGCCGCGAAGAACTGCGCGCCTGGATCGCTGCCAACGAAAGCAAGATCGGAAAAATCTGATGGCTCTCATTCCCTACGGTCGACAAACGATCTCGGAGGAAGACCTTCAGGCGGTTGCCACCGTGTTGAAATCGGACTTCCTGACGCAGGGCCCGGAAGTGCCGAAATTCGAGCGCGTTATCGCCGATTATTGTGGCGCGGCGCACGGTGTTGCAGTCAACAGCGCCACTAGCGCGCTACACATCGCATGCCTCGCGCTGGGCCTTGGCGAGGGTGATGTCGCCTGGACGGTGCCGAACACCTTCGTGGCCAGCGCCAACTGCGCGATCTATTGCGGTGCGTCAGTCGATTTCGTCGATATCGATCCGCTGACACTAAACATGTCGCCAAAGTCGCTCGAAGAGAAACTGAAGGCTGCCAAGGCGGAGGGCCGGCTACCAAAGATCGTCATCCCCGTGCATTTCGCCGGCATGCCGTGCGACATGGCCAGGATTGGCACCCTGGCGCAGGAATACGGTTTCAGGGTCATCGAGGATGCGTCGCACGCCATCGGCGCCAGCTACGGCAATCGCAAGGTCGGCAGCTGCCAGCACTCGGACATCACTGTCTTCTCCTTCCATCCGGTGAAAATCATCACCACTGCGGAGGGTGGGCTTGCGACCACGCAGTCCGAAGAACTGGCCAAACGCATGCAGGATCTTCGTTCGCATGGCATTACCCGCGACGCGGCCCGTATGACAAAGGCGGACGAAGGTCCGTGGTACTATGAGCAGTTGGACATTGGCTTCAACTATCGCATGACTGAAATTCAGGCGGCGCTCGGCACCTCGCAGGCAGCTCGGCTCGACGAATGGGTGGCTCGCCGCCACCGGATCGCCAATGCCTATGACAGGAAGCTCGTGCATCTGCCCCTGATCCTGCCTGTCCGCGAAAATGGCTCGCTTTCCGCGCTGCATCTCTATGTCGTGCAGGTGGACGAAATGAAGACCAAGCTCACACGCCGGCAGGTGTTCGACGCGATGCGCAATGCCGGGATAGGCGTTAATGTTCACTACATTCCGGTTCACACGCAGCCATACTACCAGGAGAACGGCATGACTGGCGTCTCCTTCCCTGCATCGGAAGCCTATTACGACCGCTGCATCTCGCTGCCGATGTTTGCATCGCTTTCCGATGATGACCAGGACTACGTAGTTGCCGTTCTGGAAGACATCTTTGCCGGTGGAAAGGATGCCCGTGTCTGAGCCGGGAGGGCGGACTCGATGAGCAAGCTGGCGCTCGGCACGGTGCAGTTCGGCATGAAATACGGCGTGGCGAACGCCGGAGAGCGGGTCTCGACGGCGGAGCTGGATGCGATCATTGCGACCGCCCGTGAGCACGGCATCGATACGCTGGATACCGCGATCGCCTACGGGGATGCGGAGGCCAACCTCGGGGCAGCAAACACCGGTGACTTCCGTATCGTCACCAAGCTCCCTCCGTTTCCCGCCGATGTGGCGGACGTTCGGTCCTGGATTACTGCGAACATCCGCGCCTCGCTCGGGCGCCTGCGCCGCCCCTCGGTGGATGCGGTCCTGCTGCACCGGTCGCATGAAATCATCGGCCGGCACGCGGAAGCCTACAGGGCCGGCCTTGCCGATCTGAAGACGGCGGGGCTGTGTGCCGCCGTTGGCGTTTCGATCTATGCACCGGCCGAATTGCAGGCGATCTGGTCCGATGGCGCGGGGTGGAAACCGGAACTTATCCAGGCTCCCTACAACGTGCTCGACCGGCGGCTGGACACATCCGGCTGGCTTGACCGGCTCGCGGATGCGGGTGTACGGGTTCACACCCGCTCCGCATTCCTGCAAGGTCTGCTGTTGATGCCCGCAGACAAACGTCCAGCCTATTTCACGCCCTTTGCCGCCTTGCTCGACCGCTGGCGCGATTGGTGCATCGCGCAAGACACACAGCCTTTGGCAGAGGCGCTCTGTTTCGTCTGCGGGGACGCCCGCATTGAAAAGGCTGTCATCGGTGCGGATACGGCAGTCCAGTTGCGCCAGATCGTGGCAGGGCTCTCCGGAAACCACGCCGACGTGCCGGCTGATCTCTGGAGCGAAGAGCTTGCGCTTATCGATCCCTCACAGTGGAAAATCGCATGAAGACTGTTGCCATCGTCCAGGCCCGCATGGGCTCGACCCGCCTGCCCAACAAGGTCATGAAATTGATCCGCGGCACGCCGATGATCGGCATCCTGCTGTCGCGGCTGGCGCAGTCGAAAACGATTGATGAAATCGTTGTCGCGACGTCCGAGGATCGACGCAACGATCCGCTGGCAGACTATGTGCGGAGCCTCGGCTATTCCGTGTTCCGCGGCAGCGAGAATGATGTTCTGGATCGCTACTATCAAGCCGCGACGCTGGCTAACGCCACGCGCGTCCTGCGGATCACGGGCGATTGCCCGTTGATCGATGCTGCACTCGTCGATCAGGTGGTGGATGCTTTCGAAAAAGCAGGCGTCGATTATGGTTCGAACATCGCGCCACCCACCTATCCGGACGGTCTCGATACAGAGGTCTTCACCTATGCGGCCTTGAAGCGCGCCTGGCAGGAAACGCAGGAGCCTTTCGACCACGAGCATGTGACGCCGTATCTTCGCAACTCCGGTCGCTTCTCGGCGGTCAATGTGGCGAATGACACGGATGTCTCCGCAGAACGCTGGACAGTCGATACCGCAGAGGATTTCGCTGTTATCTCCGGCCTCTTCGATGCATTTGGCGATACGACCGATTTCACATGGAGCGACGTGCTTTCGCTCCGCCGGCAGAAGCCGGAGATCTTTACAGCCAATCAGGCACATATCCGCAATGAGGGGGCGTCAATGGGCAAGGGTCAGAAACTGTGGACGCGGGCTAAGCAAATCATTCCCGGCGGCAACATGCTCTTGTCCAAGCGGGCGGAGATGTTTCTGCCCGAGCAATGGCCGGCATACTTCTCCAAGTCCAAGGGCTACAAGGTCTGGGACCTCGACGGTAAAGAATATATCGATATGACCCTGATGGGCGTCGGCACGAACATCCTTGGCTATGGCCACTCGGAAGTGGACGAAGCCGTGATGGACGTCGTTCGGAACGGCAACATGTCGACGCTCAATGCGCCGGAAGAAGTCTACCTCGCGGAAAAACTGATTGAACTGCATCCCTTTGCCGAGATGGCGCGCTTTGCCCGCTCCGGAGGAGAGGCGAATGCAATCGCCATCCGTATCGCCCGCGCGGCATCCGGCAGGGACAATGTCGCGGTCTGCGGCTATCACGGATGGCACGACTGGTATCTGTCGGCCAATCTCGGCGAGGACGAGAGCCTTGCGGGCCACCTGCTGCCAGGCCTGGAGCCGAACGGCGTGCCGCGCAACCTGCGTGGCACTGTCCATCCCTTCAACTACAATGACTTCAAGGGCCTTGAGACGCTGGTTGCCGAACGCAACATCGGCGTCATCAAGATGGAAGTCGTGCGCAACAAGGGTCCGGAAGACAACTTCCTGCACAAGGTGCGCGAACTGGCGACGAAGAATGGCATCGTGCTGATCTTCGACGAATGCACCTCCGGTTTCCGCGAGACCTTCGGCGGGCTCTACAAGAAATACGGCGTCGAGCCTGACATGGCCGTTTTCGGCAAGACCCTTGGCAATGGTTATGCGGTAACGGCGACGATTGGCAGACGATCCATCATGGAGGCGGCGCAATCGACCTTCATTTCCTCCACCTTCTGGACCGAACGGGTCGGCTCGGCTGCTGCGGTGAAGACGCTCGAGGTGATGGAACGTGAAAAGCCATGGGAGCGTATCACTGAGGTCGGCGGCGGCGTCACGGAACGATGGAAGGCGCTTGCCGACAAACACGGGCTGTCGATCTCGACGGCCGGATTGCCGTCGCTGACGACGTACTCGTTCAACAGTCCCAATGCGTTGGCCTACAAGACATTGATCGCGCAGGAAATGCTCACCAAGGGTTTCCTCGCCTCGACCAATTTCTACGCCTCGATCGCGCATACGCCTGATGTCATCGATGCCTATTTCGAAGCGCTGGATCCGATCTATGCGACCATACGCGAATGCGAAGACGGCCGCGATGTGATGGGGCTACTGAAAGGCCCGCTCTGCCACGCAGGCTTCAAGCGGCTGAACTGAGGCGTCTCAAAAATGTCCGGACCGGTCCTCATGGTGCGTGAAAGAAACGTAAACGGCAGTTTCCTCAGCGCCTGCCGTGGGGTTCTCGCCATTGTCGTCTGTTTTGCGCACACCTGGCAGAAGATCGTCAGCCCGCAGTTCGGAAACTATGGTTGGGAGCATGCCATTTTTGGCCTCTCCGCCCGTATCGCGGTCGATATGTTTTATGTTCTTTCGGGCTGGGTGATCTATCACAGCATCAGTTCCAATATCGGCCGGTTCGGGAGATTCAATCCTTTTGACTGGTACGAGAACCGTAGCTTCCGAATTCTGCCGCCACTGTTGGTCAGCGTCGCGATTGCCTCGGTCATTTTTATAGTCGTCCGCGGCTTTCACATGGACAGGGTCCCGTCACCCTACAGGATAGAGCCATTTATCTATTCATACAGGCCGCATCATGTCGCCGGCTCAATTCTGACCTTCGGCTTTTTCGGCAATCTCACCGGTGGCGTGAATGGGCCGCTCTGGTCGCTCGAAATCGAAATGCAGCTCTATTTTCTGGCCTGCGTGTGCGTATGCGCTTTTCAGCGCAGCAAACTCGCTCTCGTTATCCTGCTGGTGGCCATAGTCTACAGAACGTCTCTCGATGCCAACTTCCTTCTTGGTTATGGGTCTTTCCTGTTCGGCTTTGCGGCGTCCTGGCTTTACGAGAGAAATCCTGGAAGAAACCGCTATGACCGGCTTATCGCGGTTGTTTCTGTCCTCCTGATGGGCGTAGCGGTTTTCTGGATGTTCTTTGCCTACGCAGTCGATGTGACCTATCTCGATCGGCTTGCTGAGTGGAGGTCGGTTTTCACGCAGCTCGTCCTGTCGTTCGGCTTTGCAGCCTATCTCTACAAGGGTGTGGCCGATCATCCTTTCCCATTCGAAGAAACAGGCAAGTTTTCTTACACGCTCTACATCATCCATTTCCCGATTCTGATATTTATTTCATATATTTACTATCGGGTTTTCGATATTCTCGACAATATCCCGTTCATGTGCGTCCTTTTCGCGATCTCCGCGGGCCTTTGCATTCTTGTTGCGTGGAGAATAAGCATGTGGGTAGAAAACCCCAAGGAGCAGAAACTCTGGTTCAATATGCATGTTCGGAAGTGGCGAGAGCGCCTTGTATAAGCGATGTCCAAGATAGGGTCGAAACTCATAGGCGCGGCGTCATGCCCGATGTTCGCTTTTCGATGATTTCGGCCAGAACGTACGCAAATGTGCACGACGATCTTAACCTCTGACAACAGCCGAGCAAAAATGACAGTTGAAAAATCCTTGCAGGACTTCCTGAAAAATCACTATCCCTCGTTCCTGAGCAGCGACGCTGCTAAGGCGAAGATCGATGCACTTAGCGCCGAAAAGGCGGCTACGCTGCTCAAGGTTCTGGAAGCCGAGGAGAGCGGCAAGCCGACCTTCATGGTTCGGGACGCCAATTTTTCCGATTTCTACGGCTTCGATCTTGGGTTGAATGCTCTTTTTTCCGAGATTCTTGCATCCAAGGTGCCTTACGACAGCCTTGTGACCTTTCGCGAGTCCGATATTTTCAAGCGCGATCAGGTGGTTGAGGTCGAGGAGCAGGCCGAACTGCAGGAACTCGGCTATCGCATCTCTTCTCATCGCTTTACGCCGGAGCAGCTGGCGACCGTCAATGCCGAAATCGCCAACGCGACCTTTGTCAATCGTGGCATCTTCTCCCGCGAGCTGACAGGCGGAGAAATCTTCGGCAAGATCCGCGACGGCTCGATCGAGAGCTATCTCGGCATTAACGGTGATACTTTCTGGCTCAAGGATCAGGATGCGGCGGCGCATAGCAGATTCTTCCAGAAGCTGGCGTTCGATCCCTACATCCTGTCGATGGTCTCGCAATATCTGGGCTGCGCGCCCGTGCATGTCCAGACCAATCTGTGGTTCAGCTTCCCGACGCTGAAAGACAAGAACAACCTGTCGACCAACGCGCAGATGTATCACCAGGACAAGGAATTCACCAAGTTCATCAAGGTGTTCATCTATCTCTCCGATGTTGGCCCGGACAATGGTCCGCATGCCTATATCGTCGGAAGCCATATCGATGAGGCACACACACACGGTTTCAAGTTCTCAGATCGTATCCCTGACGAGGACATCACCAAGTACTATGCGCCGGAGAGAATAAGGTCGCTTGTCGGCCCAGCGGGCACGATTACGTTCGGCGACACGTCCTGCGTCCACAAGGGTGTGCCGGTCGAAGCCGGTTATCGTCTGATGATGCAGTTGGAATATGCTTCGTCGCTTTATCTCTCTGCTGTACCCCCGTTTACCGCGCTGACGACGGATCAACTGGCGGCATTGCCCTATCCCGATCCCGTTCGCAAGCGAATGACGGTAAACTATAACAGCGATGATCGCCGCGCCTACCAGCAGATGAGTGCCGCGGGCGCTGCGCCGGAGCCCAGCACATTCCGCAAAATGCTGCGACTGGCCAAGCGATACGTGAAGACCAAGCTGTAAACAGAGCCGAAATGGTAAAAGCCGGAATACGGATCTTCATTCGCGCAGATGCATCGGCAAAAATCGGGGCAGGGCACGTCATGCGCTGCCTGACGCTGGCCGATGCATTGCGACAGGAAGGCGCCACGGCTACCTTTCTCAGCCGGGATATGCCGCCGGCGCTGGCCGCCCTGATCAGGGAAAAGGGCCATTGGCTTGTTGCCTTGAGTGATGATCAGGCCTGTCTGGCGCTGCTTGCCGAGGCAGAGCCGGAATGGTTGATTGTCGATCACTACGGTCTGGATGTCCGTTTCGAGCAGGCTGCGCGATGCGCGGCAAGGAAGATCATGGTCATCGATGACCTCGCGGACCGCGTTCATGACTGCGATCTGCTGCTCGATCAAAATCTGGGGCGCAACGCGGAGCACTACCGAGGTCTTACGCCAGGACATTGTCAGCTTTTGATTGGTCCAAGCTATGCGCTGCTGCGTCCGGATTTCGCGGAATTGCGTAACATTAGCCTGCAGCGCCGGACGGCGGGTGTCGTCAGGCATATTCTCATCTCGATGGGCGGGTTCGACGGCGACAATGTCACTGGTGCCGTGCTTTCCGCGCTGCAATCCTGTTCACTTCCAGCGGGCCTCAGATTGTCTGTGGTCATGGGCCGTGATTCACCCTGGATTGACAGCGTAGGCCAGCTTGCCGCGACGATGCCCTGGCCGACGGAGGTTCTTGTCGGGGTGCGGGACATGGCCCGGCTCATGAGCGCCAGCGATCTGGCAATCGGCGCAGCCGGGGGCGCGGCCTGGGAGCGCGCGACGCTTGGCCTGCCGGTCCTCCTTCTCATTCTTGCCGACAATCAGCGTCCCGGTGCGATGGCTCTTGCGAAGGCCGGCGCAGCACGTCTCCTGCCGGAAGATCGTCCGATTGCTGAAACCCTCTGTGCAGAACTGGTTGCCCTCATGGAGCCGTCCGTACTCGTGGCGGCGAGCCGGGCAAGTGCGGCGGTCACGGACGCGCTGGGTGCGCAAAAGGTGGCAGCGACGCTTCTGGAGGCTGCATGACCGAACCACGTCTCAGGCCGATGACGGAAGACGATCTCGAGCTCGTGCTCAAATGGCGTAACGCACCACCGGTGCGGAGTTTCATGCTGACGCAGCAGGAAATCAGTCTCGACGATCATCGGGTATGGTTCGCCTCGGCCTCGAGGAATTCGGCCCGCGCGCTTCTCGTCTTCGAAGTCGGCGGCGAGCCGCTCGGCCATATGAATTTCAAGATTGACCTTTCCGACGAAATAGCCGATTGGGGCTTCTACGCCGCTCCAGACGCGCCTAGAGGCACCGGGCGGGCCATGGGCAGCAAGGCGTTGGAATACGGTTTTACGACGCTCCGCCTGCACAAGATCTGCGGACAGGTGCTGGATTTCAACACGGCGTCGCGAAAGATGCATGAGACCCTGGGCTTCCGCCGCGAAGGCATTCTGCGTGAGCAGAAGCAGATGAATGGCGTGTGGCGCGATCTTGTTTGTTATGGATTGCTGGCGCAGGAATGGTCCGCGCGCGAAGGAAAGTGACGATGACGAAGACATCCCCGTCCATCACCATCAACGGCCGCGCGATTGGCGTCGACTATTCCCCGTATGTGATCGCCGAGCTTTCCGCCAATCACAACGGCAAGCTGGATGTCGCGATGGCGATTATTGACGAAGCCAAGAGGGCTGGCGCGGATGCCGTCAAGCTGCAGACCTATCGTCCCGACACCATCACGCTGGATTGCAACGACGATGATTTCCAGATCCACGGCGGCCTTTGGGACGGGCGCACGCTCTATGAACTCTACCAGGAGGCGCATATGCCCTGGGAGTGGCACAAGCCTTTGTTCGAGCATGCTCGCAAGCTTGGCCTTACCATTTTTTCCTCGCCTTTCGACAACACCGCGATCGATCTTCTGGAGGACCTGAATGCGCCGGCCTACAAGATCGCCTCTTTCGAGGCGGTGGATCACGCGCTGATCAAGTACGCGGCTTCCACCGGCAAGCCGATGATCATCTCAACCGGTATGGCCGATGACGAGGAAATCGCCGAGGCGATCGAGGCGGCCCGCAGCGGCGGCTGCAGGGAACTAGCGATCCTTCATTGCGTGTCGGGCTATCCCGCACCGGCGCAGGACTATAATCTGCGCACCATACCCGACATGATTTCCCGCTTCGGCTGTGTGACCGGCCTGTCGGACCACACGCTGGACAATACGACGGCGATTGCATCAGTGGTGCTTGGCGCTTCCATCATCGAAAAGCATTTCACGCTTGACCGGAGCGGTGGCGGTCCCGATGACAGCTTTTCTCTCGAACCTGTCGAGATGGCAGCACTCTGCCGGGACTCCAAGACGGCCTGGGAGGCGCTTGGCCGCATCGACTATGGCCGCAAGTCGAGCGAGCTCGGTAATGTGAAGTTCCGCCGCTCGCTCTATTTCGTACGCGACATGGAGGCTGGCGAGACGATCACTACCGAACATGTGCGTTCCGTGCGCCCCGGTTTCGGGCTGCCGCCCAAGATGCTGGAAATCATCATCGGCAAGACGGTTAACCGCGACATCCGCAAGAATACGCCGGTTACCGACGAAGCGCTCGCCTGATTGCATATGTCTCACGTCGTGCCACCGTATCGTGTTCTGTCCGTCGGCTTCGAGGGTGAAATCCTTGCCGAGTTGCGCAAGCGTTTCGACGTCGCCTGCGTCATCTCGGCCGATCCTTCGGCGGATGTGAACTGGGATTCGCTGCACCTGCTGAAGCTTGCCGTTCCCGCGCCGAGCATGGACGAAGCCATGCGTGCCTGTTTCGATGCGGTGTCGGCGAGCTTCCTGCGTTTTGCCGATATCAACTCCCGTCGGCACTACTATGTCACGCCGCCCTTTTCGAACGTCTACAACAGCTTCGTGCTGACGTTCACCTTCTGTTACGACCTGTGGAAGCGGCATCGGATTGAGCTGGTTTTATCCGCGAACATTGCGCACGAAGGCTTCGATTTCGTCCTAGTCGAGATGGCCCGCTATCTCGGTATTAAGGTGGTCATGTGCTATCAGTCGCTGATTGCCAGCCGTTTCTGGATGGCTGCAAGGGTTGACGATTTCGGTCTTCCTGCACTGAACCCGACACTGTACGAGCGCGAGGCTTCCGGATACCGCCTGCCGGAAAACTGGTTCTATATGAAGAAGCTGCCGCAGGATGCTTCCTATGGCCCGAAAATGTTGCTGTCCGAACTTGCCCGCAGGCCTTGGCGTGCGCCGCTCGCTCTGGTGCGCTTCGCCTATGCTCGCCGCTACCGCCAGGATATAGCTCGGCTTACCAGGGCATTGCCGGCCGGCGAACGGTACATCTATGTGCCACTGCATCTTCAGCCGGAGCTGACGACATCGGCGCTCGGCGGTGACTATTCGGATCAGATGTTGGCTCTGGAGGCCCTGAGCGCATGGGTGCCCGACGGCGTGAAGATCTATGCCAAGGAAAACCCGAAACAGACCGAAAAGCAGCGCGATGAGTTCTTCTACAAGCGGCTTTCGGCGCTTTCCAATGTCACGCTGCTCAGCAACGCGGAAGATTCCATTTCACTGATCAAGGGCAGCATCGGCGTGGCAACCATCACCGGCACGGCTGGATGGGAAGCGCTGTTTCATGGCAAGCCGGTTATTGTCTTCGGCCTTGCCTGGTATCGCTTCATCGAGGGCGTTTTTGCCTTTCAAACCGATCTTTCCTTCGAGACGTTCTCATCCGCAGTACCGCCTTCACCGGAACGGCTCGCTGACAAGCTGGACGATGCCTTGATGACGACGGGACGCGGCATCGTGGACTCCCATTACCGCGTATTGGTCGATGGTTTCGATGCGATTGCGAATGCTCATGATGTCGCCGAGAGCTTGGTCCGCTTTGTCGATGCGAAATTCGCCAATGGCGGGGCAGGCGCATGAGCCGTATTCGAACCCTGATTGCCGCCGCCAGTGCGCGCTGGGGGCTGGACCAGACGGAGAGCCGTTTTGCCCGTGAGGCGACTGCGCTTTATGCGCCAATACCAGCGCCGTCGGGTGAAGAACCGATGCGCATTCTTGTTCAGCTGTCGCCGGATTATCAGTGCCTGATCAAATTTCTTGGCGCCATACAGGCTGAAGGCAAAGGTCATGCGGAATGCGTGGGCTTGTGGCACCAGAACGTCATGTCTGCGCCCTATTGCGAGCGGTTCTCAATGCCGCGCCGGCTTGTCCGCCGGCTTTTCAACCTACTGGATTTCCTGAAATGGAAGCGGCTCTATCATGCGATCGGCGTCCGCAGTTTCGTCAATCTGGAAGTTTCGCCGCTGACGTCACTTTCGAATTTCCGGCAGGCGAACCGCATTTGGCGTGGTCTGAAAAGCAAAGAGGATGTACTGGCGATCAGCCTAAACGGCACGGACTGTGGAACTCTGATCTACGACACCTACCTACGCTATCGTGTTCAGCCCACGGTCAATGTCTCTGATCGCTACCTGCGCATGCTGATCGTGCAGGCACTCAATGCGCAGGCGGCAATCCGCAGGCATCTTGCCAAAGGGCGGTTCGATCGCCTCTATACAAATTACGCGAGCTACATCCAGCACGGTATTCCGGTGCGGGAAGCGTTGCGGGCCGGCGTAGAGGTTTATGCCTGCGGCAATCTCTCTCAGGTTTACAAGAAGCTGGCGGTTGACGATCCGTTGCATACCGAACCGCACTGGCACTATGTCGAACGTTTCGCCGGAATTGCCGACAAGCATGCAGCACGTTCGCAGGCCGAGGCGGTGCTGGAAAAGCGCTTTGCCGGCGGTATAGACAAGGCCACAGCCTACATGAAGACGAGCGCCTATGCCGCGGGGGCGCCTGGCGCTCTGTCCGATGGCATCGAAGGGGTCGTCTTCCTTCACGATTTTTTCGACAGCCCCCACCATTTCCGGCACATGCTGTTTCCCGATTTTGACAATTGGGTGCGCTTTACGCTGGATACGATCGTCAGGGAAAAACTGCCGCTTGCCATAAAAGCGCATCCGAACCAGTTGCCGGAAAGTGCTGTTCTGGTCGAGCAGCTCAAGCGCGACTATCCCACGGTCACCTTTCTCGACCCAAAGCTTTCGAATGCAATCATCTTCCGGTCAGGCATCAAATGCGGTGTATCGGTCTATGGCACGGTACTCGGCGAACTCGCCTATCACGGGATTCCGGCGCTGGCCGGCGGTGATCATCCGCATATCGATTTCGATATTGCGATCACCCCGATCTCGATCGAAGACTACAGGCAGAAGCTTGTCGGCTTCCGTGAACTCAAGGCCCCAGCCAATGCCAGGGAGCAGATGCTGGAGTTCTATTATACCCACCAGATCATGCCCAGTGACGACCTTGTCGTCGATTTTGGCGCGCTCGACGTCAATCGGCTGGAGCAGAACCAGTCGCGGGCGCTGGCGACGGTGATGAGCACCTACGAACCTTTCGTGAAGGCGCGCGCATGAGCGACGGCAAAAAAACGCCTGTCGCGATCTTTGTCTTCAAGCGGCCGCAGCACACCGCGAGAATGCTCGAAGCGCTGGCAAGGAATCCAGAACTTGCCGAGCTGCCGCTTTTCATTTTCTGTGACGGTGCGCGCCGCGAGGACGAGAAGGCCGCTGTCGAGGCTACGCGCTCGATCGTGCGTGATTTCGCCCACCCGGCCAAAACGGTGGTCGAGCGCGAAACGAATTCAGGTCTTGCTGCGTCCATTATCGAAGCCGTCAGCAATCTTTGCAGCAATCATGGCCGGGTCATTGTACTCGAGGACGATCTGGTCGTCTCGAATGGGTTTCTCGGCTTCATGCTGAAGGCGCTCGATCGCTACGAGAACGACCCGCAGGTCATGCAGGTGTCCGGTCACGCTTTCCCCGTCGAGAGCTTTGGTGACACCGATCCCGTACTCTTCCTCCCCTTCATCAGTTCCTGGGGCTGGGCGACGTGGGATCGCGCCTGGTCGGCTTTCGATACCAAGGCCGAGGGGTGGCAGGCGCTGCTGCTCGACCGCGCGCTTGCCCGCAGTTTCGATATTGGCGGGGTCTATCCTTATTCCGCCATGCTTGCCGCGCAGATGGAAGGCCGGATCGACAGCTGGGCAATCCGCTGGAACTGGTCTGTATTCCGCAGCCAGGGATGTGTCGTCTATCCGCCCGTTTCGCTTGTCACGAATGTCGGCTTTGACGGCAGTGGTACGCACCGTTCGGCCAATGCGAAATTCGAGGCGCAGTCGGTTGCAGACGCCGCGACAATTACCTTTCTTGACCCCCCCTCCGCCCCTGATCGCGAGGATGAGCGCTTTCGCCTTGTCCAGGCTTCCGTGAAGGCCATGCAGGGCAATCCGCTCAAGCAGTTTGCAAAACGGCTCTTATGGCTTTATGTGCGCAGACGTATATTGAAGTCGCCGGTCAGAGGAAACTGACAGGACATGCGCCGCCTTGCGATAAAAATCCTCAATTTCCTGTTCGAGCTGCGCTATCGCGGCGACAATGTCACTGTCGGCAGCAATAGCAAGGTCGACTACTGGCGGCTTAACGGAAGAGGCGGCAAGATCGCCATCGGCAATGACTGCCTGATCCACTGCCGGGTGGATTTCGACGCGCCGGGCGGCAAGTTGACGATCGGCGATCGCTGCTTTATCGGCGCCAGCCAACTCGTCTGCCATAGCGGCATTTCCATCGGCGACGATGTGATCATGTCCTGGGGTATTACCGTTGTCGATCACAATTCCCATGCTGTCGAATGGGAGGCGCGCAAGGACGACGTGCGGCTTTGGAGTCGTTGTGAAAAGGATTGGAGTTCTGTGAAAATTGCCCCTGTCACCATCGGCGACAAGGTGTGGATCGGCTTTGGGGCGTCGATCCTCAAGGGCGTTACCATTGGCGAAGGGGCGGTGATCGGCGCACAATCGGTTGTGACGCGCGACGTGCCCGCTTACGCTGTCGTGGCCGGCAATCCGGCCGTCATTGTCAGGCAGTTGGGAGAGACGCCATGAAGATCAGTGACAAGCTGAATGACATGTACGCCGGTTATTATAACAGTGAAGCCGTGTTGAAGAAGCGCGTGATTTCAGCGCGCCAGACCATCTCGCACATCACGGAGATGACCGGCGGGAGGCATTTTCGCTCCGTTATCGATGTTGGTGCAGGCGAAGGCTCTGTTCTCGCCGGACTTGACGCAATCTGCTTTGCTGACGACCTGAACGCTGTGGAGATTTCCGAATCCGGTTGCGAGGCGATTGCAGCACGCAAGCTGAAGAGCCTGCGCTCGGTGCAAAAGTTTGATGGCTATTCCATTCCGGCAGCCACTAACGCCTATGAGATCGGAATTGCTGCCCATGTATTGGAACATGTGGAATTCGAGCGACCTTTTCTGCAAGAGATCGGTCGCGTGTGCGATATTGTCTATGTTGAGGTGCCGCTTGAACTCACGCTGAGTGTTGAGCGTTCGATCCAAATGGCCGCCCCATATGGTCACGTTAATTTTTACACACCAGCGACGCTGCGTAATGTGCTGGAGACATCTGGTCTGGAAGTGATCGACCTGAAAGTTTGGGCCAACTCGCTGGAGTATGAAATGCATGTCAGCGGTCGTTTGAAGGGCAGGATCGTCAATCGGATCCGAAATACGACGCTGACGCTCTTTCCGAAGCATGCACCTTTCTTGATGACCACTATTGGTGGTGCGCTTTGCCGTAAGCGGATTGAGCGCTGAGCATGTTGGCAGGACAAGAAATCGTCTGGGTAACCGGCACTCATGGCTTTATCGGCAGGCATATCTCGCGCACACTGGCAAGCAAGGGCCATTTCGTTGCCGGCCTCGGTCATGGTGCGTGGCCGGAAATGGAGGCCGCCGTATGGGGCGTTTCCGCCTGGTTGAATGGCGATATTGCCGCCAGTAATCTTGGCCAGCTGCAGCGACTTTCCGGCTCTCCGAAAACAATCTATCATCTCGCTGGCGGATCTTCGGTTGGCGCCGCAATTGCACAACCGCGCGAGGATTTTGCCCGCACCGTTTCATCCACAGCTGAACTTCTGGAATGGGTGCGTCAATATACGCCCAATACGCGGATTGTCGCCATATCAAGTGCTGCTGTCTACGGCAGTGATCACGAAGGGCCAATTCGGGAGGATGCGCTACTGACGCCTTATTCGCCCTACGGCTATCACAAGCGCATGATGGAGGACCTCTGCCGCTCCTATGGTGCGAGCTTCGGTCTTGCTTTTGCTATCCCTCGCCTTTTCTCCGTCTATGGGGCAGGATTAAAGAAGCAGCTACTCTGGGACCTCTGTAGCAAACTGGCCGGAAATAACGGTGAGATCGAGCTGGGAGGGACCGGCCATGAAATCCGGGACTGGGTGCACGTTGAAGATGTCGCAAGAGCAGTTGTTGCCTGCGCTGATTTAGCTGACACAAGCGGCCCGGTCGTTAACATCGGTTCCGGGGAGCCTTTAACGGTCAGAGACGTCGCGCGGCGAATGATCGATGCTTGGGCGATCCACGGTCATCCGAAGCGAGACGTCGTGTTTAGCGGGAAGAGCCGAGCAGGGGATCCTTTTAGCCTCCTGGCTGACGTAACGCGCCTTGGCTCCATCCTGCCCTGCCTCAATCACACGACCGATGCTGGCTTCGACGCCTATGTTGGCTGGTATCTTGCCGCATCGCGAGGAAATGTCTGATGCGCGCGGCCTTCACTTTGATTGGTGGCAAAGCCTGGACTGGTGGCACCAATTTCCTTCTTAATCTTTTGACACTGGTCACCCGTCATCAGCCGGGCCGCATCACACCGATCCTTTTCGTTGGTGCCGACACGTTTGCCGGCGACTACGAAAAGTTCGTTGCGATTCCCGGTATCGAGATTGTTGTCACGCCCTTGCTCGATGCTGAACGACAGCGTGTCTCACTGTTGAAGTCGGTTGTTCTTGGCCGCGATGCCGCATTGACAGCGTTGTTCACAAGCCATGGGGTCGATGTCGTCTTTGAATCCGCCCGTTTCTTCGGTTGGAGTTTAGGCTTGCCTGCAGTCGCTTGGATACCGGACATGCAACACCGCAGGCTGCCGCAATTCTTCACCAGCGGCGGCTGGGTCAAGCGTGAACTGGGCTTTCGCCTGCAAAGCCTAGGCGGTCGCCGTATCATGGTGTCGAGTAACGACACCCGTATCGCCTGCGAACACTATTATCCCTCGACGCGGGGCCGTATCGGCGTGGTGCATTTCGCCATCGAACCGAGTGCGGTCGCTAGCCCGGTTGAAGCTCGTGGTATTGCTCAAAGCTATGGTTTGCCCGATCAGTTTTTCTTTATGCCTAACCAGTTCTGGCGCCATAAGAACCATGACCGGGTTCTCGACGCGCTGGCGATCCTGAAGACGCGGGGAATCCAGACTGTAATCGCGGCGTCAGGCAGGCAGAACGATCCGCGTGATCCGACGCACTTCCCTGCTCTATCGAAAAAGATAGAGATGCTAGGCCTGGAGGACGAATTCCGTCTGCTCGGCATGATCCCTTACCCGCATCTCGCCCAATTGATGCTTGCAAGCACTGCAGTCATCAATGCCTCTCTTTCCGAAGGATGGAGTACGACGGTCGAAGAAGCCAAGTCGCTTGGTATTCCGCTTATTGTTTCGAACCTCGACGTTCATCAGGAGCAGCTTGCTGAAACGGCGACCTATTTCGATCCGCTGTCGCCAGAGTCAATTGCGGACGCGATCGCCGGATTCATACCCTTCAACATTGAAGATCGCGATGCCATGACATGTGCTGCACTTGCCGATGCAGAACGTCGCATCAAGGATTTCGTCGCTGATTTCTGCCGCTTTGTCGAAGGGAGCGTTAGGGACCGATGAAGATCACGGTCATCACAGTTTGCTATAATTCGGTGGCCACCATCGGCGATGCGTTGCGATCCGTAGCAGCGCAGACTTACCCAGATATTGAACATATCGTTATCGATGGTGGATCACGGGATGGTACTCAGGATGCAATCCGCGCTAACATTGCACGTGTTGCTCAATTCGTCTCAGAAAGAGATGAAGGCATCTATGATGCTATGAACAAAGGGCTTGCCCGCGCGACCGGCGATGTCATTTGTTTCCTAAATTCTGATGATTTCTATGCCTCGCCAGAGGCGCTTGCTGTTGTCGCGTGCGAAATGAATGATCCAAGTATCGATGCTCTGTTTGGCGATGTAGCCTTTATCGATCCGATAAATCCCGAAAAAATCCTCCGCCACTATCGTTCCGGACGCTTTTCACCCCGTAGCATCGCTTGGGGTTGGATGCCTGCACACCCGGCGTCGTTTATCCGTCGCACTGTGTTTGAGATCGAAGGCGGCTTCAAGACTGACTACCGGATTGCGGCTGATTTCGAGTTCATTGCGCGTTCATTCGGAAAGAAGGCTTATCGCTTCCGTCACAGCACACGGACTTTCGTGAAGATGCGTTTGGGGGGAGTCAGCACTGGCGGCTTCAAGAGCAAGATTCTGTTGAACCGCGAGGTTTTGCGGGCATGTCGAGAAAACGGAATTCGAACGAGCTATCTGCAGATTCTTATGAAGTACCCGTTTAAGATACTTGAGTATGTCTCCCCCACACTCCCTAAATGAACGTTGTGACAATACCCTTAGAAAAGTCGCTCGCGATCAATCTCCGTCTTGGAATCGCGCTTTATGACGCATGATCAATTATCAGATAGTCGTGAAATGAAAGCTGCTTTTCCATTTTGTAGCCGCGCCCAAGGTGCGAAAGAACGGCTTCTGGTTGGGTGGTTTCTATGAGGATGAACTTTGGCCTATGACGGACGAGGTTAAGGCCTTCTAACACCCTTAATTCAAAGCCTTCAACGTCTAGGCTAAGTAACGTTACCGGTGGTGCTTCTATCTCGTCTAAAATTGACGAAAGCGTTCTAATTGGAGCCGCGAAAGTAGTTGGATTAGGCCCAAACAATCCCCCCCATTTCGGAGATGCCGTTCGCTCGTAGACTTTTGAGGACATCAAGTCTGAAAACGTCATCTCAAGGCACTTGCCTTCATCCTCCGTACTTCCGAGAGCCGCGGCTATCGCTGTCGCCGATCTAAACCGGGAGGACAAACGGGAGAGTGGTTCAAAAGGTTCAATGAGAATACCTTCCCAGCCCATGCATTTCTCGAGGTAAAAAGTATTTGACTGATCCACACCATCGTTGCCTCCCGCTTCGACAAAAAAACCTCCGCTTGGCAAGTAGCTCAGCAATTGCTTGTCTAGTCCGTTGAGTGCCGTGTATGGCGCACGTCCCATAGCCATCTGCGCTCTTAGCTTTAGATACTTTGCTATCTTTATTCCGCGAACGCCGACTGCAGTCTCAAACAACCCCCCAATACCGTTACGCGAAACCATTCCTACCCTCCCATCGCAGCACTCATGTAAGCGCATTTTGTGGTGGTACGTCAAACCACCAACAGGCCGCCGGATCGGTTCACCGTGAGTTTGCGTTCGAACAAGAAGCTCTTAGCCTCTTAACCCACGTCCGCCCTCCAATGGCATCACGTTGGATCAGCACCTAGCTTTGCATATTTAATTATGATACCTAATAGTTCCAATAATGCACTATCAATGAGTGCGATATCTAGATTGAGGCTAAGTGGTGATTGCTCTTATCCCGGCAAGGGGTGGATCTAAACGAATTCCACGCAAAAATATTAAGCTTTTCGCGGGCCGCCCGATGATTGGGTGGGCAATCGAAACAGCGACGAAATGTGGCTGCTTTGAGCGCGTCGTTGTATCGACCGACAGCGAAGAAATCGCACTAGTGTCTCGTTCGCTTGGGGCCGAAGTGCCATTCATTCGGCCAGCTCATCTTGCCGACGATCATGCAGATACCGCATCTGTTGTCCAGCACTCACTCGACGAGCTACAAGTTCAAGATGAGCTCTTGTGTTGCATTTATGCGACAACCCCAATGCTGTTAAGTGATGACATCGTAGCAGGTATCGAGGCTGTTCAGAAAGATCCAGCCGTCCAGTACGCCTTCACCGTCGGCGAATTCTCTTGCCCGATTGAGCGAGCGCTTCGGTTGACAGGAAAAGGTGGAGTAGAGCCTATCTATCCCGAGAATATGACTAAACGAACTCAAGATCTTAGTCACGCTTTCTTCGACGCCGGCCAGTTCTATGTTGGTAGAGTTTCCGCTTGGAAGAGACGCCTGCCGATATTTGGACCATATAGCACGCCTATAAGGCTTCCAGCTCACAGAGCCATTGATATCGACAACGAGCAAGATTGGAGGCGAGCGGAACTGCTTTTTGAGCTCGTGCGCGGAGCTAACAAAAGTATAAGAGAATAGCTGACTATAAATATAAGCCCGCTATAAATCGGTAGCTGGCGCATCTTCATACGTTTCCGTTTTAATAAGCGTCCTCTTCTTTATATAGGATAGATATGGAAACGCGCTCGTTGCTGTCCTCTGAGAACGTATTGCCAGTATGAGAAAGGCTGTCCTTTGCGACGAGGTAATAGTGGCCGCTGCCTGTAAAGAAGTTGGCATACGACGTCTTATAACTGAAAAGACCTCTGCGATGATGATACTCGCGTTTGTGGCGTATGGCCGGATCGAAGTCTAAAATTGCAAGAAATCCGCCGGGCCGAAGTACCCGATCAGCCTCCGCAACTGCTTTAAGCATATCGCCTCGATCAACTAGATACAGGCAGAAGCCAAAATAAACGAGATCGAACTGACCATCGAGAAATGGAAGCTTGGAGGCGGTGCCGACTTGTAACTTTGCGCTGGGGAACTGTACAGAACCATCTTTTACGGCGATCTCAGATGGATCGACTCCAAAACTTTCAGCATTGAAAAAATTGCCGAGGTTGGCCACCTTTTTGCCGTTGCCGCATCCTATCTCAAGAATGGCGCTTATATCGGCTCTCTTTGAGTTCAGTACACGTTTGATCGTGTCTAACGCAGTTTCGTCTTCGTTGTGGGCCAACGCTGACTTATTTCTTTGATACCACTGATCGCCTTCTGTATCCAGAAATGTGCGTTCTTGGATTTTATCGGTCATGCCGCTTCCTTTTCATTTGAGCGAAATAGCGTCAAATCCTACTTGGAGAGCTTAAGTCTAACTTGATTTCGACAGACATTAACAGCCATCTTTGGAAAAAGTGCTTTCCCGGACAAGTTAGAGCAAGGTTTTAGGGCGGGACGATAGCCGAGATACACGGCTCCAGGATGATACATTGCACCGATGCCATGCGTTATTCATGATTAAAGTAAGTGATGTTGGCTTTAATTCCTCTCATAGATACCACTTCGGTCCACACTAATTACCGTCGATAAATACCCCTTATCTGATCGCAGTATCAGTAAGCTCACCAAGCGCTTCACGAATTTCACGAAAAAACAAAGGGTTCGTCCTTTTGATTGAAGAGCGCGGTGGGCGAACCAAGGAAATCGTTCTCCGCTGGGAAAGCACTGCAAGTCTAGGATTTTGGGAAGCCTTGTGCCTCTTCCGAAATTCAGCCACACGGATCAAACTCGCTTCACGCGAATTGGTGTCCCGGCATGAACCCGCGGCGGCAAGTTTTCCGCCGCCGCGTTTGTTGACTGGCTATTTCTTGTCCAGCGCCAACTGCAGGATCTTGCGCACCACATCCTGCGTCTCCAGGCTGACGCGCTCTACAAGCTCACTGATGTCGCGTGCACCCGGATTCCGCTGCTTGTCGCGCATCTTGCGGAAGAGCTGCTCTTTCACGTCAGGCTCGACATCACCGTAATACTTTGAGGTCGTGCTGACCTGTTCATGGCCAAAGTTCTGACTGAGCGCCTTCAAATCTCGCGGCGACGAGGCCCATTCGTCGGATAGCCTTGCGACTGTGGAGCGGATGGCATGCGGTTTGAAGTAGGGAACACCCGCGGCAGCTGCCGCCTTCCGCAAAACCTGCCGGACAGGTGCAGCAGTGGTCAGGAACTCTAGCTCGATGCGGTGCCGGCCGATCCACGGTCTGAATGGCGCTGTTGGAAAGAGAGGGGCATCGTCTCCTGCGCCCATGCTCCTCAGCTCGCCGATCCACTCGATGACAATATGTTCGATGTCGTCTCCGACTGGAAACCAGTCGACGACGCTCGTCTTGCTGAACTTCGTCTTCACCTCGCGTGCGTCCTGGAACACCTGTTTGCGGTCGATGTCGACATGCTTCAGGCGAAGCGAGATCAGCGCGCCATCGCGAACCCCAAACAGGAGCAGGGCCGCCAACATAGCGCGGTCCCTGCGCTGGGCAGGCAAATTTGCCGGCATCTCCCGAAGCATTAGCCGCAGTTGTTCTGCACTTGGGACAAACTTCTGCGCCGCAGCTCCAGCAAGCTCAACGAGATGCCTCGGCGAGTTGAAATGGTTATAGAGTTGAGCGGTGATCGCCCTCCGATAGCCGTCCTGATCCGCAAGCCAGATAAAGAAGGCTTTCAGGTTCCCAAACGTATGGACAATAGTCGAGGCGGACAATCCCTCCTTGCCGGACTTGCCTGCCCGGTCGATGAGCTCATCCTTGAAGTCCTCGATCATCCTACGGGTCACTGATCGGAAGTCGACCGATCCGGTGTGGCCCTCGAACTGCCAGATATGGCGCAGGATGTCGTTAACGGTCTTCGGGTGGAACCCTTTTCCATGCCTCAGTTCACCCTGGTAAAGGTAGATGATAGAGGCGTTCTCTTCGATCAATGCATTCATACTCGTCACTTTCTAGTTGATGCGCTCAAATGAGATCGCATGGGTCTTCGATGCCAAATGCGAACGTTCGGCTAGGATGAGGATTTCTGGTTTATGGCGCTGCGTGAGCTTGGCGATGGACAGGTTGCGGCGGCCCACCTCGGGGTCCAGACCGCCAGATCTGCACAAACCCCGACTGGATCGAGGAAACATATTAGTCGGGAGTCTCGCTTCCGGGAGTGGTTTCACGAAGCCTCTGGAGCGCCCCCAATTCTTCGCTGCAGACGAACCGGTTCGCCCTTGCGCCGGTATCCGGGCAGGTTCTGGAGACACGGAAAACCCTATCAGTTCGACCGGGAGAAATTGAGATGTCACCCTCAAGCAATGAGTGAGAGCGCTTGCAACCGAAGCAACTGACGAGAAACTGGCCGAGTGGCTTTCCTGCAGCTTTCCTACGTCGACCGTGGAAGGCGTTGAGGTCCGAGCCGCGAAACAAACGTGGCTCGGCATCTATGACGGTGAGGCCGTCGGCGATCCAGTTGGTCAGGGTGTTGCGTGAGATATCATAGAGTTTGATGACATCGTCACTTGAATAGAGTTGGTGGAGTCTGGCCTTCCGATCGCTCTGGAGATTCCGGCGCTTCTTTGGGGCCGCGGTCATCGGCTGACCTCCTGGCGCGAAACCTCGAATGCCAGGATATCGCTCATGCGCCAGCGCGTGGATCCGTTCAGTATCTTGATCGGCTTGGGAAAGTCAGGATTTTGCTTGGTATGGCGCCAAACGGTCTGAATGCTGATGCTGTATCTTGCGCCAACCTCCTTGACCGAAAGGTAGCGCTCATCGTTTGAAGATATAGCCTTACGAGGCTTTAGCCCCTTTATCAAAGCAGCCGGCTGGGTGGAGGCCTCCAGACGATTTTCAGCTTGCGCTGTGTTCCGTTGCGCTGCGACCTCGATCGAGGATGGCGCGACCGCGTCGTCGACAATTGGCCGCGCGGCGGCGTCGACTTCGGCGTCGGGCAAAAATGAAAGCTGTTGGATTGAAGACATAGGGGTCCCTTGGCGTTTGAGGACCGCACGTCTTGCGCAGTACGGAATATCGTTTCCGTTATGTTCCGTTTAATCTAATGAGATCGCATCTGGCAAGAGGCTGAAGAAATTTTCTTGAAAGAATATCCGAAAGAAGACGCTAAAATAGTCGTGGCGGGCTGATTGGCGGGCCAACTAGAATCGGTTTCAGTAAATCCAATAAAACCAGCAGCTTAGCCAAAAAAATGGCGGACAAGGTGGGATTCGAACCCACGGTACGCTTTCACGTACACACGCGTTCCAGGCGTGCGCCTTAAACCACTCGGCCACCTGTCCTGCTTGCTTGATCTGCGTCGCGAAACGCAAATCGTTGGAACGGCGCGATATATACCGATGAATTTTCCGCGATCAACCTAAATCTAACAGTTTTTTGACTTCTTCCGGCAAAAGTGCGTGGAAGCCGCCGTTTGCAGTTTCGCTTGCAGGCCTCCACGTCCTGTGCAAGCTGGAAAATCCTCGCTGGAGCAGGCGGCGTCGCGATGTTGAATGGCCGGAGTGATCGATGCGTTTCCTATTGCGTTTGGCAAGTCTTGTTGCCCTGGCCGTGGCCGTGATCGCCGGAACGATCGATTCCATCCAGTCCGTCGCGGCATCGTCCGTGGTGATAACGTCGATGGGAGAGGCGTGGGAAGATCTCAACGCAACGTCGCTGCAGGATCTGCAGTCATCGATTTCCTACTATGTTCATCCGCGTTTCTATACGCTCGCCTTCCAATGGCTGATGCTCCAGCCAGCCTTCGCGGTGTTCCTGGTTCTGTCGCTGCTGTTGTGGATGGTTGGCTACAAGAAGCCGCCGGTCGCGGGCCGTTTTGCTGCCTGACGAAGGGCGGTTCTCGCCCGATTGCGCGTAACTTCTCCGAGCAGCTGATTTCGCTAATATGTACAGAAAAACCGCAACCAGCCGGCGATTCTGAACAAAAATAAGCTCGTGTGAGACGATTTTCGGCATTCTCCGCAAATTTTTACCAGCCGAAAAATTTCTCGTGAATTTTTTTTTGAGCCATGCAAGGATGCGCCCAAGCCAGGCCTCGGGGGAGGTCGGCGGTTCCGCAGACATGCCTGAAAACGGGCTTGCGGGAGGACCCCAACAAATAGAAACAACAGGGCTGCAACTCATGAAAAAATCCCTTCTGACTCTCCTCGCCGTGGCTGCCATGTCCACGACGGCGCTGGCCGCCGACGTCAAGCCAGCTCTCGTCTATGGCACCGGCGGGAAGTTCGATAAGTCTTTCAACGAAGCCGCCTACAACGGCGCTGAAAAGTTCAAGAAGGAAACCGGTATCGCCTATCGCGATTTCGAGCCCACCGGTGATACGCAGGGCGAGCAGGCAATCCGCAACTTCGCAAGCCGCGGCTTCAACCCGGTTGTTGCCGTCTCGTTCGCCTGGACCTCGGCGATTGAAAAGGTTGCCGCCGAATTCCCCGACACCAAGTTCATCATCGTTGACGCCGTCGTCGACAAGCCGAACGTTCGCTCGGTAGTCTACAAGGAAGAGGAAGGTTCCTACCTCGTCGGCGTTCTCGCCGGCATGGCCTCCAAGACCGGCAAGGTCGGGTTCGTCGGCGGCATGGACATTCCGCTGATCCGCAAGTTCGAGTGCGGCTACGAGCAGGGCGCACGGGCTGCAAATGCCAAGATGGAAGTGTTCCAGAACATGACCGGCACGACCGGTGCCGCCTGGAACGACCCGGTCCGCGGTGGCGAGCTCACCAAGAACCAGATCGACCAGGGCGCTGACGTGATCTACGCGGCAGCCGGCGCAACCGGTCTCGGCGTTCTGCAGACGGCAGCCGACAACAAGAAGTTCTCGATCGGCGTCGATTCGAACCAGAACTACCTGCATCCGGGCTCCGTCCTGACCTCGATGGTCAAGCGTGTCGACCTCGCTGTCTACAACGCCTACACCGACACCAAGGCTGACAAGTTCACCGGTGGCGTACAGTCGCTCGGCGTCAAGGAAGACGGTGTTTCGGCTGCTATCGACGAGCACAACAAGGCCCTCATCACGCCTGAAATGCTGGCAGCCGTCGAAAAGGCCAAGGCCGACATCATCGCAGGAACCGTCAAGGTTCACGATTACACATCGGACAACGCCTGCCCGAAGTGATCCGCGCCTGAAATTGGGCGTATGGCGGAACGTGTTTTTCGCCATACGCCCTTTTCGTATCTGGAGCCTGCTGTGACTGACACGCCCGCTATCGAACTTGTGGGCATCGACAAGAAATTCGGTGCCGTCCACGCCAACAAAGACATCAACCTCACCGTCGCCAAAGGCACGATCCACGGCATCATCGGAGAGAACGGGGCCGGAAAATCGACGCTGATGTCGATCATCTACGGTTTTTACCACGCCGACCAGGGCGAGATCCGGGTCAACGGCCAGGCCGTGACGATCAAGGACAGCCAAGCGGCAATCGCCACAGGCATCGGCATGGTGCACCAGCACTTCATGCTCGTTGACAATTTCACGGTGCTCGAGAACATCATGCTCGGCGCCGAGGGCGGAGCGCTGCTCGCCAGGGGCGTGGCATCGGCCCGCGCCGAACTGAAGCGGCTCGAGAAGGAATATGGCCTTGAGGTCAACCCGGATGCGCTGATCGAGCAGCTCCCGGTCGGCCTGCAGCAACGCGTCGAAATCCTGAAGGCCATGTATCGCGGCGCCGAAATCCTCATTCTCGACGAGCCGACCGGCGTTCTGACACCTGCTGAAGCCGACCATCTGTTCAAGATCCTCGGCGTGCTGCGCGATCAGGGCAAGACCGTCATTCTCATCACGCACAAGCTGCGCGAAATCATGGCGATTACCGACACGGTATCGGTCATGCGCCGCGGCGAGATGGTCGCGACCCGCAAGACGGCGGAAACGACCGTCGAAGAACTTGCCGAGCTGATGGTCGGCCGTCGCGTCCTGCTGCGCGTCCAGAAGGGCGAGGCCAATCCAGGCAAAGTCATCCTATCCGTGCGCAATCTGACGGTGAAGGATAACCGCGGCGTCGTCATGGTCGACAACGTCTCGTTCGACGTCAGAGCCGGCGAGATCGTCGGCGTTGCCGGGGTCGCCGGCAACGGACAGTCGGAGCTGCTGGAAGCCATTGCCGGTATCCGCAAGCCGCACTCCGGCGAGATATTCCTCGACGGCCAGCCGATTGACAAGGCGGATCCCGCGCGCCTGCGCGAACTTGGCCTCGCGCACATCCCCGAGGACCGGCACCACATGGGCCTCGTGCTGAAGTTCGAGGAGTACGAGAACTCGGTGCTCGGCTATCATCGCAATTCCGCCTACAGCAAAGGACCGCTCCTCGATCTCGACGCGATCCGCAAGGACGCGATGGAGAAGATCGAGAAGTATGACATCCGCCCGCCGAACCCGCGCCTGAAGACGGCGAATTTCTCCGGCGGCAACCAGCAGAAGATCGTCGTCGCCCGCGAGATCGAACGCGATCCGACGGCGCTGATCATCGGTCAGCCGACGCGCGGCGTCGATATCGGCGCCATCGAGTTCATCCATCGCCGCATCATCGAGATGCGCGATGCGGGCAAGGCAATCCTGCTCGTCTCCGTCGAACTCGACGAAATCCGCGCCCTTTCCGACCGTATCCTTGTCATGTTTGCCGGCCACGTGGTCGGCGAGAAGACGCCCGATGCCGGTGAACAGACCCTCGGCCTGATGATGGCCGGCATTGCCGCGTGAGGACTTTATGAGCACTGCTTCCGTCCCGCTTCCCAATTGGATCAATTACGGCCTCATTCCGCTTTTGAACCTTGTCGTTGCCTTCCTGATCTCGGGCTTCGTCGTCTGGCTGATCGGCGAAAGCCCGCTCGGCGCCCTGTCACTCCTGATCGAAGGAGCACTCGGCAGCGGCGAAGGCATCGGCTTCACGCTGTACTATGCAACGAGCTTCATCTTCACGGGGCTCTCGGTCGCCGTTGCGATCCATGCCGGCCTCTTCAACATCGGTTCCGAAGGCCAGGCCTATCTCGGCGGCCTCGGCTGCGCGCTGGTGGCACTGGCTCTCGACAATTATGTGCCGTGGTACGTCACAATGCCCATCGCCGTCATCGGCGCCGGGCTCTTCGGCGCGGCCTGGGCCCTCATTCCCGCATTCCTGCAGGCCAAGCGCGGCAGCCACATCGTCATCACGACGATCATGTTCAATTACATCGGTGCGGCACTGATGGTGTACCTGCTGGTGCATGTCCTGATCGTGCCGGGCAAGATGGCGCCTGAGACCCGTACCTTCCTCGAAGGCGGCCAGCTTCCGAAACTCGGCTGGCTGATGAACATGTTCGGCGCGAAGCTTGGCGCGGCACCGTTCAACGTTTCGTTCATCATCGCGCTGGTTGCATCCTATTTCGTCTGGCTACTGATCTGGCGCACGAAGCTCGGCTTCGAGATGCGCACGCTCGGCGTCAGCCCCAGTGCTGCCTCCTATGCCGGTATTCCCTATGCACGCACGGTCATGATCGCCATGCTGCTGTCGGGCGCGCTCGCCGGCATGATGGCGCTCAACCCGGTCATGGGTTCGTCGGCACGCCTGCAGGTCGAGTTCGTCGGCGGCGCGGGCTTTGTCGGCATTGCCGTATCGCTGATGGGACGCAACCATCCTGTCGGCATCGTCTTTTCGGCGATCCTTTTCGGTATCCTCTATCAGGGCGGTGACTGGATCTCCTTCGAGATGCCCACCATCACGCGCGAGATGATCCTGGTCATCCAGGGTCTGGTGATCCTGTTTGCCGGTGCTCTGGAGTACATGTTCCGTCCGGCGCTTGTGCGCGTCTACCAGCAGTTCAAGGGCAAGTGAGGAGCGCGCGATGGACTATTATGACATCTTCATCAGCGTTCTGAGCTCGACGATCCGCCTGTCGATCCCGCTGATATTCACGGCCCTTGCCGGGCTCTTCTCGGAGCGAGCGGGCGTTTTCGACATCGGCCTCGAAGGCAAGATGCTGGGATCGGCCTTCGCGGCCGCCTGCGTCGCCTACCTGACGGATTCGCCGTGGCTCGGCCTCGGCGCCGGCATCATCTGCTCGGTGGCTCTCAGCCTCGTGCACGGCTTCGCGTCGATTACCAACCGCGGCAACCAGATCATCTCGGGCGTGGCGATCAACTTCTTCATTGCCGGTATCACCATCGTTCTCGGTGGCGCCTGGTTTGGCCAGGGGGACGAACGCCGCAGCTTCTCCCCGAGGCACGGTTTTCGCCGATCGTGCTGCCTGGCGCTGATGCAATGCGCGAGGTTCCGGTCATCGGGCCGCTCTATGCAAACGTCATCTCCGGCAACAATATCCTGACTTATCTGGCGTTTCTTGCCGTGCCGCTCTCCTGGTGGATCCTCTACCGGACCCGCTTCGGCCTTCGCCTGCGCGCGGTCGGCGAGAATCCGGGCGCGGTCGACACCGCCGGCATTTCGGTCAGCTGGCTGCGCTACCGTTCGGTCATGTGCGCGGGAATTCTCTGCGGGTTCTCCGGCACCTACCTCGCCATTGCGCAATCGGCTGCCTTCATCAAGGACATGTCGGCGGGCAAGGGTTACATCGCGCTTGCCGCCCTCGTCTTCGCCAAGTGGAAGCCGGTTCCGGTCATGTTTGCCTGCCTGCTGTTCGGTTTCCTCGACGCACTCGGCAATTTCATGCAGGGCAAGCCTATCCCCGGTATCGGCGAGGTGCCGGTGCAGATCTTCCAGGCCCTGCCCTATATCCTCACCTGCGTCCTGCTCGCCGGTTTCATCGGCAAAGCCATCCCGCCGAAGGCCGGCGGCGTCCCCTACACGAAGGAACGTTGAGAACATGTCGCACGATCTTTTCGAAGCCGCACGCGGCGCCATGGCCTTTGCCCATGCGCCCTACTCCAAGTTCCCCGTTGGCGCGGCGATCCGCGCCGAGGACGGGAAGGTCTATACCGGCGCCAACATCGAGAACCTGTCGTTCCCGCAGGGCTGGTGTGCGGAGCCCACCGCGATCAGCGCGATGATCATGGGCGGCGCCAAGAAAATCGTCGAGATGGCTGTCATCGCCGAAAAACTGCCGCTCTGCCCGCCCTGTGGCGGCTGCCGCCAGAAGATCTCGGAGTTCGCGTCGAAGGAAACCCGCATCTATCTTTGTGACGAGGCTGGCGTGAAGAAGACCATGACGATGGACGAGCTTCTGCCGTTCAGCTTCGAAACGGAACTGGGATGAAGGCGGCTATTGACCTGCTGAGCGGCAGACTGGGCAGCCATTCCCCGCGCTACGGCATCGTGCTCGGCTCCGGCCTCGGCTCGCTTGTCGATCAGCTGGAGGATGCCGTACGCATACCGTACGGCGATCTTCCAAGCTTCCCGGTCAGCGCGGTTTCCGGTCACGCCGGCGAAGTGGTTATCGGCTCGCTCGGCGGCGTTTCCGTGGTCATGCTGTCCGGCCGCGTGCATTTCTACGAAAAGGGTGATGCCGCTGCCATGCGCGCGCCGCTGGAGGTGCTGAAGGCGCTTGGGGTCGATTCCCTGATCCTGACCAATTCGGCTGGCTCGCTGCGTGAAGACATGCCGCCCGGGTCGGTGATGCAGATCTCCGATCACATCAACTATTCCGGCATGAACCCGCTGATCGGCGAGGAAAGCGACAAGCGTTTCGTCGGGATGACCAATGCCTATGACGCTGAACTCGCCGCCGCGATGCAACACGCCGCGGAACGGACCAACATCCCGCTCGCCAAGGGCGTCTACATGTGGTTCTCGGGTCCGAGCTTTGAAACTCCGGCCGAGATACGCATGGCGCGTATCCTCGGCGCCGATGCCGTCGGCATGTCGACCGTGCCCGAAGTCATCATCGCCAGAATGCTTGGCATGAGGGTTGCGGCTGCCTCTGTCATCACCAATTATGGTGCAGGCATGACCGGTTCCGAACTCAGCCACGACGAAACCAAGGACATGGCGCCTGTTGGAGGCGCCCGTCTCGCTGCCATCCTCAAGGACATGATCGCAGCTGGAGGAAACGAATAATGAGCACCCATTCCCTCAAGGAAACGGCCGCGGTCGCACTGTCCCTTCTCGACTTGACGAACCTCAAGGATGATTGCACCGAAGCCCAGATCGACGCGCTTTGCGCGCGGGCACAGACGCCCTACGGCAATACGGCTGCCATCTGCATCTGGCCGCGCTTCGTCGCGCACGCCCGCGCCATTCTCGGCAGCGGGCATTCCGTCAAGATCGCGACCGTCGTCAATTTTCCATCGGGCGAGATGGAAGTAGCCGACGTCGCGGCCGAGACGCGCGAAGCGATTGCTGACGGCGCCGACGAGATCGACCTTGTGATCCCCTATCGCGCGTTCATGTCGGGCAGCGGCAAGGCCGTGACCGACATGGTCGCAGCGGTGCGCGCCGAATGCGTTGAGCCGGTATTGCTGAAGGTCATCCTGGAGACCGGCGAGATCAAGGATCCGGCGCTGATCCGCCGCGCATCCGAACTGGCGATCGAGGCCGGTGCTGATTTCATCAAGACGTCGACGGGCAAGGTCTCCGTCAACGCGACGCTTGAAGCGGCTGACATCATGCTTCGTTCAATCCGCCATAGCGGCCGAAAGGTCGGCTTCAAGCCGGCCGGTGGCATTGGATCGGTTGCGGATGCGGCCCTCTACCTCAGCCTCGCAGAGACGATCATGGCACCGGATTGGCCGATGCCTTCGACGTTCCGCTTCGGTGCATCGGGCCTGCTGGACGATATCCTTGCCGTTCTCAGCGGAACGCAATCGACACAATCGGCGGCATCGAGCTACTGAGATGATCCCGCAGGAAATCATCAGGCGGAAGCGGGACGGCGGCACGCTATCGGCCGATGACATCCGTGCGTTCATCTCCGCACTGGCGGCGGGCGATCTTTCAGAAGGCCAGATCGGCGCTTTCGCGATGGCCGTTTGGTTCAAGGGCATGTCCCGTGACGAAGTGATTGCCCTGACGCAGGCGATGGCGGCCTCTGGCGACACCTTGAACTGGAGCGATATCGACCGACCGATTGCCGACAAGCATTCGACCGGCGGCGTGGGGGACAATGTCTCGCTGATGCTGGCGCCGATTGCGGCAGCCTGCGGGCTCGCGGTACCGATGATTTCCGGCCGCGGACTTGGCCATACCGGCGGCACGCTGGACAAGCTGGAGTCCATTCCCGGCTATAATATCACGCCCGATGCATCCCTCTTCCGCAGAACGGTCAGGGAGGTCGGCTGCGCGATCATCGGCCAGACCAGCGCGCTGGCACCTGCCGACGGCAAGCTCTACGCGATCAGGGACGTGACGGCGACGGTCGATTCGATACCGCTGATCACGGCGTCCATTCTTTCCAAGAAACTGGCGGCGGGCCTGCAGACGCTGGTGCTCGACGTCAAGGTCGGCAATGGCGCCTTCATGATGGAGCCTGAGGACGCGCGCGTTCTGGCGCGCTCGCTGGTCGAGGTTTCGAACGGCGCGGGCGTGAAGACCTCCGCGCTGATCACCGACATGAACCAGCCGCTGGCCGATGCCGCCGGCAACGCGGTCGAGATCCGGAATTGTCTGGATTTTCTTGCCGGCCGGAAGAAGGGCACGCGACTGGAAACAGTCGTTCTTGCTTTCGCCGGCGAGATGCTGATGGCCTCCGGTCTTGCCGAGACGCCTGACAGCGCGACCGCGAAGGCGCTGGACGCCCTTTCCTCGGGCGCAGCCGCCGAGATCTTTGGTCGGATGGTGCACGCGCTCGGTGGCCCTTCCGATCTGCTGGAGAGGCCCGATGCCTATCTCCAGACCGCGCCTTGCGTCGTTCCGGTCGCCGCTGATCAATCCGGGTGGCTGCATTCCTGCGACGCCCGTCAGATCGGCATGACGGTGATCGATCTCGGTGGCGGACGACGGCACCCTCAAGACAAGATCGATAGCCGCGTGGGTTTCTCCGAGCTTCCGCCCATCGGCACCTATGTCGAGAAAGGCGCTCCGATCGGGTTCGTTCACGCAGCGACGAGAGACGCGGCCGCCGCCGCCGCGGCCGCGCTGAGGAACACGTACAGGATTTCCGACAGCGAGCCTGCGCTCGCCGCCGTCATCTCGCAGCGTCTCTGATGTTCTTTATTGCTTCAGGCTGAGCGATCCGTCAGCGACGGAATAGGATCCGAGCTTCTTCAGGAAGCTCATGCCGACAAGCGTCGAAGACAGGGCCTCGTCTCTCAGGACGAAAGCTTCCACATCGCGAACGCGGATACCGCCGATCTCGACGCGATCCAGGGTAACATGAGCGGCTTTCGTCTGACCGTTGGCTGTGCTGACGGCGTAGCGGAAATCCAGCTGGTTGGCGGTATAGCCGAGGCGGCGCGCGAGGCTTTCGTTCAGGGCGACATAGGTGGCGCCGGTATCGATCAACCCCTGCACCTGACGACCGTTTATCCTGAAATCGCCTGTATAGTGGCCCTGAGCATCGGCCTGCAGGCGCATCGTGCCCAGCGACGTGGATGCCTGGGACGGCTGCACCGTATCGACGGTGCCGGAAACGTAATTCGCAGAGACGGCAGGCTCTGGGCGGGAAACACTGCCTGTTGCCCCGATCAACGATGGGACCTGGCTGGCAAACACCGCTGCGATGCTTGCGAATATGATTGTACGCACGAGCATGGAGACAGAAATCCTTCCTGTATAAACCGCGCATCATGCGAGGCCATGTCTCTAGGTGCTACGCCGCAATTGCTGACAAGTTACTAATGCCTCAATGAAAATGCCCCGGAAGGTCGTTCCGGGGCATCAACCACCAACATCTGGTAAATGGCGCGTTAATTATTTCGTGCCGTACATGCGGTCGCCGGCGTCGCCCAATCCCGGCACGATGTAGCCCTTATCGTTCAGATGGCTGTCGATCGACGCCGTGAAGACGGGCACGTCCGGATGCGCCTCGCGGAAGTTCTTGATGCCTTCCGGCGCCGCCAGCAGGCAGAGGAAGCGGATGTTGTGTGCGCCGCGCTCCTTGAGCTTCTCGATCGCGGCGATCGACGAATTGCCGGTGGCAAGCATCGGATCGACGACAATGATCAGGCGCTCGGAAATGTCCTCCGGTGCCTTGAAGTAGTATTCGACTGGCTGCAGCGTATCATGGTCGCGGTAGACGCCGATATGCGATACGCGGGCCGACGGGACCAGATCCAGCATGCCTTCCAGAAGACCGTTACCAGCGCGAAGGATCGACGCGAAAACGAGCTTCTTGCCTTCCAGAATCGGCGATTCCATGGTTTCCATGGGCGTCTCGATAGTTTCCATCGTCAGCTCGAGGTCTCGGGTCACCTCGTAACACAGCAGCGTCGATATCTCGCGCAACAGGCGACGGAAACTTCCGGTCGATGTTTCCTTGCGCCGCATGATGGTGAGTTTGTGCTGCACAAGCGGATGATCGATGACCGTAACGCCGTCCATGGCCGAGCCCTTTCTTTAGCTATTCTTATAGGATGTTTCTTTCATGGAAATCCCGTCCGCTGCAAGAGCGGACGACGATTTGCATTGCTGATCCCCAATCACGGACGCTCAGAGGCGCGCCAGAAGGACCTTGCGCGTCTCTTCGTCCACGAAGGCCGCTTCGAGGCCCGTGCGCGTCAGCTCGTCGATCTCGCTATCGGTGAAGCCGAAGGCGCTCGCCGCAAGCTCATACTCGCGCTCGAGCGACGTATGGAAGAAGGGTGGGTCGTCGGAACTGATCGTTACCCGCACGCCTGCTTCCTTCAGCCGCCGCAGCGGGTGGGCGGCAAAATCCGGAAAGACCTTCAATGCGATGTTCGAGCCGGGGCACACTTCGAGAACCGTGCCCTGCTCCGCCAGACGACGCACCAAGGCTTCATCCTCGATCGCCCGCACGCCATGACCGATGCGGGACGGACGCACGACATCGAGTGCATCGGCGACGCTGAACGGTCCGCAGACTTCGCCCGCGTGGATCGTCAGCCCAAGACCGGCATCACGCGCGATGTCGAAAGCCCGGGCGTAGTCGGCAACGCGGCCCATACGCTCCTCACCGGCAAGATTGAAGCCTGTGATCAGCGGGTTGCGTGCCTTCGCGGCATATTCCGCGGCACCGACAACACTATCGGGACCGAAATGCCGCTCGCCCGTGACGATCAGCCGGGCCACGATCCCGTTTGCAGCCTCTGCCCGGCGGATGCCTTCGCAAACACCGGCGATGTAAGCGTCAGCTCCAAGGCCGATGCGTTTTCCGTGATCGGGCGAGACAATCAATTCGCTGTAGATCGTACCAACCGAGGCAAGCTCGCCCAGATAGGTTTCCGTCAGCAGCGCATAGTCTTCCTCGGTCTTGTAGACCTCGGAAATCTTGTCGTAGCACTGCAGGAAGCTCGCGAAGTCGTGCCAGACATAGGCTCCGTCCTTCAGATATGCGGCGATGTCGATGTTGTATTTGCGGGCCTGCGCCAACGTCAGCGATGGAGGAGCCGCCCCTTCCAGATGGCAGTGCAGCTCGACCTTCTTCAAATGGCGGGTCATAGAAAGCTTCTCCCGTGCTGGCCGGTCGGAATGCGCAGATGCCGGGCGATCGTCTCGCCGATGTCGGCGTAGGTCGAGCGGATACCGATATCGCGAGGGCGCAAGCCCGGGCCATAGGCAATGATAGGCACCCGTTCGCGGGTGTGATCGGTGCCGCGCCAGGTCGGGTCGCAGCCGTGATCGGCGGTCAGGATGACGAGATCTCCGGGCTTTAGTTTGCCGCCGACCTCGGGCAAACGGGCATCGAATGCCTCGAGAGCTGCGGCATAGCCCGGAACATCGCGACGGTGGCCATAGACCATGTCGAAATCGACGAAATTGGTGAAGACCAGGTCGCCGTCCTCGGCGGTATCCATCGCGTCGAGCGTCGCGTCCATCAGCGCCTGATTGCCGTTGGCCTTGATCACGCGCGACACACCCTGATGGGCGAAGATGTCGCCGATCTTGCCGATGGCATGCACGTTGCGCCCTTCCTTCACCAGCCGATCGAGCAGCGTCGGCTCCGGCGGTGGAACCGAAAAGTCGCGACGATTTCCGGTTCGCTGAAAATTGGCCACCCGTTCGCCGACGAACGGCCGGGCAATCACCCGTCCGATATTCATCGGGTCGAGCAATGCTCGCGCGATCGCGCAGAACGTCATCAGCCGGTCGAGACCGAAATGCGTTTCATGCGCGGCAACCTGGAACACCGAGTCCGTCGAGGTGTAACAGATGGGCTTGCCCGTCCGGATGTGTTCCTCGCCGAAGCGCGCTATGATATCGGTCCCCGATGCGTGGCAGTTGCCGAGGATGCCGGGCACATCGGCCGCACGGCACAGCGACTCCAGAAAGTCGGGCGAGAATGCATCTCCATCAGTGGGAAAATAGCCCCAGTCGAAGGTTACCGGCGTTCCGGCGATCTCCCAGTGCCCTGACGGCGTATCCTTGCCGCGCGAGACCTCGTTGGCGGAGCCGTAGGTCGCGTAAATTTTCTCCGGCACCGGCATCCCTGCCGGGAAGCGACCGGAAGCCGCCTTGGCGAGATGCAGCAACCCCAAGGCCGACATGTTCGGAAGCTGCAGCGGGCCAGCGCGCAGTCCTTCGCGGTCCCCTGCCCCGGCGGCGCAGAATTCCGCTATATGGCCGAGCGTATTGGCGCCCTCGTCGCCATAGGTCGTTGCATCCGGCGCACCGCCGACTCCGAAGGAATCCAGAACGAACAGAAAAGCACGCGGCATGGTTCACCCGATAGCAAAACGCGCCCGACGTCTGCAGGCTGCGAAAGGCCAAGCCTTATATCGGTCGTGGTGACTTGGCAAATATCGCGGGGAAACGAGCTGTCAGCAATCGCTGCAGGCGACGTCATCGCCCTGACGCTGGCGATAGTAATAGGTCCGGCTGATCGTCAGGGCGCTTGTGTTCGACACGAGATTCGGCGCGAACGCGAAGAGGAACAGCTGGTACGGCACAGTGATCTCGGCACGAACGAGGAAGCTGCTCGCCTTTTTCAGATCCGTCGGCACCGTGACCGCCGAGTTTGCGGCATAGGGCGCGGAGTTATCTTGGGCCCAGGACCACTTGACCTTCGGATTGGCGGACGAATCGATCGTGATGCCGGTGATCTTCAGCGTCATTCCCGTTGTCGGGTACGGAGCAAAGATCGCGCTTGCGACCGAAGGCATGTCGGCCAGCCAGGACTTCGTGACGCTCTGCTGCTGGGTTACTACATCGGCGACAGACGCGGCCGATCGCGCGGCGCGCTTGCTGAGGCTCAATCCGATGGTAATCTCGAACGCACCGACATAGAGCACGACGAGGATCGGAAACAGGATCGCGAACTCGATCGCACCGACGCCCTCGCGATCCCTCGCGAAACGGCTACCCAGTCTTCTCAGTTTCCGCAAAGCGTTACGAAGGGCCATCACGGATACTGCTCGTTCTGGAAAGCCGCGGTCGCGACGATGAGGAAATAGGCCGAGGAGCCGTCGGCGGGCCGAACGCTGGAGATGTAGGGGCGGATGAGGTCGGTAATGACCTGCCAGCGATAGTAGGCCCTGACCATGTTGATCGTTCCGGCACCGCCCGGCGCGTATTGGAAGGCCGACGTATTGATATCCGCGTAATTCGCCGTCGACACCTTCGGAATGGTTGTCGGGATGGCCGCGAACGTCGAGAACTTCTGCACGTCGACATAAAGCTTGTTGGGCGTTGCGGCCTCTGTCGTCGAGCATTTGATCAGGACGGAGATCTCGTTGCAGAGCGCGGTACGAAATGCCGTGCGGTCGGTGTTCGCGAGCGTGATCTGACCCGTCCGTATCTTGCGGCTCAGCGTATCGACGGCGCTGGAAACGAGTTGTTCGCCCGCGAAGGCGACGAAGGTCTCGATGATCGCGAAGACAATCATGAAATAGGGAATGGCGAGCAGGGCAAACTCGATCGCCGCCGATCCATCGCGAGAGCGCGCGAAAGCGGCAATTGACCGTCGACGTGTCCATCCCCGCCGTCTGGCCCCTTCCGCTGTCTGATCCAATTCCGTCATGGTTTTTGTCCGAACAGCTTTGATCGCGCAGTCTTACGCGACGAGCGTTGATTTTTCGTTTCAGAGCGGCTCAGAAGTTTAACGAGCTTAGTTGGATGCTGCGGCCGAGGTTTCGTTCGAGGGGGCGCTGTGCTGCTCGCAATTCGGCGTGCAGGACAGGACCGTCCGTTCCGTCTGGCGGAAAACGCGCACAGTGTTTGCTTCGTCGATCGAGACAAGGATGCTCTCATCAAGGATTGCGTTGCCGTCCGAATCGAGAAGGACAAGATTGGTGCTGCCGAAGCTTCTGCCGGTCAGCACGATCGTCTTGGGGTCGGCGACGGTTGCGTCGGCCACCTTGGCATTGCCGATGATGACCTTGCTGACAGGACGGTCAAGCTTCAACACGCGCGCCTGATCCATATAGACGCGCAGCATTTCGGATTGCTGCGCCACGGCTGCTTGTGAGAGACCCGCGACGGCAAGAGCGCTGGCGAGAAATATCCTTTTGCCGCTCGGTGACATCCACTTTTCTTTCGCGATCTTAATGGAACCTCCCGCCAGCATGGGAAAAAATGGTGAACGAAGATTTAACCGATGGTGATTCATCTTATAGCACGCGAGATAGGCTCGATTTGGAGCATATGGCACGGCGCGTTCCAGCACAGGCGACGACACGAGCAAACGGCGGGAAACGGTGGTTTCCGGGAAGTCCTGTAGTATCAAGAAGACGTTAGGTGACAATACTTCGAATTTTAAGTTTCGATCGAAGGCAACACTTACCATATTCAAAGCGCTAAACACGTTTACGCATCGGTAACTCAATTCTTTAAGTTGATGGAAAGCGCCACTCGCTAGGGTAGGCCAATCCGATCAACGGCAAACAGTTGGCGGACGTGCTGAACATCAACTGGAGTTAGGAGTTATCATGACCAAGCTTGTAAGCCGTTTTCTCAAGGACGAATCCGGCGCGACCGCAATCGAATACGGCCTGATCGCAGCGCTCATTTCCGTAGCGCTCATCACCGGTGCATCCGCTCTCGGCAACAAACTGAACCTCATGTTCAACAGCCTGTCGAACACGATCAGCAGCAAGACGCCGACCTGATATCGCGGTAACCGCGCATGTGTTACTGGAGGCTCACGGGCAGATGACCGTGAGCCTTTCGTGCTTGGGGAGCGAATATGACTGAAGCGGCAATTTTTCTGATTTTCCCGCTGTGCCTGGCGATCGCCGCACTGTCTGATATTCTTACGATGACGATCCCCAACAGGGTATCGCTCATCCTCGCTGCAGCATTTGTTCCGATCGCTTTCATGGCGGGCCTGCCGCCAGCCGCCATCTGCATGCACCTCGTAGCCGGTGCCGCCGTGTTTGCCGCCTGCTTCGCGCTCTTCGCGCTGAACGTCATGGGCGGCGGGGATGCGAAGCTGCTGACAGCCGCCGCACTCTGGTTCGGATATGATCCGTCGCTTGCCGCCTTTGTCGTCTATGTCGGCATCATCGGCGGCGCCGTTACCCTCGTTATTCTTGGGATCCGGATGTATTCGGATGTCATACTGGCGACCGGCCTGCCGGTTCCCCATTCCATTCTTACGGCTAAGAAGGTCCCTTACGGTATCGCCATCGCGATCGGGGGCTTTCTTGCTTTCCCTCAAAGTCCGCTGTTTCTCGCCGCGCTGGAAGCCGTGAAATCCTAGGAATTAAGGTAGAATTAACCTAAATCCGAAGGCTTTCGTTAACTATAATTACACCAATTGAGGTCCATTCTCCGGAACGAATATCTCGAATCTCCGGGGAATGGACCAATGAAACCCGCCCGAATTCTAATACTTGGAGTGGCCGTCGTGGCTGCCGGCCTCGCCGGCATACTCGCGATGAGCCTTGCCGGGCGCGGGTCGGTCGTCACCCAGGTACAATCCGTCGTCGAGAGAGAACCAACGGTAAACGTGCTCGTTTCGAGCGCCAACCTGCCGGTCGGTGCGCGCCTCGACGACAAGGCCGTACACTGGATGCCATGGCCGCAGGGCGGCGTTGTCCAGGGCTTCATTACCGAATCTGAGAAGCCGGATGCCATCAAGGATATGCAGGGCGCCGTCGTGCGTCTGCCGATCTTTGAAGGCGAACCGGTTCGCGCCGAGAAGATCGCCGATGCCAGCAGCAAGATCATGTCGTCGCTGCTGCCATCCGGCAAGCGCGCGGTGGCGACCGAGATCTCGGTTGCGACAGGTGCGGGCGGTTTCATCCTGCCTAACGACCGCGTCGACGTCATCATGGTGCGCAAGGCCAAGAGCGGTGACAAATATCTGACCGAAACCGTGCTGAGCAACGTGCGTATTCTCGCCATCGACCAGCAGATCCAGGAAAAGGAAGACGGCTCCAAGTCCGTCGTCGGGACGACCGCGACGCTGGAACTCACGCCCGACCAGACCAAAGTGCTCGCCGTAGCGCAACAAATGGCGGACCGGCTTTCGCTGGCGCTTCGTTCCGTTGCCGATGCGCGCGAGCAGGATACGACCGCAGCCGACTACCTGCTGAGCGGCGACAACGGCAGCTCGATCGTCCAGGTCATCAAATCCGGGGCGATCGTCACCGACAGCACCGGCACAGCAAAGGCCGAGTAGAGGAAACGCTAATGGGCAATTCAACGCGGTACACAAAGCCTTTGCTGGCAGGCTGCCTATCCTTCGTGATCGGCGTGACTGGCATGGCGCCGGGCTTCTTGCCCGGCGATTTCGGCGTGCGGGCGGCACTTGCGGAATCCGACGGCATGGTCACGATCACGCAGGCCGGCCCGGGCGCACACCGCAGCTTGAAGCTCGGGTTGAAGAAGGCGATCGTGGTCGATCTGCCTGTCGATGCGCATGATATCCTCGTTTCCGACCCGTCGATGGCAGATGCCGTCACCCGCTCGTCGCGTCGTATCTACCTCTTCGGCAAGACCGTCGGACAGACCAACATCTTCATTTTCGGCGCCGACGGACAGCAGATCGTCAGCCTCGACATCGCCATCGAACGCGATGTCGCCGGGCTCGAAAGCAATCTGCGGCGCTTCATTCCCGATTCCAACATCAACGTGGAGATCGTCTCCGACAACATCGTGCTGACCGGCACGGTGCGCACGCCGCAGGACGCGGCACAGGCCGCAGATCTCGCCCAGGTCTTCCTGAAGGGCGGCGAAGCGACCACCCGAACGGAAACGGCGAGCGGCCAGGGCGGCGACAGCTCCGTTGCGCTCTTTGCCGAAGGTCGCCAAACCTCGCAGGTTATCAATCTCCTGAAGATCGAAGGCGAAGACCAGGTAACACTGAAGGTGACGATCGCCGAAGTCCGTCGCGAAATCCTCAAGCAGCTCGGCTTCGACAATCTCGTTTCCAACTCGAAGGGCCTATCGGTCGCTCAGCTCGGATCTCCGAACGTGGACAGCGCGACAGCAACCGTCGGCGGCGGTCTGGCAGCACTGTTCAAGAGCTCGATCGGCAAATACGACATCTCGACCTACCTCAGCGCGCTGGAACAGGCAAAGGTCGTCAAGACGCTGGCCGAACCGACGCTGACCGCGATCTCCGGCCAGGCTGCGACATTCAACTCCGGTGGCCAGGTTCTCTATTCGACGACCGACAACGACGGCAACGTCACGATCGTTCCTTACAACTACGGCATCAATCTTGCCTTCAAGCCGGTCGTGCTCTCCTCGGGGCGCATCAGCCTGCAGATCAAGACCAATGTGTCGGAACCGGCACCGTCGGTTTCCGGCTCGACTCCCACCTACCAACGTCGCGCGGCCGAAACCTCCGTCGAGCTTCCCTCGGGCGGCTCGATCGCGCTTGCCGGCTTGATCCGTGACAACGTCGCCCAGACCTCCAACGGCACGCCTGGCGTCAACAAGATTCCGCTGCTCGGCACGCTGTTTCGCCAGCGCACCGTCGAACGCGACGAAACCGAGCTTGTCATCATCGCGACGCCGTATCTGGTGCGCCCGGTCGCGCGCAACCAGCTCAATCGCCCGGACGACAACTTCAGCCCGGAAAACGATGGCGCAGCATTCTTCCTCAACCGCGTGAACAAGGTTTACGGGCACCAGACGCCTGTTGCCGACGCGCAGTTCCACGGCTCGATCGGGTTCATCTACAAATGAGCGGAGCGGTAGCAATGACAAGAGATAGAGATCATTCGATGACTCGGACCAGCACGACCCGCATCGCAAAATCCAGGTGCATGGTTGCCGTTGCGGCGATGGCCGCTGCTCTCCTTTCCGGCTGCGCATCGCATGACGACCTGACCACAGGCGGGATCCCTGACGACTATCGCCAGCGCCACCCCATCGTCGTCACCGAAGCGGAGCAATCCGTGGATATCCCGGTTGCCTCGACGGACCGGCGCCTCAACACGGCGCAGCGCGACATGATCCGCGGCTTCGCCCAGAATTACGGCTCCAGAGCGACCGGCCCAGTCTACCTGATGACCCCTGAGGGCTCGCCGAACGCCGCGGCCGCGCGCCAGCTGCGCGGGCAGGTTCGGGCCGAACTGTCGGCACGCGGCATTGCGAGTTCGAAGATCGTCAACAGCTCATATGGCGCCGGCGCCACCGGCGATTCCGCGCCGATCCGCCTGACCTTCGTCGGCACAACGGCCATGACCTCGCAGTGCGGCCAGTGGCCGAAGGACATGATCAACGATTTCAGCAACCAGAACTACTACAACTTCGGTTGCGCCACGCAGAACAATCTCGCCGCACAGGTCGCGAACCCGGAAGACCTGGTCGCGCCGCGCGGCATGACCCCGATCGACGCCACGCGACGCAACGCCGCCATCAAGGAATATCGCGAAACGACCACGACGATCGAGGATGTCGCTGCCTCCGGCTCGAGCACCTTTTGATCGGTAAGGATTGACGATGAGCACGGTCGAATACGAGATCAAGAATACCGCGGAGCTCCGGCACGCAGAGGACGCGCTGCGCATGGCGGAGCTCGAAGGCATGCGACCGCTGCCGCGCATCTCCATTCACGCCTTCTGCGAAAGCGAAGAGCTGCAGCGCACGATGGAACGCTGCGGTAACGATCGTCGCATGGCAAAGGTCAGCCTGCGGGTGACGAGCGGTGGTATCGCCGCCGCCGCAAACATGTTCGCCGGTGCGCCGACGCCGAACCTGATCATCCTCGAAACACGCGCAACGAGCGCCAGCCTGCTCAGCGAACTGGCGCCACTCGCTTCGGTCTGCGACCCTTCGACGAAAGTCATTATCGTCGGCTATCACAACGATATCTCGCTCTACCGCGAGCTCATCCGCAACGGCATCTCCGAATACATGGTGCAGCCGGTCGGTATGGCCGACCTGATGACGGCGCTGGCGGCGATCTTCATCGATCCCGATGCGGAGCCGCTTGGCAGAAGCATCGCCTTCATCGGCGCAAAGGGTGGGGTCGGCTCCTCGACTATCGCTCACAATTGCGCTTTCGGCATCTCGCGCCTGTTTTCGACCGAAACCATCCTTGCCGACCTCGACCTGCCCTACGGCACGGCGAACATCGACTTCGACCAGGATCCGACGCAGGGGATCGCCGAAGCGGTCTACGCGCCGGAGCGCCTCGACGAAGTCTTTCTCGACCGTCTGCTGACGAAATGCTCCGAGCATCTTTCGCTGCTCGCGGCACCGTCCATCCTCGACCGCTCTTATGACTTCGAGGGACAGGCTTTCCAGCCCGTTCTGGATGTCCTGCAGCGCAGCGCGCCCGTAACCGTTCTCGATGTGCCACACGCATGGTCGGAATGGACACGCTCGGTCCTCGGCAGCGTCGACGAAGTCGTCATCTGCGCATCCCCGGATCTCGCAAACCTGCGAAACACCAAGAACATGATGGATGCGCTGCGCAAGATGCGGCCGAACGACAAGCCGCCTCACCTCATCCTGAACCAGGTGGGCATGCCGAAGCGTCCGGAGATCACGCCATCCGACTTCTGCGAGCCGCTGGAGACGGATCCGATTGCGATCATACCCTTCGACATCAACCTATTCGGCACGGCTGCCAACAGCGGCCGGATGATATCGGAGATGGATGCAAAGTCGCCGACTGCGGAAACCTTCTCACAACTGGCGCACATCGTGACCGGCCGTATCGCTGTCAAGAAGGCAAAGAAGGGCGGTCTTCTTGGTCTGCTGAAGCGCAAATGAGATCAGCCGAGAGCGGATTGGAATAGTTCATGTTCGGAAAACGCGGAAACGAGGGTTTTGGCAAGGCAGGGGGCACAGTCGCGCCCCCCGCGCCTGTTGCGGCGCCGTCGTCCTCGGGGCCGGCAGTGCTTGCAGAGCCGCAGCGTGAGCCCACACGCCAGCAGGTCGCGCCTCCGCCGATGCAGACGCCGCAGCGCAAGCGCCCTGCCCGCACCGACGAATATTACGATACGAAGGCGCAGGTCTTCTCGGCGCTGATCGACACGATCGATCTTTCCCAGCTCGCCAAGCTCGACGGAGAAAGCGCGCGCGAGGAAATTCGCGACATCGTCAACGACATCATCACGATCAAGAACTTCGCGATGTCGATCTCCGAGCAGGAAGAGCTGCTCGAAGACATCTGCAACGACGTTCTCGGCTACGGCCCGCTGGAACCGCTTCTTGCGCGCGACGATATCGCCGACATCATGGTCAACGGCGCCGGCCAGACCTTCATCGAAGTCGGCGGCAAGACCATCGAGTCCGAGATCCGGTTCCGCGACAATTCGCAGCTGCTCTCGATCTGCCAGCGCATCGTCAGCCAGGTCGGCCGACGCGTCGATGAATCGAGCCCGATCTGCGACGCGCGTCTCCCGGATGGCTCGCGTGTCAACGTCATCGCGCCACCGCTCGCGATCGATGGCCCTGCTCTCACGATCCGTAAGTTCAAGAAGGACAAGCTGACGCTCGAGCAGCTGGTACGTTTCGGTGCGATCACCACGGAAGGCGCGACGCTGCTGCAGATCATCGGCCGCGTCCGCTGCAATGTCGTCATTTCAGGCGGTACAGGTTCCGGCAAGACGACGCTTCTCAACTGCCTGACCCGATATATCGATACCGACGAACGCGTCATCACCTGCGAAGACACGGCCGAACTGCAGCTGCAGCAGCCGCATGTCGTCCGCCTCGAAACCCGCCCGCCGAATATCGAAGGCGAAGGCGAGATCACGATGCGCGATCTCGTTAAGAACTGCCTGCGTATGCGCCCGGAACGGATCATCGTCGGCGAAGTGCGCGGACCCGAGGTCTTCGACCTGCTGCAGGCGATGAACACCGGTCACGACGGCTCGATGGGAACGATTCACTCGAACTCACCGCGCGAATGCCTCAGCCGTATCGAATCGATGATCGCGATGGGCGGTTTCACCCTGCCCGCCAAGACGGTGCGCGAAATCATCTCCGGATCGGTCGACGTGATCATTCAGGCCGCTCGTCTTCGCGACGGCTCCCGCCGTATCACGCAGATCACCGAGGTGATCGGCATGGAAGGCGACGTGATCATCACGCAGGATCTCATGCGCTACGAGATCGAAGGCGAAGATGCCGGCGGACGCCTGATCGGCCGGCACAAATCGACCGGTATCGGCAAGCCGCATTTCTGGGATCGTGCCCGCTATTTCAACGAGGAAAAGCGCCTTGCGGCGGCCCTCGACGAAATGGAAGAAAAGTCGAAGGATTAGTGAAATGTTCGGTCTCGATCCGACAGTGCTTGCAATCATCCTTCTTGCCGCCGTCGCGGCGGGAGGTGTCTGCTATGCCTTTCTGTTTTCGAGAATGGAGACCGAAAAGAAGGCAGCCAACCGCGTCAGCCGCGTAGCCTCTGCGGATGCCGATCGCGCCAACGTCAAGGCGGCTCGCGATCGCGTGCAGGAAATGTCGAAGCGGCGCAAGTCGGTTCAGGACAACCTCAAGGAGCTTGAGAAGCGCCAGCAGGAAAACGCCAAGAAGAAACTGACTCTGAAGTCCAGGCTGACCCAGGCCGGCCTCACGGTCACGCCCGGCCGTTTCTACATGTTCAGCGCGATCTTCGGCCTTGTGCTGATGTTCGTCGCCTTCCTCGCCGACGCGCCGGTCATGGTCGTGCTCGGCATCCCTGTTGTTGCCGGCCTCGGCCTGCCGCGCTGGATACTCGGCTTCCTCATCAAACGTCGCCAGAACAAGTTTCTCGACGAATTTCCAAACGCGCTCGACGTCATCGTGCGCTCCATCAAGTCCGGCCTTCCGCTCAACGATGCCATCCGGCTGGTCGCCAGCGAAGGCAAGGAACCGGTGCGCGGCGAATTTCGGCGGGTCGTCGAATCGCAGCAGGTCGGGCTCAGCGTACCGGATGCCTGCGGCCGCATGGCCAATCACATGCCGCTTCAGGAAGTCAGCTTCTTCGCCATCGTGATCGCCATCCAGTCGCAGGCGGGCGGCAATCTCTCCGAAGCAATCGGGAACCTTGCGAAGGTTCTGCGTGAACGCAAGAAGATGAAGGCGAAAGTCAAGGCACTGTCGATGGAAGCCAAGGCCTCTGCCGTGATCATCGGCGCATTGCCGTTCATCGTGGCGCTGCTCGTTTACATGACGTCGCCGGCATACATGATGATCCTTTTCACGGATCCACGTGGACACCTGATCATGGGCGTTTCGGGCGTGTGGATGTCGATCGGCATCTTCGTCATGCGCAACATGGTCAATTTCGATATCTAGCCGAGGAAGCGCGATGTCATCGGATCTCGCCAGCAGTTTGACCGACCCCTCCATGCTGATCGCCGTGCTCGTCGCGGTCGCAGTGTTCGTCAGCCTCTACACGCTTGCCATTCCCTTCTTCGAGCGCGGCGACCTTGCCAAGCGCATGAAGGAGGTCTCGACCGAGCGCGAGCAGATCCGCGCCCGCGAACGCGCCCGTATGAACGCCGAGCAAGGCAGCAAGGCATCGCTGCGTACACAGAACAACCGTTCCGTTCGCCAGATCGTCGAACGCTTCAACCTGCGTGAAGCGCTGGTCGATGAAAACACCATGAACAAGCTTCGCGCAGCCGGGTATCGCTCGGAGAATGCGCTGAACACCTTCCTGGTCGCGCGCTTCCTGCTGCCTTTCCTGTTTTTCGGGGTTGCGGTCTTTTGGATCTTCGGTCTCGATCACCTGGCCGACAAGCCGACCCCTCTGCGCTTCCTCGCGACGCTCTGCTTCGCCTATCTCGGCTTCTATGCGCCGAATATCTTCATCTCCAACAAGATGAAGAAGCGCCAGCACTCCATCAAGCGTGCATGGCCCGATGCGCTCGACCTCATGCTGATCTGCGTCGAATCCGGTATTTCGATCGAGGCCGCCATGCGGCGCGTCTCGGAAGAGCTCGGCGAGGCATCCCCGCCGCTCGCCGAGGAAATGGTGCTGACCACCGCTGAACTGTCATTCCTGCCGGACCGACGTCAAGCGCTGGAAAACCTTGCCACCCGCACGCAGATCCCGATCGTACAGTCGGTTGTTCAGGCGCTGATCCAGGCCGACCGCTACGGTACGCCCGTCTCGCAGGCCCTGCGGGTGCTGGCGCAGGAAGGTCGCGACGAACGGATGAACGAGGCGGAAAAGAAGGCCGCTGCCCTGCCGCCGAAGCTTACGGTGCCGATGATCCTGTTCTTCCTGCCCGTTCTCGTCGCGGTTATTCTCGGACCGGCCGGTATTCAGGTCTCGGACAAGTTCTAGTCGGGAGCTCACGGACGGGCATCGACAAGGGGCGTGAAGTGTGAGACGCACTGATGCTGTCTCTCGCACGGTCCCGGAGCTGCCGATGTCTTCCGCAAGCATTTTCATCAGCATCATTGCCGCCTTGTCGATCGGCGCCATGAGCCCTGGTCCGAGCTTTGTCATGGTGTCGCGGATCGCTGTATCACGCTCGCGCGCGGACGGCCTTGCCGCTGCCTTGGGGATGGGGATCGGTGGCGCTTTCTTCAGTATTCTTGCCCTGGCGGGCCTGACGGCGCTGCTCTCGCAGTTCGAATGGCTCTATATCGGGCTGAAGATCGCCGGCGGAACCTATCTTGCGTGGATCGCGATCAATATCTGGCGCGGTGCGAGCAAGCCGCTCGACATCGGCGAGACCGCGACCATGAAACCCGCACCCGGCCGGAGCTTCATAACGGCGCTGCTGACGCAGATCAGCAACCCGAAGACCATCGTGGTTTACGCCGGCATTTTCGCCGCGCTGCTTCCGAAGACCGTGCCTCTCGGGCTGATGCTTGCCCTTCCCGTCGGTGTATTTGCAGTCGAAGCCGGATGGTATTCTATCGTCGCGCTTGCCTTTTCCGCGCACCATCCACGGCAGATCTACCTCGCCGCGAAGGCGTGGATCGACCGTACGGCCGGCGCGGTCATGGCGGGCCTGGGATTGGAACTCGTCGTTTCAGGCGTCAGTGGCCGTTGAGGCTTCAGTTGGTGCCGGTGCTTTCGCTGGCATCTTTCGACGCAAGTTTCTGCCAGGAATTGCGCTGCGAAAGCATGCCCCTGAGGTAAGCGACATTGGCTTCGGCCTGCTGCTGCGTGAGTTCGCGCCGTGCTATCTGTTCGGCTTCCGGGAAGCGTCCCTGCAAACCGACGGCAAGCGCGAGGTTCTGGCGGACGCGGCTGTCTGCCGATGGCTGCGCCGCAGCCTGGCGAAGATAGGTTTCGGCCGTGCGCAGGTCACCCGTCAGGACGTAGGACATGCCAAGGTTGGAGAGAATGGATGGTTCGTTCGGCTGGATGTCGAGAGCATCGCGATAGCGCTGCCGCGCTTCGGTCGAGCGGCCGAGCTGGTCGAGGATCGCGCCTTCCGCTGATATCAGCTTCCAGTCTGGGCGATCAGGCGTCTGTGCCCGTCCGATCGTATCGAGCGCCTGCTGCAGCTGGCCGGCGGCCGCCTGTGCCTTGCCATAGGCCGCCAGAACATTACGGTCGGCGGGGTTGGAGATGGCAACCTGCTGCATGACCGCCAGCGCCTGGGCATCCCTGCCCTGCATGCGCAAGAGGTTGGCATAGTTGACGCCGTTTACCGGATCGCGCGGGTTTTTCTCGTAGGCCTGTCCGACCCGATCCGTTGCGGAGCGAACCTCCTGGTCGTTCATCGTCTCGACGGGTTTGCTCAGCTGCGGCACCGAACCGGTCGTCATGCGGTCCTTGGTGGTGTTGCAGCCGCTCAAGGCGAGTACGGCGAGCACCGCGGCGGTACCCTGGAAAATGCGGGATTTCAAATGGGTGTTGGCCAAGGCAGGCATCGCGTTTTCCTGAAATCGGATATCGGCGCCGGACCTCAAAGCGGAACAGGGAAAGGCTTTGACGCAATCTTCACTCCAGCAATAGTCTGTTAACCCTAACAGACCGTTAAAAAGCGATTCCCGGACGCCCCCGAAGGATAATCATGGCCCCCTATCAGTTCATCGAGAGACCCACCCCCTTCAACACCAAGGGTGGCTCGACCTTGCCGATCTTCGCGGTCACCCCTGCCCATATCGAGACCGGAACGATCGATCCAATCGCACTCGATTGGGCAAAGAAGGCCGGCTACAAGGCAGAAAGCGGCTCGCTGCTCTTGATCCCCACCGCCGAAGGTCACCTCGGCGGCGCCCTCTTCGGCCTTGGCACCAATCCGTCAGAGCAGCCTTACATCACCGGCAAGCTGGCGCGTGCGCTGCCTGCTGGAGACTGGCACATAGAAACCGCCCCCCTGACCGCCAATCGCCTGTCGCTCGGCTTCGGTCTCGGCAGCTATCGATTCGATCGCTACAAATCCGAGAAGTCTCCCGCCGCCACGCTGATGATCCCGCGCGACGCCGACGGCGCCGATATCAAGCGGCAGCTGGCCGGCGTGTTCCTCGCGCGCGACCTGATCAACATCCCGACCAACGACATGGGCCCGAACGAGCTCGAGGCCGCGTTCCGTGGTCTCGCCGCGCACTACAAGGCCGAGATCAACGTGGTTAGCGGCGACGACCTGCGACAGAATTTTCCGCTCGTCCACACCGTCGGCCGTGCCAGCGCCGATGCGCCGCGGCTGCTCGAACTGCGCTGGGGCAAGAAAGGGCATCGCAAGATTACCCTTGTCGGCAAGGGTGTCTGCTTCGATACCGGTGGCCTCGACATCAAGCCTGCCGCCTCCATGGCGCTGATGAAGAAGGATATGGGCGGCGCGGCAAACGTCATGGGCCTCGCACTGATGATCATGGACGCGAAGCTGAAAGTCGATCTGCGCGTGATCGTTCCTGTCGTCGAGAACTCGATCTCGTCGAACGCCTTCCGCCCCGGCGATATCTATCGTAGTCGCAAGGGTCTGACGGTCCAGATCGACAACACCGATGCAGAAGGCCGGCTGATCCTCGCCGACGCCCTGTCCTATGCCGACGAAGAATCGCCTGACCTCCTGATCGACATGGCAACCTTGACCGGCGCAGCGCGCGTGGCTCTCGGCCCGGACCTGCCGCCATTCTTCACCGACGATGCCGATCTCGCCCAGGACCTGATGGAAGCAAGCTTCGAAACCGATGATCCGCTGTGGCGGCTACCGCTCTATGCGGGTTATGAAAAGGATATCCGCAGCAAGTTCGCGGACATAACGAACGCACCGCCCGGCGGCATGGCCGGCGCGATCACCGCCGCGCTTTTCCTGAAGCGCTTTGTCAGCAACACCAAGAGCTGGGCGCACTTCGACATCTACGGATGGGCTCCTTCCGAGCGGCCGCACTCGCCCGGCGGCGGCGAGGCGCAGGCGATCCGGGCGCTCTACCACCACATTCGTCAGAGCGTCCGCTAAGTGCATCGTTAAAATTTTATTCACCTTGCGGAGCGGCGGCGACGCCGCTCCCATTGCACTTGCGCCCCCTCTCTCCGAAAATGAAACGCATGCGTAACGTTTTTCGGGGGGATCGTGCCGATCGAACTCACAGCTTCCCAGGCACTCGGACTTTGGTACGGCGTATCGCTTGATCAGGTGCGGATGGACGGGCGCGATTTGACATTGCGCCAGATGGCCATCCTGCTGCATATCTATCTGGTGCCGCCGCCGCATACGGTGCGTGGGCTGGCGGCAGAGCTCAACGTTACCAAGCCCGTCATCACCAGAGCGCTGGACACGATGGGGGAACTCGGGCTTGTGGATCGCATCCGCGACGAGCGGGACCGACGGAATGTCGTGATCAAACGAACCGTCGGCGGCGCGCTCTATCTGGAAAAGCTCGGCGACCGGGTGCGTGAACAGGGTCGGCGCCTTTCGCCGTAAGAGGAAAGACATGACTATTCTTGATCGCCGCCTGCATGCCTACCGCCCCGATCTCGCGGAGAGCGCTCTTCGCGGCCAGGTGGACGCCACCCGTTTCGTGGACGGCACGCCGGCACGCATCGCCGTTCCGGTAGTCGGACTGCGCCCGCGCCCCGACGATGCTATCGGCATCGATACGGAACTGCTGATGGGAGAGGATGTCACCGTCTTCGACCGTGCGGACGGCTGGTGCTGGATCAAGGCATCGTCGGATGGTTACGTCGGCTATCTGCCCGAAAGTGCGCTGTCCGAACAGAGCGATGCCCCGACGCACATCGTCACCGTGCAGCGGACGTTTCTCTATCGTGAACCAGAGCTGCGAAAGCCCTACGCGTCGATTCTATCGATGGGCAGCCGCGTCCGTATCGTCGGCGAGGCCGAAGCACGCGGCAATCACTATGTTGTGCTCGAGGACGGCAAGGCGATCTTTGCCAAGCATGTGACACCCATCGGCACCGGCCATGGCGAGGATTACGTCGATGTCGCTGCCCGTTTCCTCGAAACGCCCTACCTCTGGGGCGGACGCTCCGGCCTTGGTATCGATTGTTCCGGCCTTGTCCAGCTGTCGATGCTGATGACCGGGCGCGCGGCGCCGCGTGATACCGACATGCAGGCAGTGGAGTTGGGCGAACCAATCGACCGGGCCGAACTGCGACGCGGCGATCTCGTCTTCTGGAAGGGGCATGTCGGGGCCATGGAAGATCCCGAGACGATCATCCATGCCAATGGCCACACCATGACCGTTGCCCGCGAGAACTTCGAAGCGGCCATCAAACGGATCGGCTGGCTCTACGAACAGCCTACCGGATACCGTCGGCCGATCAGCTGATCGGCGGCTGCGGCCAGGAGGTAACGCCTCCCGTCCAAGTCTCGAATGCCTTCGAAAGGCCGAGAACGCTCAGGTCGTCAAAACGCGGCCCGACGATCTGCAGCCCGATCGGCATGCCGGATTTCGAAAAGCCGCAATTAATGGAAGCGGCCGGCTGCTCGGACATGTTCCAGGGGACCGTGAAGCAGATATGCTCGAAGGGCCTGGCCGGATCGTTTGTCGGCGAAGCCCAGTCCGCCGGATAGGACACGATCGGGTTGGTCGGCGAGAGAACCGCATCCACTTCCGAGAACAGTCGTCCGCATGACTTGCGCATCTCGATCGTCTGGTTGAATCCCCTTACCGCCTCGACGCCGCTGATCCCGGCTGCTCCGAGCGCCCAGCTGTAAATATAGGGAAGGATGCTCTTCCTGCGCTCCTCATCGAGCGTTTCGATGTCGCCCCAGAAGCGGGATCGCCAAAATGCATCCAAACCATCCAGCATCGACCGGCTGAGCACCGGCTGGACGGGAACGATCTTTGCGCCCGCCTGCTCGAAGCGAAACGCTGCCTGCTCGACGGCCGCAAGGATTTCATCCTCGACCGCAAGGCCGCAGCCGGCGTCCAGCATGAGGCCGATCGTCAAGCCCTCGACACCAACAGGCAGCGATGTCCAATCCAGATCGTTCGGCGGCAGGCTGGTGCCGTCGCGCCAGTCAGGGCGCGAGAGCGTGGCCATCGCCAGCGCCGCATCGTCAACCGTGCGCGTCATCGGCCCGGCACAGCGCCCAACATAGTAGGGATCCACAGGTATGCGCCCGTGGCTGGGCTTGAAGCCGAAAATTCCGGTCCAACCTGCGGGAAGACGAACGGAGCCGCCGATATCAGTCCCTATGTGCAGCGGACCATAACCGGCTGCGGCCGCGGCTGATGCGCCCGCGCTTGATCCGCCGGGGTTCTGTGTAACGTCCCACGGGTTGCGGGTCAGGTGATGAAAACTCGACAGCCCTGACGACAGCATGCCGTAGTCGGGGCATGTGGTCTTGGCGAAGATGACGGCACCGTCCTCGCGAAGGCGGGCTGCGACAGGGGCATCCTCCGTCGCCGGCTTCAATTCCGTCGCTCTCGTTCCGAGCGGGACAGGCTGCCCCTTTGTGGCAATAAGCTCCTTCAAGGTCACCGGTATGCCGTCGAGTAACCCCAGGGTCTCACCACGCCACCAGCGATCGGTCGAGGCCTTAGCCTGACGGCGGGCGGCATCGCGATCGAAGGCGTAAAGCGCACAGATCGTCGGCTCCCAGCGATCGATATGCTTTTCAAGCGCAAGCCAGTATTCGAGGGGAGACAGGCTCTTTTCGGCGAAACGGCGCCTCAATTCGCTGATCGTCAGATCCGTTTCGCTCATCACTCACCCTTCCTCTCGTCGCCCGGCGTCATCGGCTTGCTTCCCTCGGATCAAGCAGATCCCGCAACCCGTCACCGAGCAGGTTGAACCCCAGGACCGTCAGGGCGATCGCCAGGCCCGGCAGAATTGCAAGCCAAGGCGCCAGCGCGAGATAGGTCTGTGCATCCGCGAGCATGCGCCCCCACGTCGGTGCCGGAGGCGCAAGACCCAAACCGAGGAAACTGAGACCGGCTTCGGTCAGGACCGCAAGCCCGAGCTGGATTGTCGTCTGGACAATGATCTGGCCGGCAACGTTCGGCAATACATGGCGGACGGAGATCGCCAGACGCGTATTGCCGATGGCACGGGCAGCAAGCACGTAGTCCCGGCTCCAGGCCTGCAGCGCGCTAGCCAGCGTGACGCGGGCGAAGACGGGAATCAGGAACGTAGCGATGGCGGCGATGGCGGTGAAGCGTCCCGGCCCGAGAAAGGCGCCGAGAATCATTGCGGACAGGATCGGCGGCAGCGCGAAAATCACATCGCATATCCGCATCAGGATGCTCTCGAACGCACCGCGGAAAGCTGCTGCGGAAATGCCGGCAATCGAACCGATCGTGCCGCCAATGGCGACCGCCAGAACGGCAATCGACAGGGAGTTCCAGCAGCCGACCATCAGCATCGAAAGAACATCGCGGCCGAACTGATCGGTGCCGAGCAGGCCGAAGGAGAGCGGCGGCTGGAGCTTGTGGATGATCTGCATCTTGGCGGGGGGACCGGTGTCCACAGAAGCGAAACGATCGCGACCAGCACAAGAAAGGCCACGATCATGGCACCGGCCACGAGGTTGGTTCGCCGGCTCAATCTGCGTCGGCGACGGCTGACGGACACTTCGGTCAAGACGATCGGCGCCATCTCAGAGCTCCTTTCTGAGCCGCGGATCGATCGCCAGGTAGGAGAGATCGACAAGGAAATTCATGATGATGACCAGTGCCGCGAAGAACAGGATGACATCCTGCATGACGACAATGTCGCGCTGCGACAGGGCCTGATAGGCGAGACGACCGAGGCCGGGCAGGTTGAAGACATTTTCGACCAGCACCGCGCCGGCAACGAGAAAGGTGAACTGTAGCCCGAGGATCGTGAAGATTGGCACGAGGGCATTCGGCACGGAATGCCGCCACAGGACCTTTCGGGCCGACAGCCCCTTTGCGAGTGCCGTGCGCGTGAAATCCTCGTGGAGTGTTTCCAGCACGGCCGAACGTGTCACCCGCGTCAGCACGGCCGCCTGCGGCAAGGCCAGCGCCACCGCCGGCATCAACAGCGCACGCAATGCCGGCCAAAAACCGTTGCTCCACCCGGGAAAACCGCCGGCCGGCATGAGGCCAAGCGTGGTCGAAAACAGGACGATCAGCAACAGGGCCATCCAGAAGGCAGGTACAGCGATACCAATCTGGGAAAAGACCGAAGCAACCACGTCGGCAACACCACCGCGCCGGGATGCCGCGAGAACGCCGAGCGGAATGGCAATCAGCATCGACAGGGCGATTGCCAGCAGCGCCAGCGGCAGAGTGACGGCCAGCCGCTCGACGACCAATCCGGCGACCGGCACGCCGTAAGTGTACGACTGCCCGAGGTTGCCCATGAGGACCCCCGCCAGCCAGCGGCCGTATCGCAGGATCAACGGCTGATCCAAACCGAGGTCGTGCCGAAGCGCAGCCAGTGTCTCCGGGGATGCCGAGGTACCAAGCATGATCGAGGCGGGATCACCCGGAAGAAGATCCATGACCGCGAAAATCAGCAGCGAGACAATGAGGAGCGTCACGAGAAGCCCCGTCAGACGACGCGAAACCAGCGCTAACATGCAAGGCTCCCTGCCGCTTCTCGCCTCATCCTTCCTCCGCGATCACTCTTCCCAGGAAACGCCGCTCAGCACGTTGGACGGAATCGGCTCGTTTTCCCACAAGCCCTTCAGCTTCCGATCCCAGACGCCAAGCTTGGGCATCACGAAAAGATAGAGGGCCGGAACATCCTCAGCCAGAATGGTCTGGGCTTCGCCATAAATCTTCGCCTGCGCAGCCGGATCGGTTGTTTCCTGAACCTTCTTCATCAGGGCATTGAAAGCCGGATTCTTGTAGTTGAAGTAGTAGGGATCACGCGCATAGATGTCGATGTCCATCGGCTCGGCATGGGCGACGATCGTCATCTCGTAATTGCGGTCCTTCATCACGTCCTGGACCCACTTGGCGGGGAATTCAGTCGGCTCGATGTTCATCGTCACGCCGATCTCTGCGAGCATCGCCTGCATCACCTGAGCGCTGCGGGGTGCATAAGCCATCTGCGGAGACTTGATCGTAAAGGTAAAGCCATCTGGATAGCCGGCTTCGGCGAGCAACGCCTTCGCCTTCTCAGGGTCATAGGGCAGCTTGTCGGTGAGATCGATATAACCGGGGTCATTCGGCGTATAGTGGCTGCCGATCGGTGTTCCAAGGCCCGACCAGGCGCCATCAACGACCGTCTTGCGGTCGATCGCCATCATCAGCGCCTGCCGCACACGCTTGTCGCTGAACGGCTTCGCTGCATTGTTCATGCCCGCAACGACCTTCAACTCGGTGTTGCCGATCTTCGTGACCAACTTGGCGTCGTCGGTGAAGGAACTCATCAGCTCCGGCGCACCGAATTCAGGAATCGCATCGACATCGCCTGATTTCAGCGCGGCAGCCTGAGCCTGAGGATCGGCGATGAAGCGGAACGTCACCTTGTCGAGCTTCGGCGATACCGCCTTGTTCCAATAGGTAGCGTTCTTCTCGAATTCGACCTTGTCGCCCTTGGCCCAGTTCACGAACTTGAACGGCCCGGTGCCGACGGGTTTTGTCTTGTCGTCAGCCGCCGAATTCGGCGCAACCATCACCGATGCCGGCCAGCCGAGCCAATAGAGAAGGCTGCCCGTTGGCTCCGAGAGATGCAGGATCAGTGTTTCTGGATCGGGCGTGTCGATCGATGCGATGGACGCGAAGAAGCGTTTTTGCGGATTGACCGAGTCTGCCCCGCGTGCGCGGTCGAGGGCGAACTTCGCCGCGGCCGAATCAAAGGCTTCGCCGTCGTGAAACGATACGCCGGTCTGAAGCTTGAATGTGTAGGTCAGGCCATCGGGTGAGATCTGCCAGCTCTTGGCGAGCTGCGGCTGTACCTTGCCGCTTTCATCGATGCGGACCAAACCCTCGAAGACGTTCTGCCAGGTCACCTGACCGATCGCCACAGGCGCGGCGATCGTTGGATCAAGACCTGTCGGTTCCACCGTCATGCCAAGGCTCAGCGTCGTCTTTGCGGCTTCGGCGGGTGTGAGGCCGAGAAAGGCCGTTGCCAAGCCGAAGGCAGTCGCCAAAGAGATGTGCCGAACAAGACGCGCAGGGCGCGCGCATGAAACCTTGACCATCATGTTCCCCTGTCTCGGGCCGCTCGGCAGCCGGACGTTTGCAGTAAGAGTGACATCGACCCCGTGCACACACAATGTCGTTATTGTGTGCTCAGTGTTGCCGAAACAGCTACACCGGAATTTGGTTCATCGCGCAAGGCATAAGATCAGCTCCTGCGTTCGCCGGCTTGGCGTTCCCGCATGAAACGCTCGATGAAATCGAGAAGCTTGGTCGCCGCGAAGGAAAGCTGGCGGTCCGGTGCGACGCATAGATCGACATGCGTTCGAATGGCGCTTCTTGCCGCAAGCGGCACTGCCACCAGCTGCCCGGCCTCGATCTCGCGCCGTACGGTCAGCGCCGGCAGCAGGGTAACCGCCGCACCACTCAGGACGAGCTCCTTCAGCATCTCCAGAGAACTGGTCACGAAAACCGGCTCGGGCGAAAGGTCCGCCTTCTCCAAAAGCGCATCGAGCGCCTGACGGAATCCGAAAGACTGATCGGGCAGCGCCAATGCATAGTCGGCTATATCCTTGAGATGCGCTTCGCTGTTGGCTGCTGCGGCATGTCCAGGGGAGACGATCAGATCGTAGTGGATTTCCGAGCGCAGACGGACCTTCGTGCCCGAGAGCGGCGGTGCAAACAGGATCATCGCGATATCGGCCTCGGCCGCATTGACCGCCTCGACCGCCTGCCGAGCGCTTGCGATTGTCACCCCGAACCGAAGCTTCGGGTATTTCAGGCTGAACTCCGCCAAGGCCGGGGCCAGCAGGTTTGCGACGGTGGCGCCATTCGCATAAATGCTGACACGCCCGCGCTGCAGGCCCTTGAGATCCTCTATCAGCTGTCCGACATGATCGAGCTCACGCAACGTGCGGCCGGCGCGAGCGGCAAGCAACTCGCCGGCTGCGGTCAGCTTCACACCGCGCGCGCTGCGCTCCACCAGCGGAGCCCCGAAATGATATTCCAGATTCTCGATCTGCCGGCTGATTGCCGTCGGCGCCACATTCAGATTCTCCGCCGCCTGGCGCATGGAATTCGTGCGCACCAGCTCGTCGAAATACATCAAGGCCCGAATCTGCATCTCACCGTCTCCGCCAGCAGGCAATGCCGCCCTATTTAGGCGATCCCTTCAGATTGCGATAGCGGCTGCTCCAGGCTTCCTGTGCGCCCGTGACGGGCAGAGCCGTCGCCTCATAGACGCCGCGTGCAATGGCGCGGGCCATGACCAGAGTGGCGAGATGGCAGAGCTCGAGGAAATCGCCCAGCCCCCGATACGGTCTGGCGCCCGTCGAGGCTGCGAAGACCGTATCGCCGTCGAGCGGGAGATGCGCCGGCAACAGGGCGCGCGCAAGCCCGTCATGCGCCATGATCGCCAGGCGATGCGCCTCCGCCTTGCTGATGACAGCATCGGTCACGATCGCACCAATGGTCGTGGCGGTCGTGTTCATTCCCTTGAGACGCATCGCGACATCGCCCTGCTCGATAACGGGAGGATGGCTCAATCCGCCGAATTCGGCATTCTGTTCGAAGGGCGCGGCCCAGAAATGCGGGCCATCGCCAACAGTGGCGGAGCCAAGTGCATTGACGGCGACGATCGCGGCGATGCGAAGCCCCGCGCCCGTCTCGGCGCTCGCCGAACCGAGGCCGCCCTTGAACGATGCCGTCGTGGCGCCGGTGCCGGCACCCACGGTTCCGAGCGCGAAGGCTCCCGGAGCGGCGGCGCGAAACGCATCATAGCCCATCTCCCGATATGGCGAATGCGTGCCCCAGTCCTTGTCGCCGCCGTTCAGCAGGTCCATCAGAATCGCTTGCGGCACGATCGGCACACGCACGTTGCCGACCGGGAATCCCCTGCCCGCCTCCCGCAAGCCCGCCTGTACGCCACCGGCGGCATCGAGACCGAATGCTGAACCGCCTGACAGCACGAAGGCATCGACCTCGCCGACGGTCATGGCAGGATCAAGGAGCGCGGTATCGCGCCCGCCCGGAGCGCCGCCAAGCACAACGCCTGACGCCGCCGCGGGCTTGTCGAAGACGATGGCGGTTACGCCCGAACCGAGACGCAGATCGGTCGCGTGGCCGACGGAAACGCCATCGATGTCTGTGAGAAGATTGAGCACGCGCAGCATCCTTGATGTGGCCGGAAGCGCGCGATAGGAGCCCAACGGCCCCCAAAACACAAGACCGGCCCTGCATATGCGGGACCGGTCGCTAAATCTCGAAACTCTTAAGAGTGGCGCAGGCCTGTTTCTCAGGCATGCAGCGGTTTTGGATGGCGGCGCGTCATCAGATCATGGATCGCAAGCTTCACCTCGGCAGGCGAGCTGAAATGCTGTTCGTCCAGATCGTGCACGTGAAACTTCACGGCGATAAACTTGAGCCGGTTCTCATCCGGGATGACGATGCCGACGGGAACGCCCGCATACTCGATAACTTCTTTTTTCATGCATAGAACTCCTGCCGCGCTGAATGCGCCGGCGATGGCGAATTGACTGTCTTGAACCGTTGAGGGGGACTTAGGTCACATTCGACAGTTCGGGCGGGAGAGGGCGCCCGGACGGTCATTTCCAAGCACGCAACGCCCCGGAAGCGCGGCAAGAATATCGATTTCCATCATGTCTCGTTCCTTTCGTTTGGCGTTGTGCTTGCGGTTGGCCCCGGCGTACCGGGACCGGCGATGACTGTCTTTCTTAATCTACGTTATTAGTAGACAATACCGGACAGTCTGTCGGAAACATATTCCGAAACGTGTCAAAATGTCGGCGATTGGGAAAAAATCATTCCGCCACACCTGAACTGACTAGAAGACGTGTACCATGTCTTTATGCAATTCGTGTGACGACAGACGCTTCCATCGCTCGCAGCCAGACATAGGAACAGCGTCCGATTCCGGCAATGGGGTATTTGATTAAAAAACGGAAAGACTCAGAATGACCTAGATGGTTAACGCAGTGCGGAAACCATCAAAGCCCTTCCGACAGAACGGTTTCCAGCGTGTCCACGAAGAAATCGGCGCTTTCCATCGACAGGCAAAGTGGCGGCTTGATCTTCAACACATTCAGGTGATCGCCCGTCGGCTGCATGATGACACCGAGATCGAGCAGGCGGGCGCATATCGCTGCCGTCTCGTGGGTGGCCGGTTCAAGGGTTTCGCGGTCGCGAACGAATTCGACGCCGAGATAGAGTCCCATGCCGTGAACGGCGCCAATCAGGGAATGACGATCGATCAAGGCCGCCAGGCGGCTCTTCAGATGGTCGCCCACCTCCCGGGCGTTCCGCTGCAGCTCCTCGTCGGCCATGATGTCGAGAACCGTCATGCCAACCACGGAACTGACAGGACTGCCGCCCGTCGACGAGAAGAAATAGCCTTCCTTTTCGAGCGAATCGGCAATGGCCCGCGTCGTGATCACGGCACCCAGCGGATGGCCGCTTCCCATGCCTTTCGCGACAGTGATGATGTCGGGCACAACGCCTTGCTGCTCGAAGCCCCAGAAGTGATGGCCCAACCGGCCATAGCCAACCTGAACCTCGTCGGCGATGCACACCCCTCCCCTGGCCCTTACCTGCGCGTAGACGGCCGCGAGATAGCCATCCGGCAGCGCGATGCCACCGGCATTGCCGTAGACCGGCTCGGCGATGAAGCCGGCCAATCCCTCGCCCCTCGCCTCGATGTCTCCGAGGTTATCCAGGACGTCCAGAAGGTAGTCGCCGGCCGTATCCGGCCCACGAAACGCGCCACGATAGGTGTTTGGTGCCGCGACCGGGTGCACCCATGCGGGCCTCGTCGTCAGAGCCTGCGGATTGTCGGCGATCGAGGTCGAAACGGCGTCGCTCGCCACCGACCAGCCGTGATACGCCTCGAGCAGGCACAGCACATTCCTGGCGCCTGTATGGGCCCAGGCGAGCCGCAGGGCCAAATCGTTGGCCTCCGAACCGCTGTTGACGAGAAAGACGGTATCCAGTCCCTCCGGCGCGAGCGATGCAAGCCGCTCGGAAAAATCCGCGACGGCAGCATAGTGGAAGCGGGAATTGGTGTTCAGTTTCAGCCACTGCTCACCAGCCGCCTCCGCGAGGCGAGGATGACCGTGCCCGAGGATGCTGACATTGTTGACCATGTCGAGATAGGCGCGACCCTCGACATCGAACATGTGCTCACGCCAGCCGCGCTCCATTTCGGGCGGTGTCGAATAATAATGCTTCTGTGGCGCTGCGAAATGCGCCTGGCGCTTATCCAGGAGATCGCGGGTGGCAGGTTTGGGGGCGTCTACGCCCTTGCCCAGCAAGGCGGCCGGAGATGGGCAAAGCGCCGACCAGGCGAACGCCTCGGACGCCGTGCAGAACAGCGGCACGTCTGCTCCCTGGAGGGTCGAAAGCTGAACGCGAAGCCCTCCGAGGGAAGATGCCTCGCCGGAAACTGTGCCCATCACATCGCCAGCCTGCACCGTGCTTCCGGCCTCCACATCCAGTTCCAGACCATCGAGATGCAGGGAAACACCCTCGCCCACCAGGATCAGGTGGTGATTCTGCCAATCGATGCTGCCGGAAAACGGCGCTGCGACGACCATTCCGGCAGGCAAGCAGATATCCGAGTGCAGAGCGCAGGTGGCTGGTGTTTCCTTGGAAAGGAGGGTGGCGCGCGAAAGACGGTATTCACCGTAGCGCGTTGCGGCGGCACCAGCATTCGCAGCCCAACGGGCGAGAATGCGCCAATCCATATCCGCCTGCATCCAGTTGCCCGCTGCAAAATGGGGACTCTGGACGCCGAGGTCGACGTAATCGATCTGCCCAATGTCGAGGTCAGGCAAGAGCGGCCGCCAATCGGCGGTCGAGACCGCGGCAGGCTCGACACCAGCCGCCTTCAGAACGGCGGCTTGCATGAGATCGAACGGCCGCGAAGTCGCCGTATCCAGTATGCGCTGCTCCAATTCGAGGTTGGTGCGGACGTAATCATTACCAGGATCGATCGAAATCTGCTGCTCGCTGCTGGCGACCAGAATGACGGCGCGCGCGACCACCAGCGGCCAAAGGGCTCTTAGTTCTTCGACCTTGAGTGGATAGATCGCCTGATATGCGCTGACCGCAGGCAGCACATTCAGCGGATTTCCTCTCGCCTGATGGAGTAGCGACGCGCAGGTGACGGCAAGGTCGCCCACCAACCAGCCGCGAATGATGTCGCCGAAATCGATTACGCCATCCGGGATCGGCCGCCCCTGTTCGTCGCGATGGCAGACGACATTGTCGCCGGTTACGTCGTGATGCACGGCCTGGAGGCGAAGTGCTGGCGCAAAGGGCTGTATGCGGCGCACGGCCGACACCATGGTCTTGGCGATCCGGTCTCGTGCAGCACTGTCCGTTATCGCGGACAAAAGCTGGACTGCGACCGGACCTGCCCGGCGCAGATCCCATTGCAGATTGCGATCAAGGCCGGGATGGTTGAAGTCCGCGAGCGATCTTGCAAGCCGTGCGCAGACCGCGCCCAGCGCGGCAATCGATGTTTCCGGCAGATGGCGGTGACCGGTCAGGCCTTCGCCATCCAGATATTCAAGCAGCCGAACCTGGAACGTCTGCTCGCGCACGGTAACGGCGACGATATCCTGGCCATCGGCGGAGGGCACGACCTGCGGAACGCGCGGCGCGTCGGCCTGCTCTCCGATGTGCCTGATCGCTGCGTTCTGGGCCTCGAGCTCCAAAGTCTCATAGGCCATGTGGCATATCTTGAGGACATAACGGCGGTCATCGGTTTCGACCCGATAGTTCCGATCCTGCTGGCTTCCGAGTTCGGTGATGACGCCTGAAAGGCCGTATCGCGACAGGAGAATGTCCGACGCTTCCGCAGCCGTTACATCGGGACGCGGAAGCTCAAGACACCGAGCAAGCGTTTCATCAGTCATGCGATCCCCCGCGCGATTCGATTCGCAACGATAAGCAGATAATCAAATGCTTACCATCGGCAAGATCGAATGCCCGCGGGAGCCGTGCCCGCCTGGGTCACCCCATCCGCTCGGACGCATAGCTTCCCGGGCTTGCCGGGAAGACGACGGTGCGGTTGCCGTTCAGGAAGGAACGGCGGTGGATATGGGCATGGATGGCACGCGCCAGCACCTGGCTTTCGACATCGCGGCCGATCGAGACATAGTCGTCGGCGCTCTGCGCATGGGTGATGCGGGCCGTGTCCTGCTCGATGATCGGACCTTCGTCGAGGTCGGCGGTGACATAGTGCGCCGTCGCGCCGATCAGCTTCACGCCCCGCTCGTAGGCCTGCTTGTAGGGGTTGGCGCCCTTGAAGCTCGGCAGGAACGAGTGGTGGATGTTGATGATCCGCCCGGACATCTTGCGGCACATCGCATCCGACAGAACCTGCATGTAGCGGGCAAGAACCACCAGTTCGGTTCCCGTCTGCTCGACGAGATCGAGCAGCTGCGCTTCCGCCTGCGGCTTGTTCTCCTTCGTCACCTTGATGTGGTGGAAGGGGATGTCGTGATTGACGACCACCTTCTGGTAGTCGAAATGATTGGAGACGACGCCGACGATCTCGATCGGCAACGCGCCGATCTTCCAGCGATAGAGCAGGTCGTTGAGGCAATGGCCGAAGCGCGACACCATCAGCAGCACCTTCATGCGCTGATCGCCGTCATAGATCTCGGCATCCATGCCGAACTTCTCCGCCACGGGCACGAAGCCTTCCTTCAGCGCCGGCAGCGCAACGCCTTCTTCGGAGATGAAGCTGACGCGGGTGAAGAACCTGCCGGTGCTCAGATCGTCGAACTGCGAGGAATCGGTGATGTTGCAGCCCTGGTCGGCCAGATAGTTCGAAATCGCCGCAACAATCCCGCGCGTCGATGGGCAGGTTACCGTCAATACATAGTTCGTCATGCTTTCCATTCCTCTTCCGGCCAGCGCCGATGACGCCTGCTTAAATCAAAGCAAAGCAGCCTATCAAGCGGGGACGTTCGCGCATCTATAGCAATTCAGCCGAGCACCGGTTGCTCCACCGCGCTGCCCACCATCAACTTACGACAGATCGGGAGAAAGTCCGTCCCGCTTGCGTCGCGGAAACGCGAATCCCCGCCGTCGAACCTTCATTGAACTTGAGGAAACCGACAAGAAGCCAGACGAGGCCCGCAGTCTTCATCGAGAAGATGGCCGTCGAGCCGATCATCAGGTTGAGAAACATGAAGAGCGACAAGGCATGGCAGAGGCGTTTCTGGTTCGGCGTCCTGCCCGCAGGATAGAAGGAAACGAACAGCCAGAAAAGGATCAGGCCGAAAATGGTGGCGCCGTAGGTGATGTAGACATAGCCGCTATCGACAAAGGTCGTTGCCTTGTCGAGTTCCAACCCGAGGGTGGCTGCGAGATCCATGTCGAGGATGTTTCTGACGGTACCGCTGATACGGCCGACAAAATCATCCTCGTGCGCATCCGGCTTGAACGAATGGATGGCAAAGCCGACCACGACGATCATCGGCATCATCAGAAAATCGCAGATCTTCGGGATCCAAGGGTAGACGACGTAGCCAACGGCGCTGACGACGGTGAATATCAGCATGGTTCGCGTGTCGTTGGTGATGAGAATAAGGAAGATCGTCGATGCGAAGATGAGGCGATCGAACAGGCTGAGGCGATTGGCGAAACTGACGAGATAGATAACGATGACGCCGCAGAAATTCGCGAGCGAGACCTGCTCGAGGAAGATCGACGACGAGCGATGATCGATGAGCCCGAAGGAGAAGCGCCCTTCGAAGCCAAGCGCGCCGCGAAACAGACCGCTGTCGCTATAGGTCGCCGGCGGCACGCCGCGGGTGTTTTGAAAATAGTCGGCGGGATGGAAAAGAGCCACATAGGCCGGCGTCGACAGGATCTCGCAGATCAGCACCAGCAGCACGGAGAGGCAACAGATCTTGAAGGCGAGCTTCAGGGTTCGCTCGTTGACCCAGCGCCCCATGACGACGAAGGCAAAGATGATCAGGACGTTGCGCAGATGATCTATATAGCCGGCTTTGTTGATGACCATCACATAGACGGTCAGCACGATCGTCAGCACGAGATAGCCGAGCGGCACGAGATCCGCTTCGAAGATTCCTTTTCTCAAGATGAACGCGAAGCTGAATGCGAGAATGAGAATTTCGCTCAGCACCACGACACCAGGCGTCATCGGCATGATGTTGTGATTGATGAAGGCCAGGATGGCATTGTAGGTGACGCCGAGAACGCTGACGGCGAGGATGCCATAGTCTATCGGTTCGCGTTCGAGGCTTTTTCCCACGACAATCAATCCGTCAGTGTGGTGCAAGCGCCCGCAGCAGGCTTCGCTGCCTTGAAGGCCGCTTTCAGTGCCTTCATCTGCGCCCGGTCCTTGCCGTCATGGGGTTGCACGTTCAACGTTTCGGTTTCCGGCCACCAGTCTCCGGCAACCCAATAGGTCCAGCCGAGCCAGACTGCTCCATCCGCCTGCATCGCATGCAGGACGCCGGTCAGCTCTGCCACGCAGGCCTTGTCTTGGGAGACACCGAATTCACCGAGGAACAGCTTCTTGCCGTTGTCCTTCGCCCATTTCGTCATGCCACCGATCGCATCCAGCGCTTTTTGCCCGCCGGTGCACTCGGCGTGGGTGCCGGACGAATCATCATCGAAATACTGATGCACCTCGTAGGCGTAGTTGTTGCGAGGATCGGTCACGCCGAGCATGACGGTTCCGTTCGCGCCGCCCGGGCCATCGGTCATCCAGGAGTGGGCGCCCGTCCATTTCGTGCCGGGAACGAGGATCAGGTTGTTGGAGCCGGTTGCCCGGATCGTGCGGATTGCCGCATTGGCCGCCTTCAGCCAGACATCCGTGTCGATGTCGTTCGGCTCGTTCATGAGGCCAAAGACGACATCGTCCTGATTGGAGAATTCGACCGCAAGCCGGGCCCAGAATTCCGCAAATGCCGCGTTGGTGACGGCGTCGCTACCGATCTTCACCTTGTTGTAGGAGGCATAGTTATGCGGATCGAGAACGATCCTCTGATGGTGCTTGCGCAGCAAATCGACAGTATCCTTCAGGCGCGTCAGCTCCGCTTCGTCGAGCGGCTTGCCGAGTTCGGGCTGCAGCCGTTCCCAGAGAAAAGGCAGTCGCACCGTGTTGGTGCCGGCCTTTTCAAAGTATGCGATCGTCTCTTCCGAAGGGTAGGCATATGCCTTGAAATATTCGCCGCCGGGCTCTCCGAACTCGGCGCCGGACAGATTGACGCCGCGCATGCAGGGACCAGCCTCAGCCGCCATGGATGCCGGCGCGACAAGAATTAACATGCTCGCGGCCAGAAGACGCCGCCAGACCGATAGAGATATGATGGCCATGCTCCCTGCTTGACGAATTGTCTTCGCGCTTTCTGGCATCCGCGATCTTAACGCTCCGTTAGCTAAGAATTTCTAAAGTCTCTGTAACTCCGCCAGACCCTCCCCAAGAGCGGACAACGAGCGCGCGTATGACTCAGTTTGACAGGAACAGGGCGAGCCGGCTGCCGCATTGGCGCAGCTATGAAACAGCCCCGCCGCTGCCGGAGCGAGCCGCGCCGCGTAGCCCTGCGTTGCGCCCGTCCGACTTCCTGCCGAAGAAACCAGCACCCGCTTCGATCATTCCCGACAGCCCTGCTGCCGAACCGACGCCAGAACCGCAGGCCGAGTTCATCGCGCCCGTGGAGGAAACGCCAGCGAAGATTGAAGTGCCGGAACCGGCGCCCGCGTATATTCCGGGAGAACCCCTGCTCGATCTTCGCAGCGCCGTCGATGCCATATGGCGCCGGCGCCTGGTCGTGCTTGCCGCCGCGGTCGCAGGCGCGCTGCTTGGCGCGGTCGTGCTGCCCATGAGCCCGGAAAAGTTCACCGCCAATACCAAGCTGTTCTTCGATCCCCGCCCGGCCGGCCTTGGCGATCCGAGCGCACAATCCTCCGTCCCCTCTCCAGAGATGGTTTCGGGGATCATCGACAGCCAGATGCAGATCCTGCTCTCCGGCAACGTGCTTCGTCGCGTCGCCGACGCGATGAATCTCGATGCGGATCCGGAATTCAATGCGGGCCGAGCCGATGGTGCCGCGGTGATCGGCACGCTGGCGAAAGCGCTCGTCATCGACCGCCCCGCCGGCAGCTATGTCGTTTCGCTGACTGCGACGACCAAGGGAGCCGAGAAATCGGCCAAGCTTGCCAACCAAGTCGTTGCCTCGTTCCTGCAGGAAGAGACCAACGCAAACAACGGTGCCTACGAAAACACATCCGCAACGCTCGATGCCCGCCTGAACGACTTGCGAAAGCAGGTGCAGGATGCCGAGCAGGCCGTCGAGACCTACCGCGCCGACAACGACATGGCCGCGACCCAGAACGGCCTGATCTCCGATCAACGTCTGGCGTCGCTCAATAACCTTCTGGTGACCGCGCAGGACAAGACGATCCAGGCAAAGGCGAAAGCCGATGCCGCAGCCAACCTCCGCTTCGAGGATGTCGTCAGCGACAACCAGCAGGCAAATGCCGCCTCGACGGCGCTTGCGAGCCTTCGCCAGCAGTATTCGACGCAAGCCGCGATCGTCGGCAGCCTCCAGAGCCAGATGGGCAGCCGCCATCCGCGATTGCAGGCAGCCCGCTCATCGCTGCAGAGCATCGCGGACGAAATCCGTGGCGAGCTGCAGCGGCTGGCAAGCAGCGCCCGAGCGGAATACGAACAGGCGAAGAAGGCCGAGGACGCGATCTCCAAGGAGCTTACCGTTCAAAAGGCGCTGCAGGTCAACACCTCGGACAAGCAGGTGGAGCTGAACGAACTGCAGCGCAAGGCGGCCGCAGCGCGCGATATCTATGAAATCGTCCAGAAACGATCGAGCCAGACCAGCGAAGAGCGAAATCTCTCGCAGACCAATCTGCGTGTCATTTCCCCGGCCGAAATTCCGCTGAAGGCCAACGGCCCCGGCAAGAAGATCCTGCTGATCGCGGGCGTCATCGGCGGATTGCTGGCAGGCTTCCTCGCCGGCGCCGGCTTTGCGATCGTCGCCTCCCTGGTTTCACACCCGGTCATCCGCAGCTATCTGCGTCCGCGCCAGCGCACTCGACCGGGCGCCAACGCTTGATGCTTCCCCTCCGGATGCCTACATCCGATGGGTAGATGTGACTGTCCGAGGCAGAGATGAGAATTGGTCGGAAAACTATCGCTTGCGTGGCGGTCGGCGTGGCCATTCTGTCGGCGACAACAGGCGAAGCCACGGACTGGAAGCGCGCCGGTGAACCTGGTATCCAATCACTCTACCCCTACAAGGACCTGCCCGGCGTCAAATCGCAGCCCGACAAGACCGAGGAAGAGCAATTCAGCTGCCGTACCGAGACAAGGCTCATTCGCCGCCGTTATGACGATATCTTCCGCTCAGGCGGAATGCCGACGCTGGTGTATGTCTGCGACCGTGACGGCCTGTCTACGACGGGAACGCAGGTTCCCCGCCGGGGGCACTATCAGCCTGTTCGGTGACATGAAATCGCGCGGCAGAGCACCAAGAAATCTGTGGGATCTACGATGCTGCGGGCTGCCTTTGGCATCCGCCAAAGATACCGCCAAGTCCCGACTTTCGCAGGTCTAGCGTATTTCAAGACTTGTCCCATAACCGTCCTCCGGTGGACCGGAGAGCGTACTGACAGGATCATCTACATCTTGAAATAATTGAGAAATCTACGTTTCTCAAAATGGAATGGTGCCCAGAAGAGGACTCGAACCTCCACACCCTTTCGGGTACCAGCACCTGAAGCTGGCGCGTCTACCAATTCCGCCATCTGGGCGACGGAGAGCCATGTACGGGGGTGGCCTCTCGGTGTCAACAGGCTTTTTGAAGTTTTCGCGACAGCTCGCAAAAAATCGACCGGAGAGCGAAGAATGGTCGCCGTGGATCTGCGGGAATATGGCCGTTTTCGGCGCCGTCCTATATGATGATAAAAAAGAGGAGCGATGCGATGACCGCTTTGCATGTGTCCTGGCTGATGATCGTCCTGACGGTGATATCCGCCGGGCAGCTTTCCGCGATGCCGCGCGAGCGATTCGCGCCTGCCACGCCCGACGCGCGAATCATGAAGGTGGATTCGACGATGTGCGATCCGCGCGGCTGCTTTACCTTCGGGCAGCGCCAGTCCTTCCGGCCGTCGTACGTCCAGCCGAACTACCGGCCACCAACGGCGGCGGGGCAACAGCCCTACTATTACCGACCGGGCGCGCAAGGGCGCGCACCGCTCTACTACGCGCCGCCGCCGGCGGCGAAGGTTTTGCCTCCGCCGAAGGAGACCCAGAGCTTCCATGTGGAATGGTGTCGGAATCAATACCGCAGCTACAACCCGAGAACCGATCGCTTCGTGACCTACGAAGGCATCTACAAGACGTGCAATTCGCCTTACGATTGATGATCAGCTTTCCAGCGACGCGCGATCGACATGGCCGAGATCACGATCGGGCTCGATGATGTCGCGCACCCGCTGCTTCAGTTCCTTCGGACCGGGGAAGCCGCCGTCCCGCTTTCGCTCCCAGATGAGATCGCCATCGACGCGGATCTCGAAATTGCCGCCGGTGCCGGGTATCAGCGCCACTTCGCCGAGGCTGTCCGAGAAGGTCTGCAGCAGTTCCTGCGCCATCCAGCCGGCGCGCAGCAACCAGTTGCACTGGGTGCAATAGAGAATTGTAACTCGGGGCTTCGTTTCGCTCATGGCTACCCTCGGTTCTCCTGTTCCGGTTGCGAACTGCGATAATCCCGCGCGCCGCATATTGCAATCGACCGACGCATGGTGTTCGTGTCGCAATCAACGAACAGGAGAGCCGGATGCGCGTCGCCGTCATTGAGAACATGAAGAGCACCCCGCTTGGCCCCCTCGGGATCGCCCTTGCCGAAGCGAACGCAGAGGTGGAGCGCTTCCGGCCGTGGATCGACGGCCAGCTGCCTTCAGGCACCGGCAGCCACGACGCGCTCATCGTGCTCGGCGGCGAGCAGAATGCGCTCGACGACGAGAACCACCCCTATCTGCCGGCGCTGGCCCTGCTGATGCGCGATTTTGCCGAGGCCGACAAAGCCGTGCTCGGCATTTGCCTCGGCGCGCAAATCCTGGCGCGCGCCTATGAAGCTGAAAACCGCCTCGATGCGGGTCTGGAATTCGGGTGGCAGGACGTGAGCAAATCGGAAAGCGGCAAGAGCGATCCCTTTCTTGCCGGGCTCGGCGAGAGCTTCACCACCTTCCAGTGGCACAGCGACACCTTCACCCTGCCGGCATCCGCCACTCATCTTGCCGCGAGCGGGATAACGCAGAATCAGGCGTTTCGAATCGGGCGCGCGGCCTATGGAACTCAGTTTCACTTCGAAGCGAGCTCCGACATCGTCGACGGCTGGAAGTCCGAGTTTCGGACGACGATCGAGCGAATGGATGCAAGCTGGCTCGGCCGATACGACGCACTCGTGAAGGCCCATGCGGCCGATGCCGACGCCACCGGTGCCGCAATTGCGCGCAACTGGGTGGGGATGATCGTAGTGGATACGGAAAGGCTGGCGGCGGTTGGATAACACCGCCAGACTTTCGCGACGAACCTTCGCGAGAGGGGTGACCGCGAAGGTGTCGGCTCAGGCGATTAGCCCTTGATGGTTTCCTTGCCCTCTTCCAGCAAACGAGCCGCAGCCTCCGCGGGCGTCGTCCGCTCGAAAGCGAGCTCATCGGCAATCGGACGGAAGACGCGCTGATCGAACTGCGTCGAGCCGAGCGGGGCCGGGGCCGGATACTCGCCGACCTGATCCTTGAGCAGGTTGATGTACTTCACGGTGTCCTGCTCGGTCGGATTGAGCTGCGGGAGGATCGCTTCGCGCACGGCAGGCGACATCGGCACGCCGCGCTCTACGCCGAGGATCTTGCCGGCTTCGACGTCGTTGACGAAGAAGTCGATGAACTTCGCCGCGGCCTCGCCGTTCTTGGTGCTACCACCGACGCTCCAGATCAATGCCGGGCGGTAGTAGTGGCCGGATGGACCGCCCTTCTTTTCGCGCGGCAGCAGCGTGATCGCGAGCTTGTTCTTGGAGATCAGCTGGTAACCGACGAGCTGGTTGGAATAGGCCATGCCCATTGCCGCTTTTCCGAGCGCCAGCGCGTTGGTGTCGATGGTGTTCTGGTCGAGTGTCTGGACGTCGGCTGCGACCGTGCCGCCCTTCTTGCGCAGGTCTTCCCAGAAGGTGTACCAGGCCGTCGCGTCATCGACGCTGAAGCCGAGCTTGCCGTCGCTGTAGAGGCTCTTGCCGCGTTGCCGCAGCCAGGCATCGAAGACGTAGGTGTAGCGGGCACCGTAGGGACCGCCCCAGTAATTGTCCTTGCCGCCGGCCTTCGTCAATTCGACCGCGAGCTTGGCGTATTCCTCCCAGGTGAGATCTGCCGTCGGAACCGGGATGCCGGCTTTCTCGAAGGCGGTCTGGTCGAAGAACAGCGCGAAGGAGTTAAGGCCGAGACCGATGCCGAAGAGCTTGTTGTCGACCGTCGTCAGCTTCAGCATGTCCTTGCCAAAGGAATCGACCTTCAATGTCGAGGGTACGAATTCGTCCAGCGCGAGGCAGGCGCCGCGCTTGGAATAGTCCGATATCGTGCCGGGCTCGAGCTGGAACACATCCGCGATAGCGCGACCGGCCATCTGAGTGGAGAGCTTGGTCCAGTAGCCATCACCGCTCAGCGACTCGCCGACGATCGAAACGCCGGCATTCTTGCTTTCATAGAGCTTGGCGACATCAAGGGTGCGCTTGGCGCGATCGTTCGAGCCCCACCACATGGCGCGGAGTTTAGCGTCCTCAGCAAAGGCCGGAATTGCGCTCCCGGCGCCGAAAGCCAGCCCAGTAGCGATACCGGCCGAGCCCATGAGAAATGAACGGCGATTGACCTGCATTTTTCATCCTCCTTTTCTTTGCCCGACCGTCCTCCAACAGCGTGGTGGGCTTGTGCAGGGCAGACTACGCAAAAAAATCACCAATGCAACAAATTATCTTCTTCTTGCAAATTTGCATTATTTGCATAATCTGCACTCATGAACGAGATCAAAACCAAGAAACTGAGACAGGCCGATATCGCGACGATGGCAGGCGTATCCGTCTCCACGGTGTCGCGCGTGCTCGCCAACGAGCCGGGCATCAGCGAAAGCGTGCGCCAGCACATTCTCAAGGTGGCGGCCGAGAATGGTTATTCATCCCGCACGACCGGTGGCGCGCAACGCGGCACCCTCGCGCTAATTGCAAGCGACGGCGTGACGGGCGGGCTTAGTGTCTTCTACGAAGGGATCGTTGAAGGCCTGCGCGCCGGCGCGCTCGATGCCGGCATGCCCTTTGAGGTACGGCTGATCCGCGAGAACCGGGCAACCGCCGATGTGGTACATGATTACATGCAGACAGCAGGTGCGGATGGACTGTTCCTCGTCGGGATCGATCCGAGCGCCGAGCTTCGTGCGTGGATCGAGGATGCGGCAATCCCGACGGTACTGGTCAATGGCACCGATCCGCAGCTGAAGATCGACGGCACGGCGCCCTCGAACTTCTTCGGTGCCTACGAAGCGACGACCCGGCTACTGAATGCCGGCCATCGGCGGATCCTTCATCTGACGGGATCTCATCGAAACACGATTCGCGAGCGCATCCGGGGTTTCAAGGCGGCGATTTGGGAGGTGGACGGCGCCGAAGGGCGCTTGGTAGCGATGAGCTTTCAGGGCAGCGCGACCCAGGAAGCGCATGAGCTGACGACTGAGGTGCTCGCCGAGAAAGCCGGATTCACTGCCGCCTTCTGCATGAACGATTTCATTGCTGTCGGCGTTCTCGAAGCAGTGACTGAAGCCGGACTGCGGGTACCTGAGGATTTCGCCATCCTCGGCTTCGACGACCTTCCCTGTGCGCTGATGACCAACCCGCCGTTGTCGACCATGCGTGTCGATCGCGTGGCGTTGGGCCGGGAGGCGGCCAATCTCATGGTTGCGCGCTTCAGGGATCGGACCGCCCCTGCCCGCCAGATCTGCCATGCCGTCGTCCCGATTGCCGGCGGCACCGTTTAGAACCCCTGACACGAGCCCCGACATGAGCAATGCCGATGACCTATGATCCTGCCAGTGCAAATCCGCTTGCCAACAATCCGCTGAAGACGCGCGAGGACATGTCGCGGGCGCTTCGAGATCTCTTCGATCCGCTGCTCCCCTATTTTTCGACAGGCAATGCCCGCGTCCGGCTCGACGGCGCGGCTGCGCATTTCGACCGCGCGGCAGCGGATCTCGAAGGCTTTGCACGGCCGCTCTGGGGATTGGCGCCGCTTGGCGCCGGAGGAGGCGACTTTAAGGAATGGCATCGGTTTGCAGAGGGCATCGCCAACGGCACCGATCCGAAACACCCGGAATATTGGGGCACGGTCAACGGCCGTGACCAGCGGATGGTGGAGCTTGCCGCGCTCGGTTTTGCTCTGGCGCTGGTGCCGGAGAAGGTGTGGGAGCCGCTTGGTGGACGGGCCCGAGATAACGTCGTCGCCTATCTCAGGCATGCCCGGCAGTTCGACTATGCCGACAACAACTGGAAATTCTTCCGCATCTTCGTCGACATCGCGCTCGATCGCGTCGGCGCCAGTTTCGACCGCAGCCTGACCAAGCAGTATCTCGAGGAGCTCGAGGGCTTCTACATCGGTGACGGCTGGTATCGCGACGGCAATGTGCGCCGGATCGACCACTACATTCCCTTCGCCATGCATTTCTACGGGCTGATCTATTCCAAGCTCGTCGATGACGACTACGCGAAGCGTTACCGCGAACGCGCGCTCCTTTTCGCTGATGACTTCAAGCAGTGGTTCGGCTCGGATGGCGCGACCGTTCCCTTCGGCCGCAGCCTGACTTACCGCTTTGCCTGTGCCGGTTTCTGGTCGGCCCTTGCCTTCGCCGACCTCGAGGCTTTGCCCTGGGGCGAGGTCAAGAGCCTCTGCCTGCAGCACCTGCGCTGGTGGAAGGAAAAGCCGATGACCAACCGCGACGGCATTCTGTCGATCGGCTTCGGCTATCCCAACCTGCTGATGTCTGAAAATTACAATTCGGCCGGTTCGCCCTATTGGGCCTTCAAGGCGTTTCTGCCGCTGGCGCTGGCCGAGGACCATCCTTTCTGGACGGCAGGGGAAACGCCGCCGGTCGAAACGGCGAGCGTCCTGCCGCAGCGTCATCCCGGTATGGTGCTGATGCGTGATCGCGGCGATGTCGTCGCCCTTTCCTCCGGCCAGGAAAACCTGCAGATGCGGTTCGGTACGGAGAAATACGCGAAGTTCGCCTATTCCAGCCGCTACGGCTTCAGCGTCGAATCCGACGAGCGCGGCTTCGCCGGCGCAGCCTTCGATTCCGCTCTCGCCTTCAGCGATGACGGCCTGCATTACCGGGTTCGCGAGACCAACAAGGAGGCCAAGCTTGCAGGCGAGGTTCTCTATTCCAGGTGGTCGCCATTTCAGGATGTGGACGTCGAGACCTGGCTGGTACCGGCAGCGCCATGGCACATCCGCGTCCACCGCATCAACACACCCCGGCCGCTGCAGACGGCAGAGGGGGGCTTTGCGATCGCACGCCGGGATTTCGAGCTCGATACGCTGGTCGCTGACGGTCCGAGTGCCTACGTCATCGGCGAGGCCGACTTCAGCGGCATCGTCGATATCGGCTCGCAGGTTCCGCGCGTGGGCCTGATGCAAAAGGCACCGCCAAACACCAACATGATCGTCGCGAAAACTCTGGTGCCGCAGTTGCGCGGCGAAATTCCAGCGGGCCAGACGATCCTGATGACGGCGGTGCTTGCCGCCAACGACACGGCCACAGCAACCGGCGCCTGGACCAGGCCGCCTCGTGCCCCTGACCTTCAGGAACTCGAAGCACTGGTGGCGAACTCGGGCATCCGCGTCAGCGCCATCGAAGCGCCGGGACAAATGCCATGACGCGCCCCTCCATTGCGCTTGCGATGCAGCCGTCCCGGACCGAACACGTCCTGAATGCCGAGGCATTGGACCGGCTCGCTGGCATCGGCGATGTTCTCGATCCTCAACCGCTGCAGAATTTCAGCGACGATCGCGCGCTGCGCATTCTCGCCAAGACCGATATTCTTATTACCGGCTGGGGCGCTCCGCCTGTCGGGCCTGCGGTGCTTGCGGCGGCCCCACAGCTGCGGCTGATCGCCCATGCGGCTGGCACCGTGAAGGGCATCATCGGTGAACCGATCTTCGAGGCCGGGATTGTCGTGACGCATGCCGCCGAGGCCAATTCGGTGCCGGTAGCGGAATTCACGCTTGCGGCGATCATCTTCGCCGGCAAGCAGGTGTTTCGCTTCCGCGACCACTACGTCTCCGATCGAGATCGCGACCGGACGCATGCGATGCAACGGCTCGCGATCGGCAATTATCGCCGGACGGTCGGCATCGTCGGCGCCTCACGCATCGGTCGACGGGTCATCGAGCTGCTGCGGCCGTTCCAATATCAAGTGCTCCTCTTCGATCCGACCGTCGATACCGTTGAGGCACACAGCCTCGGAACCGAGAAGGTCGATCTGGCGATGCTGATGAAACGATCGGACATCGTCTCCCTGCACGCCCCCTCGCTTCCGTCGACGCATCATATGATTGGCGCTGCCGAGCTGTCGCTGATGAAGGTCGGCGCCACGCTGATCAACACGGCTCGCGGCGCGCTGATCGATGAAGCGGCGCTGCTTGAGACGCTTGCGACCGGAAGGATCGACGCGATCATCGACGTCACGGATCCTGAAATACCCGAGAAGGGGTCGGCCTTCTACGATCTGCCGAATGTCTTCCTGACGCCGCACATCGCCGGCGCCGTGGGGCTGGAGCGCGGAAGGCTTGGGGATATGGCAATCGACGAAATAGAGCGGTTCACCAAGGGCGAACCGCTCCTCTATCAGATCCAGCGCCGCGACCTGGCGCTGATTGCTTAGCCGGCCTTCAAATTCGCCGGTGCACCGCCAGCCACGATCTCCGGCATCAGGTCGGAGATCTTCACGACCTTGCCCGTGCGCGAGCTGGTCAGCGCCGCAATACCGCAGAGCACCGACATGGCGCCGGCGCGCGTACCGGCACGCTGGCCGAGCGTGTCTTCCATGCCTTGCTTGAAGATCATGTTGCGCATGCGGTTGTCGCCGCCGTAATGGCCGCCCGCCGAATGCGGCACGACGATGCGTTGGAGGGCAGGCTTGTCTTTCGGGAAATTGCGGACGAGCAGGATGGTGTCTTCGTCGGGCGTCTCCCACGGCTGCTTCTCGTACTGCCTGAGTTCGATCCGCCCATGCGTGCCGTTGAAGGCGATGTGGTGGCCCTCGATCGGCTGAAAGGTGTTCAGCGAATAGGAAACGTGGACATTGTTCTTGTAGCGGAGGCTGACGACCATCGTGTCGGGGATATCGATATCCTCGCGATAGACGCAGCCGTCGCGGAAGTAGCCGTCGATCTTCGACGGATCCTCGTAGAGTGAATCAAGGAATGGATCGGCTTCGAGATCGAGGTAGTAGTCGCACTCGCCGGAGTGCGGACAGAGCTTGCAGCGTGGGCCGCGGAACGGCCCCTTGCGGCCGTAGTTCTGCAGATCGGCAAAGGAGCTGACGGCATCCGGATCGCTATCGAGATACCAGTTCAAGAGATCGAAGTGGTGGGTTGCCTTGTGCACGAAAAGGCTGCCGGAATTTTCCGCATAGGCATGCCAGCGGCGGAAATAGTCGGCGCCGTGTTTGGTATCGAGATACCAGTGGAAGTCTACCGAGGTGACGCGGCCGATCTCGCCGGCGTTCAGCAGTTCCTTGATCTTGGCGGCCGTCGGCGCGTAGCGGTAGTTGAACGAAACGTCGACACGCTTGCCGGTTCGCTTCTCCGCATCGAGGATACGGCGGATCTTGTCGACCGCCGTCGTCATCGGCTTTTCGGTGATGACGTCGATGCCGGCTTCCAGTGCGCGAACGACGATGTCGTCATGCGTATAATCAGGCGTACAGACGATGACGAGGTCGACCTGCTGCTCGGCGAGCATGGCGTCGATATTCTCATAAATCGGCGCGTTACTGCCGATCATCGTGCGGGCCCGTTCGGCACGCAGCGAATTGGTGTCGACGATCGCGACCAGATCCACGTGCTCGCGCCAGCCGGCTAGCAGTTCCTTGCCCCACATGGTGGTGCCGCGGTTTCCCGTTCCGATCAGGGCGAAGCGACGTTTCTCCATCGAATGATCCTCCTCATGCGTATGAAACGAACAGATTTCCTAGGCCTGGCAACAACTTTGGTAGCGCTCGACGCAGGTTGCGATCACTTCCTCCGGTGGCCGCTTCCACCAGTTCTCGGCGGAAAAAATCTCGACTTCCTGCGCGCCGAGAAAGCCTGCGCTTTCGATCATCCTTCGTATGCCTTTGAGATCGATCACGCCATCGCCCATCATGCCGCGGTCCGTCAGCATGTCCCTGGTCGGGACGAGCCAGTCGCAGATATGGTGCGCAAGAATCCGGTTCATGCGGCCGGCGCGCGCAACCTGATTGGCAAGATCGGGATCCCACCAGACATGATAGACGTCGATCGCCACGCCAACGCCATCGCCTAGCTGTTCGCATATGTCGAGCGCCTGGCCGAGCGTGTTCACGCAGGAGCGATCGCCGGCATACATCGGATGCAAGGGCTCGATGGCAAGCGGGACACCGGCAGCGCGCGCATGCGGCAGCGTTGCGGCGATGCCGTCAGCCACCATCTGCCGCGCGGTGTCGATATCCCTGGAGGCCCCCGGCAATCCGCCGACGACGAGCACCAGGCAGTCGGCCCCGAGCGTTGCGGCTTCGTCGACCGCGCGCTTGTTATCGTCGATCGCCTGCTGGCGGCCCGCGGCGTCGGCGGCCGGGAAAAAACCGCCACGGCAGAGACCAGTGAGCTTCAGGCCATTGGCCTTGACGATACGTTCTGCCTCCTTCAAGCCGATTGCGGCTATCTGGTCTCGCCAGGGAGCGATCGCGGTGATCCCGTGTGTCAGGCAGATGTCGACCGCGCGCGCAAAGCCGCACTGTTCCCGGATCGTCGCGAGATTGATGGAGAGACCCTCGACATGCATGCTGCTCTCCTCCCCTTAACCGGCAACGCCGTGAACCGCGAGCACGTCGCGCATGCGGCGAACAGCCTGATCCGGATCAGCAAGCACGCGCGCCCTGTCGGCGAGCCGGAACAGTTCCGCCAGATGCGAGAGAGAACGCGCAGATTGCTGGCCGCCGACCATGGTGAAGTGATCCTGAAGTCCATTCAGGTAGGCGAGGAACACGACGCCGGTCTTGTAGAAGCGCGTCGGTGCTTTGAAGATGTGTCGCGACAACGGAACGGTCGGCTCCAGAAGCTCGAAGAACTCGCCGTTGCGGTCACGCCCGAGTGCCTCGAGCGCTGCCGAGGCAGCGGGCGCGATAGCATCGAATATACCGAGCAGTGCATCCGAATGACCAAGTTCATCGCCGGCTATCAATTCGGCATAGTTGAAGTCGTCGCCCGTATACATGCGCACGCCCTTCGGCAATTGCCGGCGCATGGCGATTTCCTTTTCCTTGGAAAGGAGGGAAATCTTGATGCCGTCGACCTTGGATGCATTGGCGCCGATCACCTGCAGGCAGACGGACATCGCCTTCAGATGGTCCACATCGCCCCAATAGCCTTCGAGCGCCGGGTCGAACATTTCGCCCAGCCAGTGGATGATGACCGGCTGCTTCACCTGACGCAGGATGCGATCGTAAACCCTGGCGTAATCGTCCGGGCTTCGGGCCGTAGCAGCAAGCGCGCGGCTGGCCATCAGGATGATGCTTCCGCCGGCTGCCTCGATCGTCTCGATCTGTTCTTCGTAGGCCCGTATGATCGTATCGATGGTCACATCCGGACCGGGCACAAGGTGATCGGTGCCGGCACCGCAGGCAATAAGCGCATCACCGCGGCTTGCGCTTTCGGAAAGCGCCCGCCGGATCAATTCGCGGGCCTCGGGCCAGCCAAGGCCCATTCCGCGCTGCGCCGTGTCCATCGCTTCGGCAACCCCAAGCCCGAGGTCCCAAAGCCGATGGCGAAATGCCAGCGTGCGATCCCAATCGATCGCCGGAGCAAGCCACGGATCGTTGTCCGCGAGAGGATCGGCAACGACGTGAGCCGCCGCAAAGGCGATACGCGGAAACTCTTCGGCTCTACGCTTCCTGAGTTCGATCGGCGAGCCGGTCAGCGTATAAGGGACGATCTTGCCGTCCAGCGGGAGATTGATGACGGCCACGATCTCAGAACTCCAGCTTCGGCACGTCGAGCCACCGGCGCTCGGCCCAGGATTTCAGGCCCAGCTCCGCCAGCTGGACACCCTTGGCTCCCGCCTCCAGTCCATATGGCCACGGGCTATCCTCAGCGACGTGCCGCAGGAACATTTCCCATTGCGCCTTGAAGCCATTGTCGAACGCTTGCGTGTCCGGCACTTCGTCCCAGGTCTTGTAGAAATCGATCGTCTGCGGCTGGTCCGGGTTCCACACGGGCTTCGGCGTGTTGACGCGATGCTGCGTCCAGCATTTGGTCAAGCCAGCTACCGCCGAACCATGCGTGCCGTCCACCTGGAACGTCACAAGGTCGTCGCGACGGACGCGCACAGCCCAGGATGAATTGATGTGCGCGATGGCACCGCCTTCCAGCTCGAACGTCGCATAGGCGGCATCGTCGGTGTCGCAGTGATACGGTTTGCCGGCCTCATCAACGCGGGTGCCGATATGGGTTGCGCCGAGGCACGACACGGCTTTGACTTCGCCAAAGAGATTGTCGAGCACATAGCGCCAGTGGCAGAGCATATCGAGAATGATGCCGCCGCCATCGGCCTTGCGGTAGTTCCAGGACGGACGCTGGGCGGGCACGCCCCAATCGCCTTCGAACACCCAGTAGCCGAACTCTCCACGCACCGAGAGGATCTTTCCGAAGAAGCCGGAATCCTTCAGCAGCGCCAACTTGCGAAGGCCGGGAAGGAACAGCTTGTCCTGCACGACGCCATGCTTGAGGCCCGATGCCCGCGCCTTCTTCGCGAGATCGATCGCCACCTGCAAATCGTCCGAGATCGGCTTTTCGCAATAGACGTGCTTGCCGGCATCCAAGGCACGCGAGAGCAGTTCGGCACGCATGAGGGTCGTGCCGGCGTCGAAGAATATCTGATCATCAGGATTGGCAAGCGCGCCATCGATGTCCGACGACCAGCGCTTGATACCGTGCTTCCTGGCAAGCTCTTCCATCTTGGCCGGGTTCCGGCCGACGATGATCGGGTCGATCTCCAGCTTTTCTCCGGATTTCAGCGTCAGGCCACCCTGATCGCGGATTGCCAAAATCGAGCGGACGAGGTGCTGGTTGTAACCCATACGGCCGGTAACGCCGTGCAAAATGATCCCTAGACGAGCCACGTTTCTCTCCCTGCAAAAAATCTTGCGAGGCCGGCTGCACGCAACGGTGCAGCTCCTCCCGGCCAGTAACTAAACAGTTACTTTGATGACAGACGTAAAGCGTCGGTGTCAATAGACAAAACTAAATTTCGGGATTCAGGCCTTGATCGAGGCCAGCGTCACGTGAACGATCTGGCGTTCCCAGGCATCGATATTTTCAGGCTGCGCCAGCTCGCGTCCGAAGATCGTGGAGAGGGTGTATTGGTTCGAAAGATAGAAATATCCGAGCGATGCAATCGTCAGATAGACGTTCAAGGGATCGGCGCTGTCGATGAAGACGCCCGCCTTCTTTCCTCGTTCCAGCACCTGTTCGAGCTCGCCCAGCAGGTGTGAATGAAGCTCCTTCAGACGCACGGACTGACGCAGCCAGCGCGCCCGGTGCAGGTTTTCCGTGCCGAGCAGGCTCAGGAATTCCGGATGCTTGAGGAAATAGCGCCAGGTGAAGAGCGCGAGATCGCTGATCCCCTCCTCCGGGCTCCGGTCGCCGATGTGCAGGGCGCGCTCGGCGGTTCGGATGCCGACATAGGCTTCTTCCAGCACATGCAGGTAGAGCTGCTCCTTGTCGCCGAAGTAATGGTAGAGCATGCGCTTGTTGGTGCCGGCGCGCTCGGCGATGGCATCGACGCGGGCGCCGCCCATGCCGTTCTCGGCAAATTCCTGGGTTGCGGCTTCGAGAATGGCGGCACGCGTGCGCTCCGGATCGCGTTGCAGAACGCGCTCGCGCGGACGTCGCTTTGCGGTGGTTTTTCCCCCTCTTCCGGCGCCTTCCATCAGCTTCCCCTTTTCAATGACTTCCCAGCGCTCATAGTGCCTTATGAGCAAATTGTAAAAAGCAAATAGAGCCGAGCTGTTCTTCATGGCGCTTGACAGACCCGGCGCTTCTCCATAGCTTGTAACCAATTAGTTATTTGTTGCAAGAGAAACCAGCAAGGAGCGTGTGGAGGCGCTCCCCAAGGGAGGAGGAAAAACAGATGACGTTCAGCATCAACAGACGTGGTTTCATGGCGGGTGGGGTCTCGCTTCTCACGCTTTCCGCAATGGGCGCACCGGCATTTGCAGCCGATAGCCGCCTTCGCCTGATCTGGTGGGGCTCTCAGCCCCGCGCGGACAGAACCAACAAGGTTTCGGAACTTTACAAAGCCAAAAATTCCGGCGTTGCGATCACCGGCGAATTTCTCGGCTGGGGCGATTACTGGCCACGCCTGGCAACGCAGGTTGCCGGCAAGAATGCGCCTGACGTGATCCAGATGGATTATCGCTACATCGTCGAATATGCCGGGCGCGGTGCGCTTGCGCCGCTCGAATCCTACATGCCTTCGAAGCTGAACCTCAGCGATTTCGACCAGGCCCAGGTCGAAGGCGGCAGTGTCAACGGCCACCTTTACGGCGTCAGCCTCGGTGCGAATTCGGCCGCGACGGTCCTCAATACGACCGCCTTCCAGGAAGCCGGCATCGACCTGCCGACGCAGGCAACGACTTGGGAAGAATTCGGCAAGATGGCTGCCGAACTGACCAAGGCGGGCAAGCGCAAGGGCATGTTCGGCATGGCCGACGGCAGCGGCAACGAGCCGCTCTTCGAAAACTACCTGCGCCAGCGTGGCAAGGCGCTCTACACCGCCGATGGCAAGATCGCTTTCGGTGTCGAGGAAGCCTCGGAATGGTTCGACATGTGGAACAAGTTCCGCGATGCCGGTGCCTGTGTTCCCGCCGACGTCCAGGCTCTGGACAAGAACGATGTCGACACCAATACGGTGACGCTCGGCAAGTCCGCTTCCGGCTACGCACACTCGAACCAGTTCGTCGCCTACCAGCAGATGAACAAGGACAAGCTTGCGCTCAGCAACTACATGCGTATCACCAAGGATTCGAAGGGCGGTCACTATCGCAAGCCGTCGATGTTCTTCTCGGTGTCGGCACAATCGAAAGCCATCGAACAGGCTGTCGATTACGTCAATTTCTTCGTGACGAACCCGGAGGCAGCGGCATTGCTCGACGTCGAGCGTGGCATTCCGGAATCGAAGGCAATGCGCGATGTCGTGGCAACGAAGCTCGACGCTGTCGGCAAGATTCCGCTCGAGTATGTCGGTGGGCTCGGCGATCTCGCCGGGAAGCTGCCGCCGCCGCCGCCATCCGGCGCCGGCGAAGGGACGGACGTGCTGCGCAACATTTCCGAACAGATCGGCTTTGCGCAGTTGACGCCCGCCGACGGCGGCAAACAGCTTGTTGACGAGATCACGCGTATTCTCGCGCGGGGTTGAAGCACATGAACAATGCGATGCGTGCGACGGCTGACCCGGCCGTGACGGTGGAACATAACCCGAGAGCGGTCGCCGACAGTCGGTGGCGGCGAATCTGGAACGCCAACGCCCCCGGCTATTTCTTCCTTCTGCCGTGGCTGATCGGCTTCTTCGGGCTGACGCTCGGACCGGCCGTGATTTCGCTCTACCTCTCGTTCACCGACTTCGACATGATCCGGTCGGCTGAGTGGGTGGGTGCTGCGAACTACGTGCGCATCGCAACCGCCGACCCGAAATTTGCCGCAGCGATGAAGGTCACACTGACCTATGTGGTGCTGTCGGTCCCTTTCAAGCTCGCCTTCGCGCTGCTGGTGGCGATGGCGCTGAACAAAGGTGTGCGCGGCCTGCCCGTCTACCGCGCCATCTTCTACCTGCCCTCTCTGCTTGGCGGCAGCGTGGCAATCGCCGTGCTCTGGCGGCAGCTCTTTGCCGGCGACGGCCTGGTCAATGCCGCGCTTGCCCATTTCGGGATCGCCGGACCAAGCTGGATCTCGCATCCGAGCTACTCGATCTACACACTTGTGGCGTTGAGCGTCTGGCAGTTCGGCTCGCCGATGATCATCTTCCTTGCCGGCCTGCGCCAGATTCCGACCGACATGTACGAGGCCGCGAGCCTCGACGGCGCCTCCAAGTTCCGGCAGTTCTACAAGATTACGCTGCCGCTGCTGACGCCCGTCATCTTCTTCAATGCCGTCGTTCAGACGATCGATGCGTTCAAGGCTTTCACGCCGGCCTTCATCATCTCCGGCGGCACCGGAGGGCCGATCAATTCGACGCTGTTCTACACGCTCTATCTCTATCAGGAGGCTTTCGGAAACTTCCGCATGGGCTACGCCTCGGCGCTCGCCTGGATCCTCGTGCTGATCATCGCGATCTTTACGGCCTTCTCCTTCCTGACCTCGCGTTATTGGGTGCACTACGATGACTAACGGGATCACCACAGCCGTTGCGGCGCCGCCATCCGACATCACCAAGCGCAGCCGACCGGCTTCGGTCGTCATCCACACGCTGCTGATCCTGGGCTCGCTGCTGATGCTCTATCCGCTGCTGTGGATGGTGTCGGCCTCCGTGCGCCCCGAAAACGAGATCTTCTCCTCGACCTCGCTCATTCCGTCGTCGATCGACTTCGGCTCCTATGTCCGGGGCTGGACCGGGCTCGACATCAGTTTCGGGCGGTTCTTCTGGAACTCTCTGGTCATCTCGGTTCTCACCGTGATCGGCAATGTCGTTGCCTGTTCTCTAGCGGCCTATGCTTTCGCGCGGTTGCGTTTTGCCGGCCGGAACTTTTGGTTCGCGATCATGCTCGGTACGCTGATGATCCCCTACCACGTGACGCTCATTCCGCAGTACGTGCTGTTCCTCAACCTCGGCTGGGTCAACACGATCCTGCCGCTTGTTGTACCGAAGTTCCTGGCAAGCGACGCCTTCTTCATCTTCCTGATGGTGCAGTTCTTCCGCGGCATCCCGCGCGAACTTGATGAAGCGGCGATGATGGACGGTTGCAGCGCCTGGCGCATCTACTGGAAGATCATGCTGCCGCTGTCGCTGCCGGTGCTGGCGACCGCCGCGATCTTCTCCTTCATCTGGACCTGGGACGATTTCTTCGGGCCGCTGATCTACCTCAACGACATGAACACCTACACGATCCAGCTCGGCCTGCGCACCTTCGTCGACTCGACCAGCGCATCGGACTGGGGTGGCCTGTTCGCCATGTCGACGCTGACGCTGGTGCCCGTGTTCTTCTTCTTCCTGTTCTTCCAGCGGCTGCTGATCGAGGGCATTGCCACGACAGGCATGAAGCGCTGATGCAGTTACGGATATAGATCAATGAGTATCAAGAATGTTGCGATCGTTGGCTGCGGCATCGGCCGTTCCCACATCGTCGAAGGCTACCTGCCGCATCCGGACAAGTTCAAGGTCGTGGCGATCTGCGACCTGAACGAAGAACGGCTGCGCGAGATCGGCGACGAGTTCGACATCGCCAAGCGCACGACCTCGTTTGCCGACGTGCTGGCCGATGAGAGCGTCGATATCGTCGACATCTGCACGCCGCCCGGCATCCACCTGGAGCAGGTGGTGGCGGCGCTGGCAGCGGGCAAGCACGTCATCTGCGAGAAGCCGTTGACCGGCTCGCTTTGCGGCGTCGACACGATCATGGAAGCGGAGAAAGCGGCCAAGGGCACGCTGATGCCGATCTTCCAGTACCGCTACGGCGACGGCATCGAAAAGGCGAAGCGGATCATCGAGGCCGGCATCGCGGGCAAGCCCTACATGGGCTCGGTCGAGACCTTCTGGCTGCGGACGCCCGAATATTACGCCGTGCCGTGGCGCGGCAAATGGGAGACCGAGCTTGGCGGTGTACTGGTGACGCACGCGCTGCACCTGCACGACATGCTGCTGCATCTGATGGGGCCTGTCTCCAAGGTCTTCGGCCGTGTCGCGACCCGGGTCAACGATATCGAGGTCGAGGACTGCGCCTCTGCGAGCCTGCTGATGCAGAACGGCGCCTTCGTGTCGCTCTCCTGCACGCTCGGCTCGCAGGAGCAGATCAGTCGCCTGCGACTGCATTTCGAAAACGTCACCTTCGAGAGCAACCACGAGCCCTATTCGCCGGGCAAGGATCCGTGGAAGATCATCGCCGCCAATGACGGGATCCAGACGCGTATCGACGCCATCATCGGTAACTGGCAACCGGTCGCACCTCGCTTCACCACGCAGATGGAGCATTTCCACGCCTATCTCTGCGGCAACGGGCCGCTACCAGTGACGACAAGGGACGCGCGCCGCGCGCTGGAACTCGTCACCGCCATCTATCAATCGTCCGATACCGGCAGCGAAGTCATCCTGCCGATCGGGTCGGACAGCCCGAAGTACGCCGACTGGCGTGCTCGCACAAAGTAACGGACCAGGGAGGATCCTGAGATCATGGCAACAAGCGTCGTTCTCCAGAAGGTCGAAAAGCGCTACGGCGCGCTTGATGTTATCCACGGCATCGACCTGAAGATCGATCCCGGCGAGTTCGCGGTCTTCGTCGGCCCGTCAGGCTGCGGCAAGTCCACCCTGCTGCGCATGATCGCGGGTCTGGAAGAGATCACCGGTGGCGCGCTGCTGCTCGACAATGAGCGGATGAACGAGGTGGCTCCGGCCAAGCGCGGTATCGCGATGGTGTTCCAGTCCTATGCGCTATACCCGCATATGTCTGTCTATAAGAACCTTGCCTTCGGGCTTGAGACTGCCGGCTACAAGAAGACCGAGATCCAGCCGAAGGTGAAGCGCGCCGCCGAAATTCTGCAGATCGAGAAGCTGCTGGAGCGCAAGCCGAAGGCTCTCTCTGGTGGCCAGCGCCAGCGCGTGGCGATCGGCCGCGCGATCGTGCGTGAGCCGCGCATCTTCCTGTTCGACGAGCCGCTCTCCAACCTCGACGCGGAACTGCGCGTGCAGATGCGCGTCGAGATTTCCCGGCTGCATCGCAGCCTTGGCAACACGATGATCTACGTCACCCACGACCAGGTGGAAGCCATGACTATGGCCGACAAGATCGTGGTGCTGAACTCAGGCCGTATCGAGCAGGTCGGTGCGCCGCTCGATCTCTATAACAACCCGGCCAACCGTTTCGTGGCGGGCTTCATCGGCAGCCCGAAAATGAACTTCCTGCAGGCCCGCATCGAGCAGGTGGGCGCAGCCGACACGACCATCAACGTCTGCGGCAACTCTGTTCGCCTCCCGCGCCGACTCAATACCGAGGCCGGGCAAGCCGTTACCTTCGGCATCAGGCCGGAACATCTTTCGGTGCTCGAAACCGGCGGGATCACGCTTACAACTGTCAATGTCGATCTCGTTGAAAACCTCGGCGGCGCAACCATGCTCTACGCGAAGACGCCGGATGGGCAGCAGCTGACGATAGCGCTTGACGGGCAGCAGAAGGTCGAACGCGGAACGAACGTGAAAGCGTTCTTCGATCCTGCGCGGTGTCATGTCTTCGATGCATCAGGCGCCACCATCTAGCCGCGCTTGACAGCTGATCCCTCTCTGGCCATGATTTCAATAGGATAGGCCGCGAGGGGGAAAAGCGTGACGCCTGAAGATCGGATTCATGCGCTTGGCATCTGGCAGGGTCCGATCGAAATTGTGCCGATCCCCGGTGGCATCACAAACCGGAATTATCTGGTGCGCGATCGCACGGTTCGCCGCGTCGTCCGATTGGGTGAAGACATTCCGGTTCACCATATCAGCCGGCAGAACGAGCTTGCCGCCAGCCAGGCCGCACATGCGGCGGGATTGTCGCCCGAAGTCATTTATCATGCGCCGGGCGTGCTCGTCCTCAACTACATCGACTCGAAGGCGCTCACGCCGGAGGATCTTCGGCGCCCCGAGACTTTGGAGCGTGTGATCCCGCTGGTGCGGGCGTGCCACCATGACATCGCCCGTGAATTTCGCGGTGCGGCGGCAATCTTCTGGGTCTTCCATGTCATTCGCGACTACATCGCCAATCTGGAAGCAGCCGACAGCCCCTATCGCCGACTCTTCCCGGATCTGCTGGCAAAAGCCGAAACGTTGGAGGTGGCGGGTGGCCCGTTCGAGATCGCCTTCGGCCACAACGACATGCTGGCCGCCAACTTTCTCGATGACGGCAAGCGCCTGTGGCTGATCGACTGGGACTATGCGGGATTCAACACGCCGCTCTTCGATCTCGGCGGCCTTGCCTCCAACAGCGAGTTTTCCGAGGCGACCGAGCGATCGATGCTAGAGGCCTACTATCGGATGCCGGTGAGTACCGATCTCTGGCGACGCTATCAGGCGATGAAGTGCGCTTCGCTGCTGCGTGAGACGCTGTGGAGCATGGTGTCGGAAATCCACTCCACCATCGACTTCGACTACGCAGGCTACACGGCCGAGAATCTTGCGCGCTTTGAGCGCGCCTACGACGCTTTCGAACAGGATCGATAATATGACGAAGGAATTGCCAAAGACGGCCAAGGCCGTTGTTATCGGCGGCGGGATCATCGGCTGCTCGACGGCCTACCATCTCGGTAAGCTCGGCTGGACGGATACGGTGCTGCTCGAGCGCAAGAAGCTGACCTCAGGCACGACCTTTCATGCCGCCGGGCTCGTTGGCCAGTTGCGCACCAGTGCCAACATCACACAGTTGCTCGGCTATTCCGTCGATCTCTACAAGAAGCTTGAGGCCGAAACGGGCCTTGGCACCGGCTGGAAGATGAATGGCGGTTTGCGCCTTGCCTGCAACGAGGAGCGCTGGACCGAGGTCAAGCGCCAGGCAACGACCGCGCAATCCTTCGGGCTTGAGATGCAACTGCTGACGCCACAGGAGGCCTTCGATCTCTGGCCGCTGATGACAATAGACGATCTCGTCGGCGCCGCCTATCTTCCGACCGACGGCCAGGCCAACCCATCTGACATCACGCAGGCGCTTGCCAAGGGCGCCCGCATGTCCGGTGTCTCGATTTTCGAGGATACGGAGGTTCTCGACCTCGAGATCGACAAGGGCAGGATTCGCGCCGTCATCACCGAGCATGGCCGCATTGAGTGCGAACGCGTCGTGGTCTGCGCCGGCCAGTGGACGCGCGCCTTTGCGGCCCGCTTCGGCGTCAATGTGCCGCTCGTATCCGTCGAGCACCAGTACATCATCACCGAATCCTTCGGCGTGCCCTCGAACCTGCCGACGCTGCGCGACCCCGACCGGCTGACCTACTACAAGGAAGAGGTCGGCGGCATCGTCATGGGCGGCTACGAGCCGAACCCGATCGCATGGGCGAAGGATGGCATTCCCGAGGGGTTCCACTACACGCTGCTCGACAGCAATTTCGATCATTTCGAGCAGATCATGGAGCAGGCGCTCGGCCGTGTCCCGGCGCTCGAAACCGTCGGCGTCAAGCAGCTGCTGAACGGGCCAGAGAGCTTTACGCCTGATGGCAATTTCATTCTCGGCGAGGCGCCGGAGCTGAAGAACTTCTTCGTCGGCGCCGGCTTCAACGCCTTCGGTATCGCGTCCGGCGGCGGCGCCGGCATGGCGTTGGCCGAATGGGTTGCCAAAGGCGAGCCGCCCTACGACCTCTGGCCGGTCGATATCCGCCGCTTCGGCCGCCCGCATTTCGACACGGACTGGGTGCGCACGCGCACGCTGGAGGCCTATGGCAAGCACTACACGCTGGCCTTTCCCTTCGAGGAGTATTCGAGCGGCCGGCCATGCCGCAAATCGCCGCTCTACGACCGGCTGAAAGCGCAGGGGGCCTGCTTCGGCGAAAAGCTTGGATGGGAGCGGCCGAACTGGTTTGCCGATCTCTTCGCCGACGAGGAACCGAAGGACACCTACACGTACGGTCGTCAGAACTGGTTCGAGGCCGTCGGGCGTGAACATAGGGCCGTGCGCGAGGCCGCCGTGATCTTCGATCAGACGTCTTTCGCCAAGTTCGTGTTGAAGGGGCGCGATGCCGAGGCGGCACTGTCGTGGATCGCCGCCAACGACGTGGCAAAGCCGGTTGGCTCGCTTGTCTACACGCAGATGCTGAATGACAAGGGCGGCATCGAATGCGATCTGACCTGCGCCCGCGTGGCCGATGACGAATATTACATCGTGACCGGCACCGGTTTCGCGACGCATGACTTCGACTGGATCGCACACAATATTCCGGACGGGATGCACGCGGAGCTCGTCGACGTCACGTCCGCCTATTCCGTGCTTTCGCTGATGGGACCGAATGCGCGCGCCGTGCTCGAGAAGGTGACAAACAGCGATGTTTCCAATGCCGCGTTTCCCTTCGGACGCGTCAAGACAATCGGCATTGCCGGCTGCCCGGTTCGGGCTCTGCGCATCACCTACGTCGGCGAACTCGGTTACGAGCTGCATGTGCCGGTCGAATACTCAACGACCGTTTATGACGCGCTGATGGAAGCGGGCGCTCCGCTGCAGCTGACCAATGCCGGTTATCGCGCCATCGAAAGCTGCCGCCTTGAAAAGGGTTATCGCGCCTGGGGTTCGGATATCGGCCCGGACCACACGCCCATCGAAGCCGGGCTTGGCTGGGCCGTGAAGACGAGGAAGAACACGCCTTTCCGGGGCCGCGAGGCAATCGAACGGCAGCTCGCGTCAGGCGTCAAGAAAATGCTCGCCTGCTTCGTGCCTGAGGATCCCGATATCGTACTGCTTGGCCGCGAGACGATCTACCGCGACGGCAAACGGGTCGGCTGGCTCTCCAGCGGCGGCTTCGGCTACACCGTCGGGAAGCCGATCGGCTACGGCTATGTCCGCAATCCCGAAGGCGTGAGCGAAGACTTCGTTCTGTCAGGCAGCTACGAACTCGACGTGGCCCGTGAGCGCGTACCCTGCCAAGTTTCGCTGAAACCCTTGTACGATCCGGATATGGTGAGAGTGAAGGGATAGGCTCTGAGCTGAGAGGCGGTCATTCCTGCATTTGTCACGGGAAATCAGGCGCCGAGCCTCGGCGCGGTGAATGACCATTAGCCGTGCCTCCTACACCCCAAGGATGGGGCACACCGAATCCCTATAACAGCACAGGGATGACGGGCTGGGCGCAGGTAAGCCGCCAAGAACAGCCGCCAAGGGTTACAAGTGCGGCGATCACCTGTCTGGGAAAATCCCCTGCGACGATGAAATCTGTCGCAGGCTCGTCCTCAAAACAGCGGGAGCCTGTTGTCTTGGATCAGGATCTCCAGCTTGTTCGCCACATCCTCGGTCCAACCGATATTGCCCGTCAGCGCCGCCGGAAAGAGGCCCGGCAAACCGAACAAGGCTTTCGACACGGCACCGCCATTGCGCGGCACTTCGGCCAGCAAAACGGCAATTTCCGTAGCGCGAGGATCACGCAATTCGTAGCGTTCGCCGTTCCTGTCGACGCCAAGAGCGTAGCGCATCCAGGCAGCTACTGCGATCGCATAGGTTTCCGCCTTGCTGCCATTTTCCAACGCCTCGGTCGCGGGCTCCAGCAGACGCTGCGGCAGTTTCTGCGTCCCGTCCATGGCGATCTGATAGGTGCGGTGGGCGATCGCTTTGTTTGCAAAGCGTGCGATCAACTCATCCGCATAGGCCTCTAGGTCGATACCGGGTACAGGATCGAGCGTGGCGGCGGCTGCGTTCATGTGACGGCGTGCCAGGGCCGCCAGGCCGGCGTCATCCATGACGTCGCGGATGAATTCATAGCCACCTATATATCCGAGATAGGCGAGCTGCGAATGCGCCCCGTTGAGCATCCGCAGCTTCATCTTTTCGTAAGCCGAGACTTCCTCGACCATCAACGCGCCGGCCTTCTCCCATTCCGGGCGGCCATTGGCGAAGTGATCCTCGATCACCCATTGCGTGAAGGGTTCTGTTTCGATCGCCGCCAGATCCTGCCTGCCGGTCAGCCTTTCGGCATCGCGATAGGTGGCGTCCGTGCTTGCCGGCGTGATGCGATCGACCATGGTCGATGGGAAGGGTACGTTTGTTTCGATCCACTGGCGAAGCTCCGAATCGATGCGACCGGCAAACTCGAGCACGAGCCGCTTTAGGACGGCGCCGTTACTCGGCAGGTTGTCGCAGCTGAGCGGCGTGAATGGCGCTATGCCCTTGGCGCGACGGCGCGCAAGACCTTCGACGAGATAGCCGATGACGCCGCGCGGCGCATGGCGGTTGGCAAGGTCGGCGGCAATGTCGGGGTGTTTCAGGTCGAGCCCGCCCGTGGCGGAATCGAAGCCGTAAGCCTTCTCCGTTACCGTCAGGCTGACGATGCGGATGGCCGGGTCTTCCAGCCTTGCAAGCAGATCGCCGGGATTGCGAGTGGCGACATGGGCGCGCAGGATCGGGCCGATGACATGCGCCGTCGTGCCAGACGTATCGCGCACGAGCATCGTGTAGAGCCCGTTCTGCTCGTTCAGGTGATCGGCGACGTCGGCCGTGCGTAGGCTTGCGACCTCGATGCCCCAGTCGCCGCCAGCGACGGCAATCGCGGCGTCGGTGAACGGCGCGAAGTGGGCACGAAAGAACGCGCCGGGACCGAGATGCAGAATACCCGGCTTCAATGCCTTGCGATCATAGCCCGGAAGCTTTGCGGTCGGCGCGAGGCCGGAAAGGCTTGTCAGACGTTCGGTCACAGCTTGTATGCCTTTTTCGCGTTTCCGTAGGAGAGTTCGCCGGCGACGATCTCGGCTTCCGTGCGGGACATCCGGTGTTCGGTCACGAACTGTGCCAGGAAACGGCAGACCTCGCGGCGCCAGACATCGTGGCGGGCCGGGATCGACAGAAGTGCCCGCGTATCGTCGTTGAAGCCCGCCAGATTGGCGAAGCCTGCCGTCTCCACCACCTGGTCTAGATAGCGGCGAATGCCGTTCGGGCTGTCGTGGAACCACCAGGGCGGGCCGATCATCAGGCATGGCCAATGGCCGGCCATCGGCGCCAGCTCGCGGGCATAGGTCGTCTCGTCGAGCGTAAACAGCAGCACGCGAAGACCCGGCGCATGGCCGTACTTTGCCAGCATGGCAGAGAGGCCGCCGACCCAGTCGGTCGGTGTCGGGATGTCCGCGCCCATATTCGGACCGCGAGTCTGGAACAGTTCGCGATCGGTATTGCGGCGCGAGCCGGCATGGATCTGCATCGTCATGCCGTCTTCGGCCGAAAGCCCCGCCATTTCGGTGAGCATCTGGCCGCGGAAAAGCTCCGCTTCCTCGGCACTCAGCGTGCCCTTGTACGCCTTGTCGAGAAGGCGCTGCTTGTCGGCGAGCGGCAGGTCCGCCGTGAAAGCGGTCGGAACACCATGGTCGGTGGCGGTTGCGCCAAATTGGCGGAAATAGGCGCGGCGCTTGCGATGGGCATCGATCAACTCATCCCACTTCGTCACGTCGCAACCGGTCAGTTCGCCAAGCCGGACGAGGTTTTCGCGGAAGCCGACGGCATCCGGGTCGGTGACGCTATCCGGCCGGTAGGTGGTGCGGACGCGGCCGATCCAGCCGTCTTCCGCCATTTTCTGGTGATGCACCAGCGGATCGAGAGCGCCTTCGGTCGTGGCGATCGTCTCGATGCCGAAACGCTTGTGCAGGGCGCGCGGGCGGAATTCCGGCAGCGCCAGCTGCGCATTGATATGATCGTAGAGCGCATCGGCATTCCCTCGCGTCAACGGCTCCTCGCAGCCGAGGATGGCCGACACCGCGTGATCGACCCAGAGGCTGGAGGGCGTGCCGCGGAAGAGATGATACTGCGCGGCAAAGGCGCGCCAGATGTCGCGACCCTTGGCGACCGGCTTGCCGTCCAGGCGCGGAACGCCGAGATCGTCGAGCTTGACGCCGACGCTGTGGAGCATGCGGAAGAGATAATGATCGGGGATGACGAGGAGCGAAGACGCATCCTCGAACGGCTTGTCGTCGGCAAACCACGACGGCTCCGTATGCCCGTGCGGGCTTACGATGGGCAGTGCGCGAACCGTCTCGTATAGATCGCGCGCGACCGTTCGGGTTGCCGGATCGGCCGGAAAGAGCCGGTCCGGATGAAGAAAGCCGTTTCCAACATCCATAAGAATTCCTCCCTGAGGGCTACCGGCCTATCCCACAAGTCGGAACGCGGCAAGGGCTTTTAGTAACCAAACGGTTCAGTTTTACAAATCCCCCTGTCAGCCCCTCGAAATGATTGACCGCACGAACTATTTCCGCTTTTCAGATGCGGACGAAATTGGCCGCTTGCGGCAAGGAGGTTCCATGTCCGACGAGACAAGCCGCGTAACGAAACTCGAGGAAATCGTTGCCCACCAGGCAAAGACGATCGAAGAGCTGTCAGACCAGCTGGCAGAGCAATGGAAGGTCATGGAGCAGACGCGCGCCAAGCTCGACAGGCTGACGGAGCGGTTCCTGTCGCTCGAGGAACAGGCGCTGGAAGCCCCGGCCATCACACGGCCGCCGCACTACTGAGCTGCCGCAACCCTTGTTTTCGGCAGCCGAAATACCTATTAAAAGGTCGTGAGGACGACCTCCCCCTCTATGGGCATCAACTCGGGACGACCCGAACATTCCCAATGGGGGTAATCATGCGGAAAACCGCAGACCGTATCCGTCACGCCATCAGCTTCGAACTTATCGGACTAGCACTCGTCACCCCGCTCGGTGCGCTGGCCTTTGGTATGCCCATGGCCGACATCGGCGTGATCGGCGTTGCCGGCGCAACGCTGGCGACGCTCTGGAACTACATCTACAATCTCGGCTTCGACCACCTGATGCAGCGCCTGACCGGCGGCACGCGGAAGAGCGTCGCGATCCGCGTGTTGCATGCCGTCATGTTCGAGGTCGGACTGCTTCTGGCGTTGCTGCCAATGATCGCCTGGTATCTTGGCATCAGTGTCGTTCAAGCGCTGATGATGGATGTGTCCTTCGCGCTCTTTTACATGGTCTACGCTTTCGTCTTCAACTGGGCTTACGACCGTGTCTTCCCGCTGCCGGATTGGCAGCAGGTCGGCCAGGAAGCGTAACGGCGGCTCTACCGATCAAAATGAAACGGGATCGCCGCTGCCGGCGATCCCGTTGATTTTCGGGACATGCGCGATCCAGCGATCAGATATTGCCCATGCAGAGATATTTCATCTCGAGATAGTCATCGGCGCCGTGACGAGAGCCTTCGCGGCCAAGACCGGATTGCTTGATGCCACCGAAAGGCGCCGTTTCCGTCGACATCAGGCCGGTATTGATACCAACCATGCCGTATTCCAGCGCTTCGGCGACACGCCAAACCTTCTTCAGATCGCCCGCGAAGAAATAGGCAGCGAGGCCGAATTCGGTGTCATTGGCCTGCGCGATGACGTCCTCGACGGTATCAAAGCGGAAAAGCGGGGCCACTGGGCCGAAAGTCTCTTCACGCGCGACCTTCATTTCGCGGGTGACGCCTGTCAGCACCGTCGGCGTGAAGAAGGTGCCGGCACCCTCGACGCGCTTGCCGCCCGTAACGATCCTCGCGCCCTTCGACACCGCATCCGCAACGTGGCTTTCGACCTTCGCCAGCCCCTGCTCATCGATCAACGGGCCGATAGTCACGCCCGGCTTGAAGCCGTCGCCGACAGACATTTCCTCCACCTTTGCAGCGAGCTTGGCGGCGAAGGCATCATAGACGCCCGACTGCACGTAGAGACGATTGGCGCAGACGCAGGTCTGGCCGGCATTGCGGTATTTCGAGGCCAGAGCACCTTCGACGGCGGCATCGAGATCCGCGTCGTCAAAGACGATGAAGGGTGCGTTGCCGCCGAGCTCGAGGCTGACCTTCTTGATCTGGTCGGAGCATTGGCGCATCAGGATACGTCCAACCTCGGTCGAGCCGGTGAAGCTGATCTTGCGCACCTTGGCGTTGCCGCAGAGTTCCTTGCCGATCGCAGGACCATCTTCACCGACAATGACGTTGAAGACGCCGGCCGGAATACCGGCCTGCTCGGCGAGAACGGCGAGCGCCAGCGCCGATAGCGGCGTCTGTTCGGCTGGCTTGGAAACGACGGTGCAGCCGACGGCGAGCGCCGGAGCGATCTTGCGGGTGATCATCGCGGCCGGGAAATTCCAGGGCGTGATGGTGCCGACGACGCCGACAGGCTGCTTGATGACGATCATCCGCTTGTCGTTCGACGGCGCAGGAATGGTTTCGCCGTAGATGCGCTTGGCTTCTTCGGCGTACCATTCGACATAGGACGCGGCGTAAAGGATCTCGCCGCGAGCCTCTGCGAAGGGCTTGCCCATCTCAGCGGTCAGGATCGCCGCCAGTTCATCGGCATGGGCAACCATCAGGTCGAACCACTTGCGCAGGATCGCGGCGCGATCCTTGGCCGGACGCGCGGCCCAGGCCGGCTGCGCAGCATAGGCGGCATCGATCGCGTCGCGCGTTTCGGCAGCGCCCATATCCGGCAGCGAAGCAAGAACCTCGCCCGTTGCCGGATTGAGGACGTCGAAGGTCTTCGTCGCATTGCCCGCCGTCCAGACGCCGTTGATGTAACCTGCATCGCGCAGGAAAGGCGAGGAGAAGGAGACGTGTTTTGTCAGTGCAGTCGTGAACGACATGTCATGTAACTCCAGGCAAAAAGGCTGCCGCCTTACTTGCCGCTTGGTTCGAGGATCGATGCTTCCAGAATGTCGAGCGCTTCGCCGAAGACATTGTCCTGAATGGTGATCGGCGCGAGGAAGCGAATGACGTTTCCGTGCACGCCGCAGGTCAAAAGGATCAGTCCCTTTTCCAGTGCGATCAGGCGAACCTTGTTGGCAAATTCGGCGCTCGGCAGCTTCGTCGTCTTGTCGTTGAACTCGACGGCGTTCATGAAGCCCGGGCCGCGGATGTCGACGATCTCGGGCGCCTTCTCGCGGAGCGATTCGAGGCGCTGTTTGAGCCGGCTGCCAAGCTGGTTTGCGCGGTCGCAGAGACCTTCGTCCTTGATGACATCAAGAACGGCGTGAGCGGCCGCGATGCCGAGCGGATTGCCGCCATAGGTGCCGCCAAGACCGCCCGGTCCCGGCGCATCCATAATCTCTGCACGACCCGTGACGGCGGCGAGCGGGAAGCCGCCGGCAAGGCTCTTTGCCATGGTCATCAGGTCGGGGGCGACCTCATGGTGATCCATTGCGAACAGCTTGCCTGTACGAGCAAAGCCGGTCTGGACTTCATCGGCGATGAGCAGGATGCCATGCTGGTCGCAGAGCTCGCGCAAGGCCTTCATGAAGGAAACCGGCACCGAGTAGAAACCGCCCTCGCCCTGAACCGGCTCGATGATGATGGCGGCGACGCGCTGCGGATCGACATCGGCGGCAAACAGCTTCTTCAGCGCGGCCAGCGACTGATCCGGCGTCACGCCATGAAGCTCGACCGGGAACGGCACATGGAACACATCGCCCGGCATCGCACCGAAGCCAACCTTGTAAGGCACGACCTTGCCTGTCAGCGCCATGCCCATGAAGGTACGGCCATGGAAGCCGCCGCCGAAAGCGATGACGGCGGAGCGGCCGGTGGCGGCGCGAGCGATCTTTACCGCGTTCTCAACGGCTTCGGCACCCGTCGTGACGAAGATCGTCTTCTTCTCGAAATTGCCTGGTGTCAGCGCATTCAAGCGCTCGGCGAGGTGCACGTAGTTTTCGTAGGGAACGACCTGGTGGCAGGTGTGAGTGAAGTGATCGAGCTGCTCCTTGACGGCAGCGATCACGCGCGGGTGGCGATGCCCAGTGTTGAGAACGGCGATACCGGCCGCGAAATCGATGTAACGGCGACCTTCCTTGTCCCAGATCTCGGCATTCTCCGCGCGGTCGGCATAAATCTGCGTGGTCATGCCGACGCCACGGGAGATGGCGGCATTCTTCCGGTCTGTGAGGGTGGTCGCGGTCATCGGTGCGTTCCTGCGCTCTGGATTGATTGAAACTATCTTGCATAACTTCTGCAAGATATTTACAAAACTCCTACATTTTTCCTGCAAGAAAGCAAGCGGCATTTTCCGCTTCAATCGGCCGACGTTTTCAGCGATGGTCGGCTTGAGTAAGAAGGTCGAAATCGACCCATGATGACGAACGAACCGGGAATTTTTGGCTTATGAACAATGGGACGCCCGTGCGCTACAAGGTAGCGGAGGCGGCAAAATCGGCGGGCGTTTCCGCATCCACCCTGCGCCTGTGGGAAAGCCAGGGGCTTGTCGTGCCCGATCGGTCGGAAACCGGGCACCGGCAATACAGCGCAGACGATGTTGCGCGGATAAAGAAGATAGCCTGGTATCGAACCGAGCGCGGACTCAATCCAGCGGCCATTCGCGAGGCATTGGAGAGCGAAGAGCCCTCCGAGACCTCCGACCCGGCGGATACGTCGGATCTTGGCCGGCGCCTGCGTAGCCTACGCCATGGGGCTGGAAAGACGCTCGATCAGGTTGCCGGTGATGTTGGCATTGCTGCCTCCACTCTCTCGACGCTCGAGCGGACTTCGCAAGGCGTGAGTTTCAAGACGCTGCACGACCTCGCCGAGTATTACGACACGACCGTTTCCCGTCTCTCGGGCGAGGAGCGTGACGATGTGGCCGAGGTCATCCGCGCCGGCGCCTGGCGGACATGGCCGGAAACGACGCCCGGCGTCACTGTCCAGCTTCTGGCCGAGGGCCGCACGATGATGGATTGCCACCGTTTCGTGCTTGCGCCCGGCGCCGCAAGCGAAGGCGCCTATCGACATGAAGGCGAGGAGTTCATGCATGTTCTCTCCGGCCGGCTTGAACTGGTGCTCGATTCCGACCAGTTCTTCGACCTCGGACCGGGCGACTCGCTCTACTTCGAAAGCCGCCGCTACCATTCCTGGCGCAACCGCCACGACGGCGAAACTATCCTCATCTGGATCAATACACCGCCGACATTCTGAGCCTTGTCGGTATCGTCTGCGCCGGCTTTGCGCTATAGCGCCAGAAGCAGCAGTTTGAGTGAGAGACAAGATCGATGGCAGCCACCATACGTTACCATGAAGGTGATATCTCCGCGGCGGATGCCGCGCGCTACACCGGAGCCATCGCCATCGACACCGAGACGCTCGGCCTGGTGCCGCGTCGCGACAGGCTTTGCGTCGTGCAGCTTTCCTGCGGCGACGGTTCTGCCGATGTGATCCGCATTGCCGCCGGTCAGAAGGATGCGCCGAATCTCGTCGCCATGTTGGCCGATCCCGCCCGGCAGAAGATCTTTCACTATGGCCGCTTCGACATTGCCGTTCTGTTTCACACGTTCGGCGTCACGGCACAGCCGGTCTTCTGCACCAAGATCGCCTCGCGCCTTTGCCGCACCTACACCGACCGCCATGGACTGAAGGACAATCTCAAGGAAATGCTCGAGGTCGACATTTCCAAGGCGCAGCAGTCGTCCGACTGGGCGGCGGCAACGCTGTCGCAGGCGCAGCTGGAATATGCCGCCTCCGACGTACTTTACCTGCATGCGCTGCGGGCGAAACTGACCGAGCGCCTGCTGCGCGACGGTCGCATGGACCATGCGACAGCCTGCTTCGAGTTTCTTCCGACACGAGCCAAGCTCGACCTGCTCGGCTGGGAAGAGACCGACATCTTCGCACACAGCTAAGAAACGGCATTGCCGCTTCAGCCAAGCCGGCCACGGTCACCCATGCGCCGGCCATTAGTTTTTTCTTAACGTCGTTTCGCTAGGATACTTATTAATTTTTATGCATTCGTCGGCGCGATGAAGGCGTCAAGCAGGCAGGAGGAGCTGCCAGTGAATGCAGAGAGCCGGATGAGCGCGGCTGTCCTGTAACCTGCTTTCATCGCACTTTACGAAAGAGGAGCATGCCATGTTGACTCCGGTTCGTGCAGCGTCAAATGCAAGCTTTTCATCCCAGAGCCCGTCGGTTGCCATTGCCGCCAATGGCACGATCCGCGTCGTGGATGCCGTTCCCCCTGTCCATCAGGTACAGAGCTCCGACCTGAATTCGACGATCGCGGGCAAGCTCAACATATTGCTGCTGGCCGTGCGCGCCCGGATGGTGGAAGCCCTTCTCGACGTCCTGAAGGCCGCAGGCGACGCACTCTCGCAGCCCCGCGGTGACGATGAAACAGATCTCGCCTTCGCCTCACGTCTTGCCTCAGCAATTCAGAAGTTGCCCCCTGCGAAGATCGAGCAGCTGGAGCGCCAGCTGGCAGCGCAGGGCCATGCCGTGCCGCTTCGACTGCTGGCGGAAGCGCTCAAAAATCCGGCCGGGCCGGAAGCTGCGCGCATAACCGCCTATCTGGAGAGCATGCGATACAAGGATCGCGATCTCGCGACCGGCGCTGTCGTCCGTTCGTATCGACAGAATGATGCTTCGCCCTTGCGGCAGGAGCAGAAGCCCGAAATCAACCTTCAGCGGGAGACCCTCTCCAACGCCTCGCCTGACGATATGGAGCCATCGGCCCCGGCGGCTGCATCCGTGACCGGCCGACCGGCATCCGAAGCAGAGCAGCCTCACCAGGCCACACCCGTTCCGCAACAATCGGCCGTGATCCTGGAGGCGGCAGACGCTCCCGTGGTTCAGCCGGAAGCGATTGTCGATCTGCCTGACGACGAACAGATCCCGACAGCAGCCCGCACCGAAACGGAAATGAGCACGCCCGGCAGTGTCGGTGAGGACGTTGCTATCGCGGCACCAGATGTCGCCGCCAGCCGCACAGGCACCAAGGCGGACCCTGTCATTCCAAAAATATGGCCCGGCATTCCCGCATCGATCACCGAGGAAACCACCGACCTGATCGTCGCGATCATACGCGATCAGGAAACCGACACGCTGCTTGATGCCGCGGATGGCTCACCGGTTGAGATCGATGTGCTCGCAGGGGATGCGCTTGCCACCGATCTACCCGACGATCCGGTGGAGCTGCCGGTTCAAACACTTGCACAGAGTGCTGCTCGCCAGTCGACGCTGGTCAATCCGCAGCCGGCTGCGGCCTTGACGGACGCCGCTGTTCGCCAGGCACAGGAGCAAGTCGAGCAGCATGACGTTCCGGATGCCGTCGAGGCAGCCTATGCGCCCATTCTGATGAGGATTGTCGAGGGCGTTCCGTATGCGCCTCGCTCTTACGATTTTGCCAAGGACGAGATCGAAGACGGCGGCTCCCACTCCATGAACCGGGAAGATCACGACGGCGGCATGCCTTCCGAGGATGAAGAGGAAGCGCCTGATGAGGAGGGCCAACCCGAGCCGGAAGCCGTAGTGATGGCGGAAAATTCGGAAGCGGCGAGCGCGGACGAAAAGCTTGGCTCCAGCAGCGTCCCGCCCCTTGCAGCGCCCGGGCTCGCCATGCCTCAGCAGACCGAGGAAGCCTACGCGCTTTATCGGCGCATGGCCGGCTGGGAATAGATGTTCTGCATTACTTCCTGAAGTGAAAGAAACCCGCCGGATCGCTCCGGCGGGTTTCTTCATTCTTCAAGCCTGAGGCTGACGATTATTCGCCGCCGCGGTTCTTCAGAGCCGCGCCGAGGATGTCGCCGAGCGAAGCGCCAGAGTCGGACGAACCGAACTGAGCAACAGCTTCCTTCTCTTCTGCGATTTCCAGAGCCTTGATGGACAGCATGATCTTGCGGTCCTTCTTGGAGAAGTTGGTGACGCGGGCGTCAACAACCTGGCCAACCGAGAAACGCTCAGGGCGCTGATCGTCGCGGTCGCGTGCGAGGTCTGCACGGCGGATGAACGAGGTGATGTCTTCGTGCTCGACGAGCTTCACTTCGATGCCGCCATCGTTGACTGCGGTGATTTCGCAGGAAACGACTGCATTCTTGCGCAGGTCGCCAGAGGCAGCGGCGTCGCCGACTGCATCCTTGCCGAGCTGCTTGATGCCGAGCGAGATGCGTTCCTTTTCGACGTCAACGTCGAGAACAACAGCCTTGACGACGTCGCCCTTGTTGAACTCTTCGATGACCTGTTCGCCCGGACGGTTCCAGTCGAGATCCGACAGGTGAACCATGCCGTCAACATCGCCGTCGAGGCCGATGAACAGGCCGAATTCGGTCTTGTTCTTGACTTCGCCTTCGACTTCAGTGCCGGCCGGATGGTTGCGAGCGAATGCCGCCCACGGATTTTCCAGGGTCTGCTTGAGGCCGAGCGAAATACGACGCTTGGACGGATCGACTTCGAGAACGACGACTTCGACTTCCTGGCTCGTGGACAGGATCTTGCCGGGGTGTACGTTCTTCTTGGTCCAGGACATTTCCGAGATGTGGATCAGACCTTCGATGCCCGGCTCCAGCTCGACGAACGCACCGTAGTCGGTGATGTTCGTGACGGTACCGGAAATCTTCTTGCCTTCCGGGTACTTGGCCTGGATGCCATCCCACGGATCCGACTCGAGCTGCTTCATGCCGAGCGAGATGCGGTGGGTTTCCTGGTTGATGCGGATGATCTGAACCTTGACCTGCTGGCCGATGGACAGGATTTCCGACGGATGGTTCACACGGCGCCATGCCATGTCGGTGACGTGCAGCAGGCCGTCGATGCCGCCGAGATCAACGAACGCACCGTAATCGGTGATGTTCTTGACGACGCCGTCAACAACCTGGCCTTCTTCGAGGTTCTGAACGATTTCAGAACGCTGCTCGGCACGGGATTCTTCCAGAACCGTACGACGCGATACGACGATGTTGCCGCGGCGCTTGTCCATCTTGAGGATTTCGAAGGGCTGCGGGTTGTGCATCAGCGGGGTAACGTCGCGGATCGGACGGATGTCGACCTGCGAACGCGGCAGGAAGGCAATCGCGCCGTCGAGGTCAACAGTGAAGCCGCCCTTGACCTGGTTGAAGATAACGCCTTCAACGCGCTCGCCAGCTTCGAACTTGGCTTCGAGCTTGACCCAGCTCTCTTCGCGGCGAGCCTTTTCGCGCGACAGAACAGCTTCGCCGAGAGCGTTTTCGATGCGCTCAACGTAAACTTCGACTTCGTCGCCGACCTTGAGCGTGCCGTCCTTGGCCTTGGCGCCGAATTCCTTGAGAGCGATGCGACCTTCGACCTTGAGGCCAACGTCAACAACGGCGGAGTCCTTCTCGATTGCCGTTACGATGCCCTTGGTGACGTAGCCTTCGGCCAGGTCGTGCTTGGCAAAGGACTCTTCCAGAAGGGCCGCGAAATCTTCGCGAGAGGGAGTAGCTACTGACATGTAATCTCCTGCATATCCGAATCCGGATATGTATGCGCCGGTTGGTTCGTGTTGAACGGGCCTGAACCCAGTCCGCCTCCTCATCGGGAAGCAATCCGGCGCTTGGACGGAATTTCAGGCTTAGTCTTCAAAAGCGACCCAGGCAGGGCCCGGGCAAATCGCTCGAATTCACGTATTTCGGCTCAAAGCCGCATCGATGATCGATTTCGCAGCTTGAAACGCGGCCTCTATACTCATTTCCGACGTATCAAGCAAGTGCGCGTCACCAGCTGGTTTCAAAGGGCTGTCAGCCCTTCCCATGTCCCGTTCGTCGCGCCGCTTCACGTCTTCAAAAATGGCGTCGAAATCGGCAGCTTCGCCCTTGCCTGTTATTTCGTCGTACCGGCGCTTCGCCCTGACTTCGGGACTGGCCGTCACGTAAAGCTTCACGGGCGCCTGCGGGCAGACAACGGTGCCGATGTCGCGACCGTCGAGTACGGTTCCCGGCGTCTTTTCCGAAAACCGGCGCTGCGCCTCGACCAATGCACGACGCACGGAAGGCATAACGGCAATCTTCGAGGCAGCCTCGCCGATCTCATGCTTCGAAAGAATATCGCGATCGAGCCCGGCCAATTCAACCTCGCGGGCCATCTTTTCCGCGACCTTCTCGTCATCGAGCGTTTCGCCGGCATCGAGCAAGGCCTTCGCCGTCGCGCGGTAGGTGAGGCCGGTATCGAGATGGTGGAAGCCATAGGTTTCGGCGATACGGCGCGAAAGCGTTCCCTTGCCTGCCGCAGCCGGACCGTCGATGGCAATCGTGAAGTGTCTGGAATTCATCTACCTGTTCATTTCTCCGTCAGTCCGCCATAGCGGCGGACAAGATCGATCATATCGGCCTGACCTGCTTCATGATCCAGGCCGGCCGCCACGCCCTGCCGATCGGCGACCGGTCGGTTCTGACTTACCTTCCATTTTCCCTCGATCGCGGCAATGTCGATCTCGACGCCGATGATGCCCTTTATCTGCGCGCGAATGAAATCGTCGGGCGCGTCAACGACGGCCCACGGCCTGTCGCGCGGCTCTTCCTGCTGCGCCGTGAGCGCATTGATCTGCTGCAGAAGCCAGGCCGGATCGTCGATGACGCGGCCCTTTCCGCGCGCCTGCACGATCGCGTAGTTCCAGGTCGGCACCACCTTCCCGGTTTCCTGCTTGGTCTGATACCAGGATGGGGTGATATAGGCATCGGCGCCCTGGAACACGGCAAGCACCTCGGTGCCGGCCTCGATGTCGCGCCACTGCGAATTGGCCTTGGCGAGATGGAGGCGCAAGGTCCCCTTCTCGGATGCTGTGGGATCGAGATGAACGGGAACCGCGTTGGCCATCAATCCCGAAGCGCCGGCCGTTATCAAAAGGCTCAGCGGATGGGCGCGGATAAGGGCATGCTGGACGCCAAGATCGTCTTCGCGAAAATGCGGCGGCTGGTACATCGTCGTGGACCCATTTCGGCAGCCGGCGCCCCGCCGACGTGCCCTGCAAATGAACAATGGGCGGGTCACTATCACAAATGGCCGCGCCGCGCATCAGCGATGCATAAAGTTTGGCTTTGACATGCCGGGCTGCAACGATTATGGGGACCGGCTTATAAATTCCGAATAGAACGCCGGTTTTCACGGCATTTGCCGAATCTTGATTCGGCCATTCTCACGAGGCTTACAGTGGCGAAAGCTGAACTTGGAACGAAGCGTACCGATCCGGAAACCGGCAAGAAGTTCTACGACCTGAACCGCGATCCGATTGTTTCCCCTTACACCGGCAAGTCCTATCCCTTGTCCTTCTTCGAAGAAACCTCGGCTGCAGCCGCAGCGGAAGCCGCTCAGGACGAAGACGAGGTGACGGAAGTCGATACCGAGAACACGGAAGTCGAAATGGTTTCGCTCGAGGACGCCGATGAAGGCGCATCCGGCGACGACATCCCTGACATGGGCGATGACGACGTAGAGATCGAAGGCGACGACGACGACACCTTCCTCGAAGCCGACGAAGACGACGATGATGACGACATGAGCGACATCATCGGCGTGACGGGCGACGAAGACGAAGTCTGATCGAATTAAGTGTCGGCCCGGACGAGAAAAATTCGCCGGGCCGATCTTTTTGGCTTGCTATCTCCAAAAACCGGAAGTAATAAGCCGCCACTCCGCGAGGCAAGCGCTTCGCGAAGCATCCCAGGACCGGCCTAGCCGGACCGCCTTGATGGGGCTATAGCTCAGCTGGGAGAGCGCTTGCATGGCATGCAAGAGGTCAGCGGTTCGATCCCGCTTAGCTCCACCAAATTTTTCCATATTTCCAGATTCGATAATATTATAAAGCCCTTATGGATGGCTTTCCGAACGAGTTAAGACCAATTCTGACCAACCTTTCAGACCAAGTTTTATAAATCTCTATCACGCATTGGTACGATGAAGACTTTGCTGAACGAAAAGTATGAGTTCATTGCCTTGTCGCAGAAGATTTTCGGGCGGCAGGAGGACTTTTCTGATTGGGGGCCGGTTCTCGGCATGAGCGGACAGGTCGCAATGGATCACGCGCCTCATTCCACCCTCACCATTGAACAGCGCGAAGGCAGCTACCTTAGGAAGCTTGCTCCAAACATCGATACAATAACAGACACTACGAAGGTTCTGGTTTTCCAAATCACCTTAGATCGCAAACTAGTTGCGACGTACTCTGAGCGAGCCCGCGAGCTTATAATCGCTCAAATCAAGGCGGATGACCGCTACAAGAGAATTAACGTCGCACAGGCCGTCCGTCGTTCCAAAGGCACGATGTTTCATGGCGAGCTAATTCGGGATTTCGAGCTAAAGGCATACACAATCTTGGTGGCTGCACACCTGGCTGATCCGCTAGGTGTCTCGACCCACCGCGTTGTCTCGCACAATGGACCCGACACAGCGACATCGGGAGGGTTCAAAATGGGTCTGGGCCCCCGTGCATCCTTTGCGTCCGACGTTGCAATGCGGAAACTATCTCCGAGAACCGTGTTTGACTTCCTGTTGGCGAAGCCGAAAGAGATCGCCGAAGAACCAAAGTCGCAATTCATGAAGGGCTTGAGCTACATTTCTCAAAGCTTTAGATCCTCGCAAAATCCGCTGGTTGCTTTCATGTGGTCGTTGGCCTCGATTGAGGCGATGCTTTCGACAACCTCAGACAAGGCAAATAGCGGGGCTTTGGAATTGCGACTGCGCGCTTTGTTAGATGAAAACCACGACCAAATTGTTGGTAAATTTCGTGAACTTTACAAGTACCGAAATGCGCTCCTTCACGGTAACGTGTCGCTACCGTTCTCATTTGATAGCCGAAACTTGTTTGGTTTCAACGGTGTCAAACATTCAAACACAGCGCCGTACGATATCGCAGCATTTACATATGCGCTTTCGCTCAAAATCCTCCAGCGCTTTGTTGAGCTGGGAAGGTACGATGTTACCTACGATGTCTCTGTATCAAAAGGCTAAATGGCCCCGCCAGTCACTCTGCGAGCGCATAGTTTTAGTCCTATAACCTTGCTATGTCAGCGCGCATATTGTCGAACGCCTTTGCGAATTCTTTAGCAACGCAGGCTATGCCGGTAGCAGGCCGGGTTGTCCGGTGGATCGGGTTCCCGCCGATGACACGACAAAGACGACGACGCATCATTCGGACGCGCAGAACCGCGGCGGGGCTCGTGCTCGCCGCTGCAATCTCGTTCCTGGCAGGCATGACGGATGCCACGGGGCTTGCGCTGACGGGCGACTTCGTTTCCTTCATGACGGGCAATACCACGCGTGCCGCCCTGTCGCTTGGAGACGGCAACCTGCGGCATGCCGCCGTTCTGCTCTCGGCAATCCTGGTTTTCGTGCTTGGCAACGCGGCCGGTATCGTGATCGCGCACTTCTCGGAGCGGCGCACCTTCGTCGTGCTCTCGTGCGTCAGCATCGTGCTCGTGGCGGCCTCCATCATGACGGCCGAGAACCTGGCAATGCCGCGCTTCTATCTGGTCGTGATCTCGATGGGGATGGTAAACGCCGCGGTCGAGCAGATCGAGGGGCTTCCGATCGGGTTGACTTACGTGACCGGGGCGCTTTCGCGCTTTGGAAGAGGCATCGGACGTTGGATCGTCGGCGACAGGCGGCTGGATTGGACGATTCAGATCGTGCCGTGGGCGGGCATGTTTGCTGGCGCCGTCGCTGGAACCTGGCTGACACGGACCGCCGGCTCGGCGGCGTTCTGGCTAATTGCCGTTTTTGCCATGATGATCGCGTTCGCCGTCCTGCTCATCCCGAAGCGCGTCCAGCGCCGGTTCGGCAATAGCCAGCGCTCGACGCCTTCCCCCAATCGGCTATCACAATAAAGCCCAATCGAATCAGATAGAGGGCATCGCGCAATAGTGGAAAGGATTCGTTCTTGTTTCTCTTCTCAAAACTCGTCTGGGTATTCGGGCAACCTATGTCGCTCGCTTTCCTTTTCGTCGCGCTTGCCCTGATCACCGGCCTTTTCCGCTGGCGTGCGACCAGCCTCGCCTCTTCGACCCTTGCGGCCCTGATCTTGTTCGTGACGCTCTACACGACCGTCGGCAACTATCTGCTGCAGAACCTGGAGGATCGCTTCCCGAAGCCGCAGGACCCAGACAGTCTGCAATGCATGATCGTGCTCGGCGGTGCATTCGAGAACGAGGTGAACACGGCCCGCCACGGGATCGAACTCAACGCTGGCGGCGATCGTTTCATCGAGGCGCTTCGATTGGCGCAGAAGTATCCGCAGGCGCAGATCCTGATTTCGGGTGGCGACGGCTCCCTGTCGGGCATTTACGAAGGCGATGCGGTCATTTCGGCGCGCTTCTTCCCGCTTTTCGGCGTGCCGAAGGAAAGGTTGCTGGAAGAGAAGACATCGCGCACGACATTCGAGAACGCCGTCAACACCAAGGATCTTCTCGCAAGCCAGGGCTTGTCGAACTGCCTGCTGATCACGTCGGGCTATCACATGCCGCGTTCGGTCGGCATCTTCCGCAAGCAGGCGATCGACGTCGTCCCCTGGCCGACGGACTACCGCACCGACGGGCACGAGGGCCTCGGCATCGACTTCACGCAGCCGAGCCGCAACGCCCAGAACCTTGCAACAGCCATTCGCGAATGGTTCGGTCTCGTCGGCTATTATTTCGCCGACCGAACGTCCGAGCTTTATCCCGGCTGAACCGGTTACTTCTTGGAGATCGTAACGAACTTGGTGCCGCGCACGCGCGTCGTGACGATGCAAGGCTCCTTGTCCTTGTCGGCGTCGGGGCGATCGCAGAAGCGCGGATGCATTTTCATCGCCAGCACCATGTTTCCGAAGCGCTTCTGGAAATCGTAGCCGTAGATCTGCGCGGTGGCGATCATGAAGTAGCCGCCTTCGGCGACCTGAAGATAGAAATTGTAGGTGCAGCCGTCCTCATTGCATTGCGGGCCTTTTTCGCCGTCGCAGGTGAGTTCGCCTTCGTTGACGACGGCATCGATCAGGCCGTCGTTATTGATGTCCTGGCGCGTGACGAAGCTATCGGAGAACTCCGCCTTGGTGCACTGCTCCTGAAAATGCTTCTTCTCGTACACCTCCGGATCGGAGATCAGATCCTGCTGGGCGAAGGCCGCAACCGGGACGCAGAGCAACGCGGCAATGTTCAGGGCAATCAGGAGCGTTTTCACGGGGCTTCTCTTTTGGTCGGATAAGGACGCTGTTGGCCGCGCAGTTTGCATGATCCGCCTTGCGCCGCCCTTGCCGCCGTGTTCATTTTGCAAGATCTAAGCGTCGGCCCTGGAGCACCGCATGCCGCTGTTCGTCTATCTGGATTATGCCGGCGTCGCGCTTTTCGCGGCAACGGGCGCGCTCGCGGCATCCCGCAAGCAGCTCGATCTGATCGGCTTCCTGTTCTTTGCCGTCGTCACCGGGACGGGCGGCGGCACGGTGCGCGATATCGTGCTCGGCCGCGTACCGGTGTTCTGGGTGCTCAATCCGGCCTATATCGTGATCTGCTGCGCGGTCGGCATTCTGGTATTCTTTACCGCCCATCTGGTCGAATCGCGGTATCGGCTGCTGATATGGCTCGATGCCGTCGGACTTTCGGCCTATTGCGTGATGGGGGCAGCAAAGGGCCTCGCTGCCACGGGCTCACCAACGATCGGCATCGTCACCGGGACCCTGACGGCAACCTTCGGCGGCGTCTTGCGCGATCTTCTGGCCAACGAGCCATCGGTTCTGCTGCGCCCGGAAATCTACATCACCGCAGCGCTCGTCGGCGCCGGGCTCTTCACCGTGACGAATTCTTTCGGTCTACCGCTTCATCTCGCTTCGGCAATCGGTGTCGCCGCGGCATTTTCGGTGCGTGGCGGCGCTCTGTACTTCGGCTGGACGTTTCCAACCTACAAGACAAAGCCCGGGCGGCATCCTGATGATGTGATGTAAGATCAGCGTCGCTTCGCACGCAGGCGGATCACCACGTCGACATGGGCGATTTCCATGCCTTCCGGAGGCTCCGGCAGATTGCCGATCGTCAGGTTGCTGACCGGAATGTCGAGCACGTCGTTCTGGCCTTCGATGAAGAAATGGTGGTGGTCGGAGACGTTGGTGTCGAAATAGGTCTTGGCGCTTTCGACAGCGAGAACGCGGATCATCCCGGCTTCGGTGAACTGATGCAGCGTGTTGTAGACGGTCGCCAGCGATACCGGCACGCCCGCGTGCACGGCCTCTTCGTGGAGTTCTTCGACCGTCAGGTGTCGATCGCCCTTGGCGAAAAGGAGGTCGCCAAGCGCTACGCGCTGGCGCGTCGGACGAAGGCCGGCATGTCTCAGCCGTGCCTCAATGGTAAGCGGGGCTTCTGCCACCATCCAACGAACTCCGGGTTAATCTAGCGTCAAGCAATCAGGTTTCATTAGCCATATAACTTTTGCGCAAAAGCGTTTCAATAGTTTCAATGGGGACAAAGAGAGTGAAAGCGCCGCAAAATCGGGCTTTTGGCGCAATTAGTGCTGGCCGGGGGCTTGGCCTTCCTGTATGCGACCACCAAATAAGGCGCGCAGCCGGTCCTTGGACGTGGGTGAAGCTCAGTCATGCTTATGCTTCATTTTCCGCCGAACTTGGACTAAACGTTCACATCCATCGGCAAAGTTGCGGGGGGAATTAGAGTTTTCATGGCGACGAAACAATCCAGCTTCAACTATGAGGAAATTCTGGCCTGCGGCCGCGGCGAACTGTTCGGCCCGGGTAACGCACAGCTTCCCCTCCCGCCGATGTTGATGGTTCATCGCATTACCGACATTTCCGAAACGGGCGGTGCCTTCGACAAGGGCTATATCCGCGCCGAGTACGATGTGAAGCCCGACGACTGGTATTTCCCCTGCCACTTCCAGGGCAACCCGATCATGCCGGGCTGCCTCGGCCTCGATGGTATGTGGCAGCTGACCGGCTTTTTCCTCGGCTGGCTGGGCGAGCCGGGTCGCGGCATGGCTCTTTCGACCGGTGAAGTGAAGTTCAAGGGCATGATCCGCCCGACCACGAAGCTGCTCGAGTACGGCATCGATTTCAAGCGCGTCATGCGTGGCCGCCTGGTTCTCGGCACTGCCGACGGCTGGCTGAAGGCGGACGGCGAGACCATCTACCAGGCAACCGACCTGCGCGTCGGCCTGTCCAAGGACAAAGAAGCCTGATTGCACCGGGCACCCTGCCCGGTTTCCAAGTTAGAAAAAAACGAAAAGGTCGAAACACATGAGACGGGTAGTTGTTACGGGTCTGGGTGTTGTCTCCTCGATCGGCAATGATGCCGCCGAGGTCACTGCGTCGCTGCGCGATGCCAAGTCCGGCATTTCCTTCTCCAACGATTTTGCCGAACACGGCTTCAAGTGCCAGGTGTGGGGCCGCCCTTCGCTCGATCCGACGGATCTGGTCGATCGCCGCGCCATGCGCTTCCTTTCCCAGGGCGGCGCCTGGAACCACGTCGCGATGAAGCAGGCGCTCGCCGATTCCGGTCTTGAGGAAAAGGACTACAGCGAGAACGAGCGCACCGGCATCATCATGGGCTCGGGTGGTCCTTCGACCCGCACGCTGATCGAAGCCGCCGAGATCACCATCAAGAACAACAGCCCGAAGCGCATCGGCCCGTTCGCCGTGCCGAAGGCGATGTCTTCGACGGCGTCCGCCACGCTCGCCACCTGGTTCAAGATCCACGGCGTCAACTACTCGATCTCGTCGGCCTGCTCGACCTCGGCGCACTGCATCGGCAACGCCGCAGAAATGATCCAGTGGGGCAAGCAGGACATCATGTTCGCCGGCGGCCACGAGGATCTCGACTGGACGATGTCGAACCTGTTCGACGCTATGGGCGCCATGTCGTCAAAGTACAACGACACGCCCGAGACTGCATCGCGCGCCTATGACGCGAGCCGCGACGGCTTCGTCATCGCTGGCGGCGCCGGCGTTCTGGTTCTCGAAGAGCTTGAGCACGCCAAGGCTCGCGGCGCCAAAATCTACGCCGAAATCGTCGGCTACGGCGCGACTTCCGACGGCTACGACATGGTCGCTCCGTCAGGCGAAGGCGCTATCCGCTGCATGCGCCAGGCGCTCTCGACGGTGAAGGGCGATGTGGATTACGTCAACACGCATGGCACCTCGACGCCTGTCGGCGACAGCAAGGAAATCGGTGCGATCCGCGAAGTGTTCGGTAACAAGATCCCGCACATCCAGTCCACCAAGTCGCTGACCGGCCACTCGCTGGGCGCTGCCGGCGTGCAGGAATCGATCTACTCGCTGCTCATGATGCAGGCCGGCTTCATCGGCGAAAGCGCCCATATCACCGAGCTCGACCCTGAGTTCGACGGCGTGCCGATCGTTCGCAAGCGTATCGACGATGCAAAGATCGACATCGCGCTCTCCAACTCCTTCGGCTTCGGCGGCACCAACGCCACGCTCGTCTTCCAGCGCTACAACGGATAACAATATGACGGGAATCATGCAGGGTAAGCGCGGGCTTATCATGGGCGTTGCGAACAACCATTCCATCGCCTGGGGAATTTCGAAGGCGCTGGCAGCACAGGGTGCAGAGCTTGCCTTTACCTATCAGGGCGATGCACTCGGCAAGCGGGTCAAGCCGCTCGCAGCTGAAGTCGGATCCGAATTCGTTCTGCCATGCGACGTCGAGGACATTGCTTCGGTCGACGCGACAGTTGAAGCCATCAAGGAACGCTGGGGCACGCTCGATTTCGTCGTACATGCCATCGGCTTCTCCGACAAGAATGAGCTGAAGGGCCTCTACGCCGACACCACGCGCGACAATTTCAGCCGCACAATGGTCATCTCCTGCTTCTCGTTCACCGAGATCGCCAAGCGCCTGGCGCCGCTGATGACCGATGGCGGCTCGATGCTGACGCTGACCTATAACGGCTCGACGCGTGTCATTCCGAACTACAACGTCATGGGCGTTGCCAAGGCCGCACTCGAGGCCTCCGTGCGCTATCTGGCCGCCGATTACGGCCCGCGTGGCATTCGCGTCAACGCGATCTCAGCCGGCCCGATCCGCACGCTTGCCGGCGCCGGCATTTCCGATGCTCGCGCCATCCTGTCGTGGAACCAGCAAAACTCGCCGCTGCGCAAGACCGTGACCATCGATCACGTCGGCAACTCGGCCCTCTACCTGCTCTCCGACATGGCGGCAGGCGTGACCGGCGAAATCCACTTCGTCGATGCCGGGTTCAACATCACCTCGATGCCGGCGCTTGATGCGCTACGCAAGGCAGACGTGGAATAAGACAAAAAGCGGCCACTGGCCGCTTTTTTTATCTCTGAGAGTCGACAATGCGGGCGGCGGCGTGACCGCTGAGAAAACTCGGCATCTCCGAAGCGATCATCCCCGCTCCCGACACTGTCAGTAGTCCGAGAACGATTTTTCGAAATGTCGCCTCGCTAATCCGCAGATAAAATCGAGCCCCAAGAATTGTCGGGAGCAACATCGCCGCTGCCACGATGGCAAACATCGGTAGCATTTTTGCGGTCACCATTCCCATGCTCAGATAAGTTGCCATAGTGAAAGCAAGAGCCGCCAGATTGAAGTTCTGGATAACGGCACGTTGCTCGTCCTTTTCCATTTGCCGCAGAGTGCACCAAAGCGTTGGTATAGGGCCGGAGAACCCGCCGATCCCAGCCATGATGCCACCGATCACGCCAACGGCGCTATCGGCGATTTTTCCGCCGACGCGGATCGGCGGAATCTGACGCGCAAACAGCATCACCGGACACCAGATAATCAGCAGCACCCCAAGGATGGTCTTGAAAAGATGTGTTTCGAGTGATGGCAAAAGCGCCACGCCTATAGGTATGCCGGCCATACCACCCAGAAGAAACGGTAAGAAGACCTTCAGATTGAAGCCGCGCCGGACAGATATCATCCCAGTGACCTGGCCGGTGAGCGCGCCAAAGACGACGAGCACTGCAGCTAGTTGGGGCTCAATAGTCCATGCCCAGAAGGACATGGCTACGAGACCGAAAGCGAAGCCTGAGAGCCCTTGAACGAAACCTGCAACAACGGCTCCCAGCACGATCATTGCCATAGACTCCGACAAGGGCGCCGGATCCTATTTCTTCGCCCAGAGAACCTTGAAACGAGCGTTGCGGCAGGTCTCGCCGCTCTCCTTGAAGTTCGCAGCCAGCACCGGCTCGTAAGGCAAGCCGCGATTGGCGACCAGCAGCAGGCGACCGCCGCCGCGCAGCGCCGACGCGGCCGTCTTGATCATCGCCTGGCCGAGCGAGGGTTCCGCCGCATGGCCTTCGTGGAAGGGCGGATTCATGATGACGAGATCGTACTTGTCCTTGACCGGTTCGCCGGCCAGATCGTGCCAGAAGAAGCGCGCAGGCACGTCGGGGCAGTTCTCCTCCAGATTGGCCTTTGCCGCTTCCAGAGCGGCGTGGTTGGCCTCGTATAGGTCAAGGCGGCTGACACCGGGAGACCGCTCTGCCAGTTCGATCGAGAGATAGCCCCAACCGGCGCCGAAATCGGCGACGTCACCGGTGAAATCGGCAGGAAGACGTGAAGCAAGCAGCTCGGAACCATCGTCGATACGGTCGTGGGAGAACATGCCGGCTGCAGCCAGGAAGCGGCCATCGACGCGCACGGGCGGCTTGGCAAACTTGCCGACGATCTCGCTGATATCGGCCGGGCGGCCAAACCAGAGCGCTACGCCGTGATACTTCGGCATGTGCTCGATCTCAAGACCGAAGCCTTCCATGCGCTTGCGAAGCGACTGGATGCCATCCTCCTTGCCGCCGGCGATAACGATCAGGCCGCCCACCTTCACGCGCTGAAGCGCGGCGGCGATGTTGGCCTCGTTCTCGCCCTTGTGCTTGTTGCAGAGGACGAGTGCCGCATCATAGTCCTCGCCTTCGATCTCAGGCGTGGTTTCGATGCGCTGGGAGAGCAGCTGCCGGTACAGCGATCGGAAGCCCTGTACGGCGTTCAGCGAGGCGGCGAAGCCCTCCGGCAGGGCGAAGCCCGCCTCGGCGCCGAGGAAAAGCACGCGCTCGCCCTCGCCGGGCGCCTCGACGGTGCCGCTTACAAAGGGGTGGAACAGTGTCTTCAGCGTCTCGCTGCTCATGGTTCTATCTCGTTCTTGAATACAAAAAGGGCGCGGAAACTACCCCGCGCCCATGAAGTCTAGGGAAGGCGCAGCTTATTCGGCTGCAGCTTCTTCCTTCTTCTTGTCGGCAGGGATTTCCTGGCCGGTTGCCTGGTCGACAACCTTCATCGACAGGCGGACCTTGCCGCGCTCATCGAAGCCGAGAAGCTTGACCCAAACCTTCTGGCCTTCCTTGACGACGTCCTGGGTCTTGGCAACCCGCTCGGAAGCGAGCTGCGAGATGTGGACTAGGCCGTCGCGGGCGCCGAAGAAGTTGACGAAGGCGCCGAAGTCGGCGGTCTTCACAACGGTGCCTTCGTAGATGACGCCGATTTCAGGCTCGGCAACGATCGAGTGGATCCACTTGCGAGCCGCTTCGATTTCCTTGCCCGACGAAGATGCGATCTTCACGGTGCCGTCGTCTTCGATGTTGATCTTCGCGCCGGTCTTTTCGACAATTTCGCGGATGACCTTGCCGCCGGAGCCGATGACTTCACGGATCTTGTCGACCGGAATGTTCATGACTTCGATGCGCGGAGCGAATTCGCCGAGCTGCGAGCGGCCTTCGGAGATCGCCTTCGACATTTCGCCGAGGATGTGCGTACGACCGCCCTGTGCCTGGCCGAGAGCGACCTTCATGATCTCTTCGGTGATACCGGCGATCTTGATGTCCATCTGCAGCGAGGTGATGCCGTCGGCCGTGCCCGCAACCTTGAAGTCCATGTCGCCGAGGTGGTCTTCGTCGCCGAGGATGTCGGAAAGAACGGCGAAGCGGTCACCTTCGAGGATCAGGCCCATGGCGATGCCGGCAACCGGCTTTGCGAGCGGAACGCCGGCGTCCATCAGAGCGAGCGAGGTGCCGCAGACGGTTGCCATCGAGGACGAGCCGTTGGACTCGGTGATCTCGGAGACGACGCGCAGCGTGTAGGGGAACTGCTCAGCCGAAGGAAGCATCGGGCGGATAGCGCGCCATGCGAGCTTGCCGTGACCGATTTCGCGACGACCCGGGGAGCCCATGCGGCCGGTTTCGCCAACCGAGTAGGGAGGGAAGTTGTAATGGAGCAGGAAGCGCTCCTTGTACATGCCCGTCAGGCTGTCGACGTACTGTTCGTCTTCGCCGGTGCCGAGCGTGGCAACGACGATCGCCTGCGTTTCACCGCGGGTGAAGAGAGCAGAACCGTGGGTGCGCGGCAGGAGGCCGACTTCGGAGACGATCGCACGAACGGTCGACAGGTCGCGGCCGTCGATGCGGCTCTTGGTGTCGAGGATGTTCCAGCGAACGATCTTCGCCTGCAGGTGCTTGAACACGGCGCCGATGACTTCGACGGTGTACTTCGGCTCCACGCCTTCAGGGAAGAAGTGTGCCTTGACCTTTGCCTTGACGGCATCGACAGCAGCGTAGCGTTCAGCCTTCTGGGTGTTCTTGTAGGCGGTGCGCAGTTCGTCTTCGAACAGCTTCAGCATTTCGGCTTCGAGTTCGGAATGATCTTCCGGCTGGAAGTCGCGCGGCTCCTTGGCGGCCACTTCGGCGAGCTTGATGATCGCGTCGAGAACCGGCTGGAAACCACGGTGGCCGAACATGACGGCGCCGAGCATGATTTCTTCGTTCAGTTCCTTGGCTTCGGATTCAACCATCAGAACGGCGTCGTGGGTACCGGCGACAACGAGGTCGAGGGTCGACTCGTCCATCTCGTCGAGATGCGGGTTCAGGATGTATTCGCCGTTGATGTAGCCGACGCGCGCGCCGCCGACGGGGCCCATGAAGGGAACGCCAGAGAGCGTCAGAGCGGCCGAAGCGGCAACCATCGACAGAACGTCCGGGTTGTTTTCAAGGTCATGCTGGACGACCGTGACAACGACCTGCGTGTCGTTCTTGTAGCCTTCAGGGAAAAGCGGGCGGATCGGGCGGTCGATCAGGCGCGAAACCAGCGTTTCGTTTTCCGACGGACGGCCTTCGCGCTTGAAGTAGCCGCCGGGGATCTTGCCGGCTGCGTAGGTCTTTTCCTGGTAGTTGACGGTCAGCGGGAAGAAGTCCTGGCCTGGCTTCGGCGCCTTGGCCGAAACGACGGTGGCGAGAACCACGGTTTCGCCGTAGGTCGCGAGAACGGCGCCGTCAGCCTGACGGGCGATCTTGCCGGTTTCGAGCTTCAGCGGGCGGCCTGCCCACTCGATTTCCACACTATGAGTATCGAACATATGTCTTGTCCTTCAATGCGGGAGCATGCACCTCGCCTCCAAGGCACGACGCACGGTCAACCGCAATCGGTGTGACGCATCATGGGCAAGACAACGGGAGGCTTTGCATGACCGATCCCTCAAAGAGATCGGGCCAAAGCCTGTGAGGCCCTGGCACGAAAGCATCCGGCAATCCTGCCCCATGACAGGTCAACGGTTGGTTTGGCAGAACCGGCCCATCCGGGTCCGCCGGGCAATCCGCCACGCGTGGCGGGTGGGGAAGTCTCCCCGGAAAAAATCCGGCGGGCGTCCCAAGGGGAGCGCCCGCCGAAAAATCATTAGCGGCGAATACCCAGGCTGGTGATCAGCTTGGTGTAACGGCCTTCGTTCTTCTTCTTGAGGTAGTCAAGAAGCGAGCGGCGGCTCGAAACCATCGTCAGCAGGCCACGGCGGGAATGGTTATCCTTCTTGTGGCCCTTGAAGTGTTCCGTGAGGTTGTTGATGCGCTCGGTCAGGATGGCAACCTGGACTTCCGGAGAGCCGGTATCGCCTTCGAACGTTGCGTATTCCTTGATGAGAGCCGTCTTACGCTCAGCAGTAATCGACATCGGATGTTCCTTTCTATGAGAGGAGATTAGGTCGCCAAAAGCCGGGATGTCGTCCAGCTTTGGCCGCGAATGCATCCGGACATAGCCCGATTGCTGGCGCTGCGTATAAACCAAATGCACTGCAATGGAAAGAGGCATGGCGGCACATGGCCGATTCGTCACTTTCCAGCCATGGCATCGCGGATCATGGCATTGTACCCGTCCGGGTCCTGCAGCATGGCGAAATGGCTTGCGTCCTTGAGGATCACCAACTTGGCCCCTGGAATCTGCTTGGCCATCATCTCGGTATGGTCGAGCTTGACGGCCTCGTCGTGATCGCCGATCGCCACGGTGACGGGCACCTTGATCTTGCCAAGGTCGTCGGCTGTCCAGGCAGGCTGGCTTGCCCACATGCCAGAGATCTGGGTCACGAAGGCATCATATTCGCTCGGCGTCGGCGACAGCTTCTTGTAGGTCTCGCCAGCCGCGTTGATGTAGTCGCTGAAGGTCTTGTTGTTCATGACGTCAGCCTTGACGCCGTCGGTCGTCACGTTTGCCGCCTGCGTGATCACGCGAGCGAGCTTTTCGGGGTTCTTCATGGCCATGTCGATACCGATGATGCCGCCATCGGACCAGCCGACCAGCGTCACCTTGTCGAGCTTCAGATAGTTCAGCAAAGCAACGTAGTCCGAGGTCATCAGATCATAGCCAAACGGTTGCTGGCTGCGTGTCGAGCGGCCATGTCCCCGGCTGTCGGCGACGATCACCCGATGATCCCTGGCGAACTCCGCTACCTGGTAGCCCCAGACGTCGGCGCTGCCGAGCCCGCCATGGATGAACAGGATCGGCTCGCCTTCACCGTACTCGGCGTAGTACATCTTGATGTCGTTGACGGGGGCCATACCGCTCGTCTTGGGGGCCGGCATTGGCGGGAAGGCTGGCAACGTCGCCCAGCGCTCCGCCGAATAAGCGCTCGCGGCCATCAAGACCGCCGATAAGAACATGAGGATGCCGGCTGCAAGTCTGCGCATGACGATCTCCCTGATCCAAAGGGCTCCGCGGCCCGGATCAGGGAAACATATCTCAATGGCAAAGGCTGACAACTGCCATCTCTGGTTTACCTGGCCCTTGATCGAGCCGGAACCAGAGGTTTATCGAAGATCAGCCAAAGACGCGCTTCGGGCGGAACTCGCCCTGCCCGATCTCGCCGATCGCCACCAGCTTGCCGCGCGACGTGGCATAGGCCTCGCTTTCGGCAACCGGCGCATCGCGACCACGTACGAGGATCGGATTGCCCATCTTGAGCCTATGCGCCTGATCGTCGTTGACGACGAGATGCGGCAGCGAGGAGAGCGCCTCGCTGGTGTCGATCAGCAGCGCATCCAGAGCTGCCAGCCGTTCGTCGGCATCTTCGACCGCCTCGAGGGCAATGAGATCGGCGAGCGGTATCATGGTGTCTTCGGCAAACGGCGCGACAAAGCTGCGACGCAGGCCGGAAATATGGCCATAACAGCCGAGTTCGCGGCCGAAATCGCGCGCGAGTGCCCGTACATAGGTGCCCTTGCCGCACTCGACTTCGAAGTGCGCGGTATTGACGTCCTGACAGGACAAGAGCGTCAGACGGAAAATCTCGACTTCGCGGGACGGAATCTCGACGGCTTCGCCCTCGCGCGCCAGATCGTAGGCGCGCTCGCCGGCAATCTTGATGGCGGAGAACTGCGGCGGAACCTGGCTGATGACGCCAGTGTACTTCGGCAGGAGATCGCGGATCTGCTGTTCGCTTGGGCGGATGTCGGAGCTATGCGTTACATCGCCTTCGAGATCGTCGGTTGCGCGCTCTTCACCCCACGTCACGGTAAATTCGTAGATCTTGCGGCCATCCATCACGTAGGGAACGGTCTTGGTCGCATCGCCAAGCGCGATCGGCAGCATGCCCGAAGCCAAGGGATCAAGCGTTCCCGCGTGACCGCACTTCTGCGCCTTGAACAGCCACTTGATCTTGGAAACGGCTTCGGTGGAGCCGAAATCGACCGGCTTATCAAGGATCAGCCAACCCGAAATCGGGCGGCCCTTCGGTTTACGTGGTTTGGACATCTAGTCTCTTCTACTATTTTTCTTCGGTATCGCCGTGGTCGAGATCACGCTGGACCTCTGGCGAGCGCAGCAACTCATCGATCTTCTTGTAGTTGTCGAAGCTCGTATCGTCGCGGAAACGGACCTCCGGCATGTATTTCATCTGTCGGAGCTGCGGGCCAAGACGGCCGCGGATGTATTTGGCGTGGCGGTTCAACGCCGCGATCACCGCATCATGGTCAGCGACGCCGAGCGGCGTGACGAAGGCCGTCGCGACCTTCAGATCGGTCGACATGCGGACTTCGGAGATCGAAATGACGGTCTTCTCGATCACGTCATCGCGCACTTCGCCGCGCTGCAGAACCTGCGTGATGGCGGCGCGAACCTGCTCGCCGACGCGCAGCATGCGCTGTGAAGGTGCGGAGGTTGTTGGTCTTGTTGCCATTGTTCTTTGCCTCAAAAGGTTCGGGCGCCGGACTGGATGATCCGGCGCCCGTCCACAGTTCTAGTCTCGCACGATCAGAGCGTGCGGGTGATATGCTCGACGCGGAAGCATTCGATCGTGTCGCCGGCGCGGATGTCTTCGTAGTTCTCGAAGGCCATACCGCATTCCTGACCGACCGGAACTTCCGATACTTCGTCCTTGAAGCGCTTGAGCGTCTTGAGCTTGCCTTCGTGGATGACGACGTTGTCGCGAACCAGGCGGACGCCTGCACCACGCTCGACCTTGCCTTCGACGACACGGCAACCTGCGACCTTGCCGACCTTCGTGATGTTGAACACCTCGAGGATCTCGGCATTGCCGAGGAAGGTTTCGCGCCGTTCCGGCGAAAGGAGACCCGACATCGCCTGCTTCACGTCATCCACGAGATCGTAGATGATGTTGTAGTAGCGGATCTCGATGCCTTCGCGCTCGGCTGCGGCACGGGCCTGGGCGTTTGCACGGACGTTGAAGCCGATGATCGCGGCGTTGGATGCCTCGGCGAGCGAGATATCCGATTCCGTGATGGCGCCAGCGCCCGAATGCACGATGCGGGCACGAACTTCGTCGTTGCCGAGCTTCTCGAGCGCGCCGGCAATGGCTTCGATCGAACCCTGCACGTCACCCTTGATGACCAGCGGGAATTCCTTGAAGCCGGTATCCTGCAGCTTGATCATCATCTGCTCGAGCGAACCGCGCTGACCAGACTGGCGGGCAGCCGCCTTGTCGCGTGCGAGACGCTGGCGGTATTCCGAGATCTCGCGAGCACGGCTTTCGTTCTCGACCACGGCGAACTTGTCACCTGCGGCCGGCGTGCCGGACAGGCCGAGCACTTCGACCGGGGTCGCCGGACCGGCTTCCTTGACGTGATCGCCCTTGTCGGTGACGAGGGCGCGAACGCGGCCCCACTGATCGCCGGCAACGATGATCTGGCCGGGCTTCAACGTACCCTTCTGGACGAGCACGGTCGCAACCGCACCACGGCCACGGTCGAGCTGGGCTTCGATGACGGTGCCTTCGGCGGTACGCGTCGGGTCGGCCTTGAGGTCGAGGATTTCGGCCTGCAGCAGTACCGCTTCGAGCAGCTTGTCGAGGTTCGTCTTGTTCTTGGCCGAAACTTCGACGTCGAGCACTTCACCGCCGAGCGATTCAACGAAGACTTCGTGCTGCAACAGCTGCTGACGGACCTTGTCCGGCTTGGCTTCATGCTTGTCGATCTTGTTGATCGCCACGATGATCGGAACACCAGCCGCCTTGGCGTGATTGATGGATTCGATCGTCTGCGGCATGACGCTGTCGTCGGCCGCGACCACCAGGATCGCGATGTCGGTCGCCTGCGCACCACGGGCACGCATGGCCGTGAAGGCGGCATGGCCGGGGGTGTCGATGAAGGTGATCTTCTGACCGTTCTGTTCGACCTGATAGGCACCGATGTGCTGGGTGATGCCACCAGCTTCGCCCGAGACGACGTTTGCCTGACGGATGGCGTCGAGCAGCGAGGTCTTGCCGTGGTCGACGTGACCCATGATGGTGACGACAGGCGGACGCGACACCATCTCGCCGGCATCGTCGGCCCGGTTGAAGATGCCTTCTTCAACGTCGGATTCCGAAACGCGCTTGACGGTATGGCCGAATTCACCGGCGATGAGTTCGGCGAGGTCGGCGTCGATGACGTCGCCCGGCTTCATCATCTGGCCTTCCTTCATCAGGTACTTGATGACGTCGACGGCGCGTTCAGACATACGCTGCGACAGTTCCTGAATGGTGATGGTCTCAGGCAGGACAACTTCGCGAACAACCTTTTCGCGGGTTTCCTGCATCTGGCTGCGGCGGAACTTTTCCTGACGGCGGCGCATGGCAGCCATCGAACGGCCACGGGCGTTACCGTCGTCGTCGGTGCTCGCAGCGGTGATCGTCAGCTTGCCCTGGCGGCGGCCGTCGTCGCCCTTCGGACGCGCGGTAACCGGCTTTGCCGGTTCCGGGCGCACGACACGGCCACGGGCCGGAGCGCCGGAGCGCGCCGCGCCGCGATCATCGTCATCATTCTCACGGCGACCGCGACCGGCAGGTCCGGGTGCAGCGGCACCCGGCGCGGGACGCGCCTGGGCCGGCGACGGCGCGCCATCGGGACGGCGTGCGGCAGGAGCCGACGGCTGAACGCGTGGGGCTTCAGCGCGAGGCGCGGCGGCAGGTGTTGCAACTTCAGCCGGAGCAGCGGCTGCGGCAGCAGCTTCCGCCACACGAGCAGCAGCTTCCTCTACAGCGCGGCGCTTGGCTTCTTCAGCCTCGGCAGCCTGACGCGCAGCTTCTTCAGCGGCACGACGCTTTTCGTCTTCGGCGCGGCGAACCGCATCTTCGGCATCGCGAACCTGTGCCATGGCAAGCGCGCGGCGGCGTGCATCCATTTCCTCTGGCGACAGATGGTTCAGAACCACCGGACGCGGACGATCCTGCTGACGCGGCGGCTGAGAAGATGGCTGCTGCGGACGCGACTGCTGGCCGCCGGCCGGCTGAATGCGCGGCTGCGGCGCCTGCGGTGCGCGCGGCTGATGCACGCTCGGAGCGGCTTCGGTGCGTACCGGGGCAGCGGTAGAGGCTACGGGCGTGATCGGGCGCTCGTCTTCCGGACGCATCGGACGCCGCTTGCGGGTCTCGACAACGACCGCCTTGGTGCGGCCGCGGCCCATATCCTGGCGCACGGTGCCCTGGCTTATTCCCGACGGCTTCAGGCTCAGAGTCTTCTTGCCCGGTCCGTTCAGTGTCTTGTCGTCATTGCTATCGGTCATTCGTTCCCGTTCCTTCGGACAGGGAGCGATGACGTCATCAAACCCTGTCGTTCAAATAGTGTCGATCAATGATGTAGCAGCCGGACAATGCCGGTGACCGTATCATTGTTTTTGCCGGCCAGCGCCGCCCGGTGCCCGGGACTGACCGCCACTACGGTACTGTTCGAGCATCTTTGCGCGCTTCACTACACCCTCACCCGCCTGCCCTGCAAGCACTGCAGCATGGATAAAAGTGTTCTGGCCCATCACCCCTTCCATTTCGTCCTCCGAGAAGAGACGGAAGGAAGGTATTTCTTCCTCGGTTTCCATTCCGAGATGCCAGGCCTTGCGAGCCTGGTCTATTTTTCTCACGCCATCTTCGGCGGCATTCGTGGCGTGGAACACCGCGATTGCGGCTCCACTTCTAACGGCGGCATCCACTTTCGCGGAGCCGGTAACGAACTGGCCTGCCTTGCGAGCCATGTTCATCATCTGCATCAGCTGCTGCGAAAGCAGCTTCTCAACGACCTCGCCGAGATCGGCGGATACCTTCACATCAGCCTTCAAGGCACGGGCGAAGGACTTCTTCGCCACGGCCTTCTCGACCAGCGAGCGGTCGATCTTGACCCAGCAGCCGCGCCCCGGAAGCTGTCGCTTCAGGTCAGCCACCACTGTCCCATCGGGAGCAGCGACGAAGCGGATCAGCTCATCCGGCGATCCGCTTTCGCGCGTCACGATGCACATGCGACCGTTGCCGTCATATCCTGCAAGATCATCATCCTCAGGCGAAACGGCCGGCTCATGCGCGGACATCACACTTCCTGCTCGACCTCGGAAGCTTCTTCAGCTTCCGCGTCCTTCGCGAGGTCCTCTTCGGTGATCCAGCCAGCAGCAAGGCGGGCCTGAACGATCATCTGCTCAGCTTCGACGCGCGATACGTCGAACTTGGAGAACAGACCCTCGAACTTCTTCGTCTCGCCGTTCTTGCGCTCGCTCCAGCCAACGAGATCGTCTGCTGCGCAGCCTGCGAAGTCCTCGACCGACTTGATGCCGTCTTCGCCGAGCGCGACCATCATCTGGGCGGTCATGCCATCGATGCTACGCAGCTCGTCGGCAACGCCGAGCGCCTTGCGCTTCTCGTCCATCTCGGCTTCGAGCTTTTCGAGGAACTCGCGGGCGCGGGTCTGGATTTCCTGCGCGGTGTCTTCGTCGAAGCCGTCGATCGAGGCGATTTCGTCGAGATCGACATAAGCCAGTTCCTCAACAGCAGCAAAGCCTTCCGACGCCAGAACCTGGCCGACCATCTCGTCGACGTCGAGCGAATCCATGAACAGGTTCGTACGCTCGTTGAATTCCTTCTGACGGCGCTCGGATTCTTCGGCTTCCGTCATGATGTCGATGTCCCAGCCGGTCAGCTGCGAGGCGAGACGGACGTTCTGGCCGCGGCGGCCGATGGCGAGCGACAGCTGCTCGTCCGGAACCACGACTTCGATGCGTTCCGCATCTTCATCGAGAACAACCTTGGCGACTTCAGCCGGCTGCAGGGCATTGACGACGAAGGTCGCCGGATCCTGCGACCAGGGAATGATGTCGATCTTTTCGCCCTGGAGTTCGCCGACAACGGCCTGAACGCGCGAACCACGCATACCGACGCAGGCGCCAACCGGATCGATCGACGAGTCGTTCGAGATCACGGCGATCTTGGCGCGCGAACCCGGATCGCGAGCAACCGACTTCACCTGAATGATGCCGTCGTAGATTTCCGGCACTTCCATGGTGAAGAGCTTGACCATGAACTGCGGATGCGTGCGCGACAGGAAGATCTGCGGGCCACGCTGCTCACGACGAACGTCATATACGTATGCGCGGACGCGATCGCCATAGCGGACGTTTTCGCGCGGGATCATTTCGTCGCGGCGGATGATGCCTTCGCCACGACCGAGATCGACGATGACGTTGCCGTATTCGACGCGCTTGACGGTGCCGTTGACGATTTCGCCGACACGATCCTTGAACTCGTCGAACTGGCGATCACGCTCCGCTTCGCGAACCTTCTGGACGATAACCTGCTTGGCGGACTGGGCGGCGATACGGCCGAAATCCATCGGCGGCAGCGGATCGGCGATGAAATCGCCAAGGGCTGCATCCGGATTGCGGTCGCGGGCCAGTTCGAGCGGGATCTGCGTCGAGTAATCCTCGGCCTTCTCGACAACTTCGAGCAGACGCTGAAGACGGATCTCGCCGGTCTTCGGGTTGATGTCGGCGCGGATGTTGGACTCGGTGCCGTAGCGGGAGCGCGCTGCCTTCTGGATCGCATCCGCCATCGCGGCAAGCACGATCTCGCGGTCGATGACCTTTTCGCGCGCCACTGCATCTGCGATCTGCAGAAGTTCGAGCCGGTTCGCACTGACTGCCATTGTCTTTTTTCTCCGTCTAGGCTTGCCGGGTTCCCGTCCCTAGCGCCACAAGTTGATCGGTTATTCTTCGTTTTCAGCGTCGTTCTGGTTCGCGGCCTCTGCCTTCGCCAGCTTGTCGGCGCGCAGTGCATCACGGATCAGATCGTCGGTCAGAATGAGTTTCGCATCGGCAAGCGCCGTGAATGGGATGACGATCGTCTTCTCCTCGCCGGCCGGAACCTCATCACGCTCAAGCGTGAAGCCATCGACGTCGCTAGAGAGGATCTTCCCGCGGAAGCGCTTGCGGCCGCCGACCAGGATCGACGTTTCACACTTCAGGAGATGTCCCTGCCAGCGCACGAAATCCGACTTGCGCACCATTGGGCGGTCGATGCCGGGCGACGACACTTCCAGATGATACTCCCTATCGATCGGATCTTCCACATCGAGAACTGGAGAAACGGCGACGGAGACCTCTTCGCAGCCTTCCACGTCCATCGTTCCATCGTTGCGCTCGGCCATGATCTGCATGGTCGCGCCGTTCTGGTTGAGCATGCGGACACGCACCAGACGGTAGCCGAGGTCGATCAGCACGGGCTCGATGATATCCGCAAGGCGCTGATCGAGACCGGTCTCGATGATAAGCCGCGGCTCAAGTTCATTGTTGGCGTTCGTCGGATCCGACAAGCGATGCGCTCCTAGCAATTTCATGCATGTTAGGTGATCGCGGTAATAAAAAAGAGCGGGTCCTTGCGGCCCACTCCTCATCAAACGATCAAGATTTGAGAGCGATATAGTCCCGTTCTTCCGAAAATGCAAGCTCCGTCCGCAAGCACGGGACGCGCCCCAGCGCTAGCCAGAGGCATCTTTCGGCATATATTGGCTTCATGGGACCGCTTAGGGAGGGATCGTGTCTTACACTTCGTCGACACTGGCGCCGTTGCGGCACGAGACCTACCGGACGATCTGGTTCGCAAGCATCGCCTCGAACTTCGGAGGGCTTATCCAGGCCGTTGGCGCGGCGTGGATGATGACGACCATCACCTCCTCGGAGAATATGGTCGCACTCGTGCAGACTTCGACAGCGCTGCCGATCATGCTCTTCTCGCTGGTTTCAGGGGCATTTGCCGACAGCTTCGATCGGCGTCGGGTGATGCTGATCGCGCAATACTTCATGCTCGGCGTCTCAGCGCTGCTCAGCGTTTCGGCCTATTTCGGCTGGCTTTCGCCGTGGCTCCTGCTTTTCTTCACGTTTCTGATCGGCTGCGGCACCGCATTGAACAACCCGTCATGGCAGGCATCCGTCGGAGATATGGTGCCCCGTGCCGACCTGCCTGCAGCCGTCACGCTTAACAGCGTCGGCTTCAACATCACCCGCAGCGTCGGCCCGGCGATCGGCGGCGTCATCGTGGCGGCCGCCGGCGCGGCAGCGGCCTTTGCGGTCAATACAGTTAGCTACTTTGCGCTGATCTACGCGCTGGTGCGCTGGAAGCCGAACCTGCCGGTTTCCACTCTGCCACGCGAGACACTTGGCAGTGCGGTCTTCGCGGGCCTCCGCTACGTGTCGATGTCGCCCAATCTTCAGAAGGTGCTGCTGCGTGGCCTCATATTCGGGATCAGCGCCAGTTCCATCCTGGCGCTGCTGCCGATCGTGGCGATCGACCTCGTTGTCGGCGGTCCACTGACCTACGGCCTGATGCTCGGCTCCTTCGGTATCGGGGCGATCGGCGGCGCGATACTGAATGACCGGCTGCGCGAACGCTTCTCGAGCGAGACGATCGTGCGCATGTCCTTCACCGGCTTCGCCGTCAGCGCCACGATCGCGGCCTTCAGCCCGATCGCCGCGTTGACCTGCGCCGGACTGGTGATCTCAGGCGCCTGCTGGGTCCTGGCGCTGTCGTTGTTCAATACAATCGTGCAGCTGTCGACGCCGCGCTGGGTCGTCGGTCGCGCTCTGTCACTCTATCAGACGGTGACCTTCGGCGGCATTGCCGGCGGCAGCTGGATCTGGGGCGTTGCCGCCGACACCTATGGCGTTTCCGATGCGCTGCTGATCTCCGCCCTTGTCATGCTGTTCGGCATAGTGATTGGCCTGCGCTTTTCGATGCCGGCCTTTGCCTCGCTCAACCTCGATCCGCTGAACCGCTTCACCGAGCCGGCGCTCGGCCTCGATATCACGCCGCGCAGTGGCCCCATCGTCGTCCAGATCGACTATGAGATCGCCGATGCCGACGTGCCGGAATTTCTGGCGCTGATGGGCGAGCGGCGGCGCATCCGTATTCGTGATGGCGCCCGCAACTGGGCCCTGATGCGCGACCTAGAGAAGCCGGGACGGTGGACGGAGACCTACCACACCCCGACCTGGGTCGAATATATCAGGCACAATCAACGGCGCACGCAGGCAGACGCAGAGAACATCGAGCGGCTGCGCGACCTGCACCGGGGTGAAGACCTGCCGCAGGTACACCGACTGATCGAGCGCCAGGCAATCCCGCCCAATGACGACGTCTTCTACAAGGCGCCGATCGACCTCCACCATTGAGGCAGACCATACTGGGGTCTATTGCGAGCTAGAAAGGTCTGAAGCGTAGCCTCTAGACCTACTTCAACTTTCCGATCATCGACGCCTCGGGATAGCAGGTCGGCTTGATGCCATTCTTTTCCTGCCACTGGCCGATCGACCTGCGCGTCTTGTAGCCGGGCAACCCGTCGGAACCGCCGACGTCGTAGCCCTTTTTCTCGAGTGCCTTCTGCATCGTCGCGACGTCGGATCTGAGCATCTTGCCGACATCGCCCCACGGCCCTTGGAAAGAGCCGGAACCATAGGCGATCCGATCCGCGAGGTTGCCGATGTAAAGCGCGTAGAGATCGGAGTTGTTGTATTCCTTGATCACGTAGAAATTCGGCGTGACAATGAATTCCGGCCCGTCACGACCAGCCGGGACGAGCATCATCCCGGATGCCTTGCCTTCATCTGAAGGGAAAGCCTTGCCCGATATTCTGACAATGCCGAGCGATGCCCAGTGCGACACCGGCTTGGCCAGATCCGGCCCTTCCTGCGCGCAGGATACCTGCGCCGGGATCGTTACCTCGTAGCCCCAGCCTCGGCCGCGCTGCCAGCCCTTCTGCGCCAGGAAGTTGGCGATTGAGGCAAGGGTGTCGGGGACCGACGTCCAGATATTCGGATGGCCGTCGCCATCGAAATCGACAGCATACTTCAGATAGCTGGTCGGCATGAATTGCGGCTGGCCGAGCGCCCCGGCGGACGACCCCTTGAATTCGGCCGGCGTTGCGTCGCCACGATCGATGATGTGCAGGGCGGCAAGAAGTTCGGTACGGAACATCTCCTTGCGCGTCGACATGAAAGCCTTGGTCGCCAGCACCTCGATTGCCGAGTTCGGGATTTTCGCCGCACCGAACCCCGTTTCGCGTCCCCAGACAGCCAGCACGATCGACCCGGGAACCCCGTAGGTTTTCTCGATCTTCTTCAACGCCGAGGCATATTGCGAAGCAAAGCCGCGGCCGGTGGCAGCCAACCGCTTCAGCCGATCATCATTGAAATAGGGTGCCGGAGAGGAAAATTCGGCCTGCGTCTGCTTCTGCTCCTTGGGCGGCGGAAAGCCGGGAGGAGCGAGATCCGTCAGGGTCCAATTGAGTTCGACGCCGGCGAACGACGCACGGAATGCCCGTTCCGAAATGCCGTTCTTCCGTGCTTCCGGCCAGAGATCGTTCTGCACCCATTTCTCGAACTGCGCTTCGACATCGGCCTTCGACGCGGAAAGTACCGGCGTGCATGACAGCGCCAGAAGCGCCGCCGTCGCGGTCAAAAGGCGGCCGAAAATGCGCTTATTCATGCTTCCCCCTAGATTGCCGTGCGTGCCCTGAGCGCCGCCTGAAGCGTTCCCTCGTCAAGATAATCAAGCTCGCCGCCGACGGGGACGCCGTGGGCAAGCCGCGTGATCTTGACGTCCAGCCCGGTCAGCTGGTCCGTTATATAGTGTGCTGTCGTTTGTCCCTCGACCGTGGCATTGACGGCGATGATGAGCTCGCGAATGCCGCCCGCCGTGACCCGCTCGATCAGGCCGCGAATGTTGAGATCATCAGGCCCGACGCCGTCCAACGGCGACAGGGTGCCGCCGAGAACATGGTAGGCCGCGTTCAGCACTGCGGCGCGTTCCAACGCCCAGAGGTCGGAAACATCCTCGACAACGATGATGACGGACTGGTCGCGTCGGTCATCCGTGCAGACGGTGCAGGGATCGACCGTATCGACATTGCCGCAACGCGAGCAGATCTTCACCTTGTCGTAGGCCTCGCCCATCGCATTCGACAAAGGTCCAAGCAGCTGGTCCTTCTTCTTGATCAGATGCAAGGCAGCGCGGCGCGCGGAGCGTGGGCCTAGGCCCGGCACCTTCGCCAGAAGCTGGATCAGTTTTTCGATTTCGGGGCCGGTGACTCGCTTTGCCATGAGCGGTTATTAGCCCATATGCTGCAAAAACGGAAACAGGTTGGAAGAGCCGATCAAATGAAAATCCTCGCCGTCTGCATCGGCAATGCCGAGCGTCTGCCCGGCAAGAGCTACAAGACGGGCATCTACAAGCATCCGATCGGCGGCAGCGTGCTTGTCGATGCCGAGGGATTGGTTGGTGACGCCATCTGCAACCGGAAGCACCATGGCGGCGTCGACCAGGCGGTCTATCTCGAGGGATCGCTGACGCTCGACTGGTGGTCGGCAGAACTGGGACGACTGGTCGAAGCCGGCACATTTGGCGAGAACATGGTGATCGCAGGCCTCGACAACCGGATCGTTTGCGTCGGAGACCGATTCATAGCCGACGATCTTGTTTTGGAGGTTACCAGCGCGCGTATCCCTTGCGCGACGTTCGCCGCGCGCATGGGCGACCCGGGCTTCGTGAAGCGCTACACCAAAGCCGCCCGACCGGGCATCTATTGCCGTGTGCTCAACGGCGGGACGATTGCCGCCGGAATGCCGGTCGAGCATCTCCGCTATGGCGGTGAAAAGGTGACCATGCCAGAAATGATCGCCACTTTCGGCAAGGTTCTCGCACCGCAGGATCGCAACCGCTATCTCGCGGCCCCGATCCACTACAAGCTTCGCGATATACTGAACGCACAGGCCGGCTAGGCGAGTGTCGCTTCGAACGCGGCGACCATCTGCCTACCCTCAGGCCAATCGCCTAGCCCGCTATTGCCGTTCAGATGCCCACGCGCGCCTACCTCGGCAAACGCGCTGCCCCAGGCAGTCGCCAATGCACGAGCGTAGGTGAGAGAACCGTAGGCATCATTGGTGCTCGCTATGACGAGCGACGGAAAGGACAAAGCGCGCTGCGGCGCGGAAGCGAAGCCTGATGCTTCGGCGGGGAAGACGGCTTCCGCTGGATCCGGCGGTGCGACGAACACCGCACCTGCCGCCTGACGGGCTGTTCTGGCCGCCCAATGGGCCACTAGAAGGCACCCAAGACTGTGCGCGACAAGCAGCGGCGGGGCACCCGATTGCTCGACCTCGCCCTCCAGTGCCGCGATCCAATCGTCCAATTCCGGCTGCTCCCAACTCGACGGCGCGATGCGCCGTATCCTTCGATCCGCCGTCTGCCATCGCGATTGCCAGTGCTCATCGTCCGAGCCGCCGATTCCTGGCACCATAACTATGTCTCTCATCCAATTTTCCTTCTCGCTGCCAATCATCAGACTGACACGCGACGGCGCATGCTTGACATACGAATGTATCGGGAAAGACTTGTCGAAACCGATGAATCACAGGCGACCAAGCCATGAATGAGCCAATCGACCGACAACTGGACCCGACCGACTTTTCAATCATCGAGATCATGCAGCAGGACGGCCGGATCTCCGTTTCCGAACTTGGCCGCAAGATCGGCCTGTCACAGCCCGCGACATCGGAGCGGCTGAAACGGTTGGAGGAGCGCGGGATCATCGAAGGTTATGGGGCCCGTATCAATGCGGCAGCCGTGGGATTGGGGATGATGGCGATCGTCCGACTGCGCACGACGCATGAGCATATCCGTCCCTGCCTCAAGCTTTTTTCCGAGATGCCGCAGGTGATCGAGGTGCTACGGCTGACAGGTGAGGACTGCTTCATTCTGAAAGTACTCGTTCCGACTCCGTCCGATCTCGAGGCGATCGTTGATACTGTTGCGCGCCATGGGGCGGTGACGACATCGCTGGTGCTGAGGAGCGAGCCGGCGAAGCCGATCGGCCGCGATCTCATCCGGCAAACGAGGAACGAGCGCTAGGCTCGAATGCGCTCGCCCTTGCTGTGATGGGCTCCTCGCCTAAATGCCTCCGAACGGAAATGCCAATCGAAGGAGGCTCGCATGTCCGTTCTCAAAATCACCGTTGCCATATTTGGTGTTGCTATCGCTGGGGCGGGCATGTCCGCAACGCCGGCGGCGGCTGCCACGCGCGTGCAGGCCGGCTCCCTCACCTGCGATATTTCGGAGGGTTTCGGCCTGATCCTAGGGTCGAAACGAGACATCAATTGCATGTTCACGCCATCGCAGCCGGGTCCCGTGGAGCACTACAAGGGAACGATTACCAAGATCGGCGTCGACATCGGCGTGCTGAAGGGTGGTTCGCTGATCTGGTATGTCTATGCCCCGACAAACCATGCGGACGGCGTTCTGCAAGGCAGTTATTCAGGTGTCGCCGCCAATGCGACGATCGGGCTTGGGCTCGGAACGAACGTGCTCGCCGGCGGCCTCGATGGTTCGGTTGCCCTGCAGCCGCTATCGGTCGAGGGGACGTCGGGCCTCAATGTCGCGGCAGGTATCGCCAACATGAAGCTGACTTACGAGCCGCCACCGCCGAAAGCGAAACCCGCGAAGCATCACACTCAAAAGCACACGAAGTAATCAGCGCATCGCTATTGCAACAGCGGCGCCGGCCATCGTGCCGGCGCTCGCGCGATTTGCCATGCGGACCGCCCGGCGGCTCTTCAGAAAGCCTCTGGCCTTGGCCGCAAGCAGCGTCCAGCTGATATCGATGACGATCAGCACCAGGAACATCGTCGCGACAAGCTCAGCCCAGCCGGCAATAGTTACGGCGCGAACATCAATGATGGACGGCAGCAGCGCCATGTAGAACATCATGATCTTGGGGTTGCCGAGCGTCACGGTCATTCCGGCGAAGAAGAGCTTCAGGGGTGATTGGGTATCCGGCAGCGCCTCGCCTTCTCCATCGGGTGAGGCGAACCACATCTTCCATGCAAGATAGAGCAGATAGCAAACGCCAAGCCATTTGATGGCAACGAAGGCATAGTGGAAGGTTTCGGCGATCGCGGCCAAGCCGGCGACAGCACAGGTCAGCCAGATTGCTTCACCGACCCACATGGCTGCCAGAAAGGGAAGAACGTCGCGCGCGCCCTTGGAAATGACACGCGCAACAAGTGCCGCGACACTCGGCCCAGGAGAGCCTGCCGCCACGAAGAGCGCGCAGGCGAAAACGAACAGGCTCGCCAAAGTCATATTCAACCTCCTATGGCGCGGCGAACCGCTCCGCCGGCCAGCATCGTCCAGGCGTCTAGCGGCAGATCAGAACGGCATCTTGAAGCCGGGAGGGATCGGCAGGCCTGCCGTCAGCGCCTTCGTCTTCTCGGCAGCTGCGGCCTCTGCCTTGTCCTTGGCATCCTTGTGGGCGGCAACGATCAGGTCCTCGAGGATCTCGACATCATCTTCCTTGAAGAGGGAGGGGTCGATCTTCAGGCTCTGCATCTCGCCCTTGCCGTTGAGGATCACGTTCACAAGGCCACCGCCCGACTTGCCTTCGGCATGGAGCTCGGCGATTTCCGCCTGCATCTTCTCCATCTTGGCCTGCATTTCCTTGACTTTGCCCATCATGCCCATGATGTCGCGCATCGTCTTGCTCCTTCTCGATAACTCAGAAAATTACATCGTCGCCCGGCAGGATATCGCCTTCGTCGGATTCGGCAGCGGCAGGTGCCTTGGCCTCCTCTTCCTCCTCCGCTTCCGGTGCCCGCACGCGCACGTCAATGATCTTGGCGCCCGGAAACTGGGCCAGAATTGCCGCGACGTCAGGATCCTGGCGCGCGTCGCTGACTTGCTGTGCCTTGGTGTTGGCTTCCGCCTCGACCATCGTCGGCTGACCCGGCTCACGGCTGAGGCTGACGATCCAATGGATGCCAGTCCATTCCTTGAGCTTGACCGCCAACTCGTTCAGCAGCGTACCCGGAGCGCCTTCGGTCAGATTGACGTCGAGGCGGCCGGGCTCGATCCGAACAGGTCGGACGAAATTGCGCACCAGCGCCTTGACCTTCACGTCGCGCTTGTCACCGGCGAGGTTAGCAATATCGGCGATCGAATTGACGGATACCAGAGGCTTCGGTGCCTCGGCAGGCTTCGTTTCGCTTCGACCAACCGGTATGTTCTGCGGATCGGGGTTCGGCACGGCGCGCAGCATGGCGGTCGGGCCTGCGGGCTGCGGCCGCGGAATAGACTCTGTCGATCGTGCGGCCAGGTTGCCCTGATAGTTGACCGTTGCACCACCGCCGCCATTGCCTGACGGCGCTGACGGTCGACCGCCACCGTTCGTGTCGGAGAATTCCGCGATACGACGGGCGGCATCCTCGGGTGCCGGCAGATGCGCCGCGTGCGCCAAGCGGATCAAGACCATTTCGGCCGCACCGGCCGGGCGCGAGGAGCCTTCCGCTTCCGGAATACCCTTCAGCAGCATCTGCCATATGCGCGACAAGGCGGTGACCGCAACGCCCTGGGCGAATTCCGCAGCCTTGGTGCGTTCGATCTCGCTGAGCGAAGGGTCGTTCGCGGCGTCAGGCACATATTTCAGGCGCGTGACGAGATGCGTGAAATCGGCAAGGTCGGTAAGTACGGCAACAGGATTAGCGCCTGCTTCATACTGGCTTTCAAATTCGCGGAGTGCCGCTGCGACATCGCCTTTGATGATGTGATGAAAGAGATCGACAATGCGGGCGCGGTCGGCGAGGCCGAGCATGCCGCGTACGGCTTCGGTCAACACGGCGCCGCCGCCATGGGCGATTGCCTGATCCAGTAGCGAGAGACCGTCGCGCGCCGAGCCTTCCGCCGCGCGCGCGATCATCGCCAGTGCGTCGGGCTCTGCCTCGATGCCTTCCTTCGATGCAATCGTGGTGAACAGGCCAACGAGATCGGAGGCACTGATGCGACGCAGATCGAAACGCTGACAGCGGGACAGGACCGTGATCGGCACCTTGCGGATCTCGGTCGTCGCGAAGATGAACTTCACATGCTCCGGCGGCTCTTCGAGCGTCTTCAGCAGACCGTTGAAGGCCTGCGTCGAGAGCATGTGCACTTCGTCGATGATGTAGACCTTGTAGCGCGCCGACACCGGACGGTAGCGCACCTGCTCGATGATTTCTCGGATATCGTCGATACCGGTATGCGATGCGGCGTCCATCTCGATAACATCGACATGGCGGCCTTCCATAATCGCCTGGCAATGCTCGCCGGGGATCCGCAGATCGATCGTCGGCTTGTCGATCTCAGCAGTCTTGTAGTTCAGCGCACGCGCCAGAATGCGGGCCGTCGTCGTCTTGCCGACCCCGCGAACGCCGGTCAGCATGTAGGCTTGCGCGATGCGGCCGGTCTCGAAGGCGTTGGTCAAGGTCTGGACCATCGGCTCCTGGCCGACCATCAGATCCGTGAAGTCCTTGGGGCGGTATTTGCGTGCCAGCACCCGGTATCCGGTGCCCGTCGAGGCGGCATCTTGTGATTGTCGCTCGGTGTCGCTCATCGCCCTGCTTAGCGCCCGGACTGCCCGGGCAAGAATGGAGAGAAGGGTGGGAGGCTGGCACGATGACCCGTGCCGGGCTCGTTAGGGCTGCTTCCTTCCGGACCTGACCCGGTTGGCGAGTGGCTCGTCCACCACCAACCTCCCGAAGGCACATATCGGCAATATCGCGATCAAAAGCAAGCCAAGGCCGAAAAAAACTGCTAGCCTGAGGAAAACTCTGGAGGAATGCCTGTTGGACGATTTCAAGCTCGACCGCCGGTTGGAAAGCGACAGCGACGCCGTCATGCGCACGGGGCTGTGTGAGCTTCGGCTGTCGAAGGATGCCCGCTGGCCGTGGCTGATCCTCGTGCCGCGACGCGCCGACATTACGGAAATCTTCGAATTGACGCCGCTCGATCAGGTGATGCTGACATTCGAGACCGATATGGTTGCGTCAGCGCTGAAGAAGATCACGGGCGCGACAAAAATCAATATCGGGGCTCTTGGCAATATCGTCCGCCAGCTTCATGTTCACGTCATTGCCCGCTTCGACGGCGATGCCAATTGGCCGAACCCGGTTTGGGGATTTGGCAAGGCGGAACCCTATGTGGCGGATAAGAGAGATGCATTTATAGAGACGTTGCGGGAAGCCCTTTCATCATGAGCCGTTCGCTTTTCGATTCGGATGTTCCGCATCCGGAACCCAGCAGCCTGACTGCCTTCGCCGCCAACGACCTCACGCGCGATTCAGAGCATCGCGACGAGACATCCGTCGACAAGGCGCTGGCGAAGGAAGGGACGCACATCTTCGCCTTCGCCGGAGACAAGCTGGTCCTGAAGCACGATGGACAGGTGCTCGATCCGCTGTTTGCACGATATGAGCTGAAGGACCTGCGTCCGAATTGGGATGAGACGGTGCTGCTCGGCTACCGAAAGTCGGGCGAACCACGGCTTGCGGTTCCGGTCGGCGTTCCGGAGGAAGAACTTACCAGCCAGTACAAGCCGGCGGACGGGCGTTCGCTGTTTCGCGAGATGCTGATCGACGACGTGTTGCTTGGCGAGTTCGCGCAAGGCGCCAGCCTCATTCGCTGGAACCGGGACAACAAGTTTTGTGGCCGCTGCGGTTCAGGCATGGAAACGCACATCGGCGGGTACAAGCGGGTGTGTTCGGCCTGCGAGCACGAGATCTTTCCGCGCACCGATCCCGTCGTCATCATGCTTGTTATCGACGAAGCACGCGATCTTTGCCTTCTCGGCCGTAGCCCACATTTCGCGCCAGGCATGTATTCCTGTCTCGCCGGCTTCGTCGAGCCCGGCGAAACGATCGAAAACGCGGTACGGCGCGAGACTCTGGAAGAGTCTGCAATCCACACCGGGCGCATTCGCTATCATGCCTCGCAGCCCTGGCCGATGCCGCATTCGCTGATGATCGGCTGCTACGCCGAGGCAAAATCGCAGGCCATCAAGTTCGACGGGCAGGAACTGGAAGACTGCCGCTGGTTTACACGCGAAGAAACCCTCGAGATGCTCGAACGCCCGGGCACATCAGGCAAGGCACCGCCGCCCAAGGGCGCGATCGCCCATCGACTGATGCGCGACTGGATCGAGTGGAAGAAGCCCTAAGCGCCACCAGAGGCACGTGACATGGCACGTTCCGAACGCCTTCTGACTTTGCTGCAGACGCTGCGGCGTTATCGCCGCCCCGTCAGCGGTGCCGTTTTGGCAACGGAGACGGGCGTCAGCATCCGTACGCTCTATCGCGACATCGCCAGCCTGCAAGCGCAGGGCGCCCTTATCGAGGGAGAGCCCGGGCTTGGTTACGTGCTGAAGCCGGGCTTCATGCTGCCGCCGATGATGTTTTCCCAGGACGAGATCGAGGCACTCGTTCTCGGATCAAGATGGGTTGCCCGGATCGCCGATCCACGCTTGGCCGCTGCCGGTGCCGATGCTCTCGCCAAGATCGCCGACGTTCTGCCGCGTGAGATGCGCGACGATCTCGAGGCTTCGACGCTTCTGGTGCACATGCGGCCGCCAATCGCAGACAAGGCCGATCTTGATGCCATCCGCAAAGCAATCCGCAGCGAACGGATTCTCAAACTAACCTATTCGGACGAAAGCGGAGCCGTCTCTGTCCGCAGCGTCTGGCCCTTCGCGCTGAGCTATTTCGAACATGTGCGCGTCATCGTGGCGTGGTGCGAATTACGCCAGGATTACAGGCACTTCCGTACTGACCGCATCATCGAAATGAGCCCGCAGGAAGGGCGTTATCCGCGCCGCCGCGCCGTGCTCCTGAAAGAATGGCGGGACCAGCAGGACATCGCTCCATGAGGACGCTTGCTACTGCCATAAACTGACAGTGGTCAGCGCTATTATCGGTACCAATCCAAACAGGAGCACCGATGATGACGAACCTGCACTTCACCCAATCGACACACGAGAATCGCGCTGACGAGCATGAAGCAGCCGGCTATCCGCATTCGCCGCTCTTGCGGATGATGCTGAATGCATCGCGCCGGATGGCGGAAAACAGATATCCGCGCCTCGATCCGGAAGCCATGTCAGAGACGATGAAACGGGATCTTGGTTTCGTCGACTGGGGCCGCCGCCCCTGCCAGGAAGGCTAGCGGCAACCGATAACCACACATCTCCCAGGACAACGGCACAGCACGCCGCTGCAAACGCAGCGGCGCTTTGCCCGAACCCGTCACGTCAATGCGAGGGACATCCGATGAACAGCCCAAATCTTATCATCCTCTACGTCAAGAACCCCGCCGAGAGCGCCGCCTTCTACAGATCTCTTCTCGGTCGCGATCCGGTCGCCGAAGCGCCCAACTTCGTGGCGTTCGCGCTCGACGGCGGTTTCACGCTCGGTCTCTGGCGGCTGAGCAAGGTTGCGCCGCAGCCATCCGCCACCGGTAGCCGGGCGGAGATCGCCTTCATGGTTCCCGGCGAGAATGGCGTTTCGACGCTCTATCAGGACTGGCAGAAGCGACAGCTGCCAATCGCCCAGGAGCTGACGGATCTGGATTTCGGCCCGACCTTCGTCGTCCTCGACCCCGACGGCCATCGATTGCGCGTCTGTGAGCCGGATAAATAAGCTTGCAACAAGAAGGGCGCCCTAGGCGCCCTTTCTCATTTCTGCAGCTGCAACTGGCCGCGCATCGGGTGGCCCTTGTAGACGCCGAGAATACGGACCTTCTCCGAGAAGAAGCGCAGTTCTTCAAGCGCACGGCGAACGTTGGGATCGTTCGGATGCCCTTCGATATCGGCATAGAACTGCGTCGCAACGAATTTGCCGCCGAGCTGATAGCTTTCGAGCTTCGTCATGTTGATGTTGTTCGTCGCGAAACCGCCCAGCGCCTTATAGAGCGCTGCAGGGATGTTGCGAACGTTGAACACGAACGTCGTCACGAGCTTTTCTTCCGCCGAGCTACGATGCGCCCATTCCTCATCCCTTGAAAGAATGACGAAGCGGGTGACATTGTCCTCGGTGTCTTCGACGTTTTCAGCAACGATATCCAGGCCATAGAGATCCGCGGCCAAACGCGGCGCAAGTGCCGCCATGGAGCGATCGCCGGTTTCCTGGACGAGCTTGGCCGCACCGGCAGTGTCGCCGGCGATGACAGGCTTCCAGCCGTGCGAACGGACGATCTTGCGGCACTGACCAAGCGCATGGATATGGCTGTGAACCGTGCGGATCTCGTCCTTCGTGACGCCCGGAAGCACCATCAGCTGGAAGCGGATCGGCATGAAATACTCGCCGATGATATGCAGCCGCGATTCCGGCAGCAGGTGATGAATATCGGCGACGCGACCGGCGATGGTGTTCTCGATCGGAATCATGCCGATATCGGCATCACCGTTTTCGATGGCTACGAACGCATCTTCAAACGTCTGACACGGCAGCGGCTCCATGGTCGGAAACATGTCGCGGCACGCCATATCGGAGTTCGCGCCGAACTCGCCCTGGAAGGCGATCCTGTTGGTCTTGATATTCATGGAAGATCCGTCACTTCGTTCTAGCGGCGAGAATGCGCCGCGCCTTTTCTAGGTCGGCGGGAGTATCGACACCGAGCGGAACCGTGTCAACGATCTCGACATCGATGCGCATGCCGGCTTCGAGCGCGCGAAGCTGCTCGAGCGATTCGCGCTTTTCCAGCACCGAAGGCTTGAGCGTCACGAAGCGCTCCAGGGCCGAACGCCGGTAGGCATACAGGCCGATGTGGTGATAGAGCGGTCCGTCGCCGTAGGGCGCTGTGGCGCGTGTGAAATAAAGCGCCTTGAGACGGCTCTCGGATAGAGGCGACCCAACGATCTTGACGATATGAGGGGCGGTCTTGTCCGCTTCTTCCTCGATCTCGATCGTCAGCGTGCCGATATCGACTGCCGGATCTTCCAGCGGCCGTAAAGCGGCACGAACGGTTTCAGGCTCGATCGTCGGCAGATCGCCCTGTACATTGACGATGAATTTCGCACGTCCCTCGGGGTCGACCTTCATCAGCGCTTCGTAGATGCGGTCCGAACCGGACTGGTGATCCTTGCTCGTCATGATGACTTCGAAGCCCGCGGCGGCGACCACGTCGAACACCTCCTGGTCGTCAACGGCGACGACGACTCGTCCGATCGCGGCTTCCTTAGCCCGCAATGCCACCTGCACGACCATCGGCAGTCCGCAAATATCGGCCAGCGGTTTGCCGGGAAGGCGGGTCGATGCCATGCGCGCGGGTATCAGAACGAGCACGTCATCTAAATTTGGACTTGTCATTGTTCGGGCCTTCTAATCCGGGCGGAAAAGTGTCAAAAAGTCTCACGCAGCAGCCGATTAACACTGTTGCAACGGATAGCCAAAAGACATAGGTTCCGCGCGATTTCAAGATGGTCCGGTGTTATGTCTGCCGGCTGCAAGGGGAGCATTGCAGATGAATTCTTACGTGAATACGGCGGTGGGGGCGCTGCTCGGGACGGTGTTCGTCCTGATGTCCGTCTCTATCGCATCGGAGGGGATCTTTCACTCGGAGAATCCGGAGAAGGAAGGCTTTGCAATCGTAGCCGAAGAGGCATCCGCCTCGGGTGGCGGCGAAGCAGCGCCGGCGGCAGCCGTTCCGATCGCGCAATTGCTTGCCAAGGCCGATGCGAAAGCCGGCGAAGTTGTCTTCAAGAAGTGTCAGGCCTGTCATGACGCGACCAAGGGGGGCCGAACAAAGTCGGGCCGAACCTCTATGGTCTCGTCGATCGTCCAATCGCGACGCATGAAGGCTTTGCCTATTCGTCGGCTATGAAGGATTTCTCCAAGGGTGGCAGCGAAAAGTGGACGTTCGACCACCTGAGCCACTTCCTGACCGCGCCGAAGAAATATGTCGCAGGCACGGCCATGGGCTTTGCCGGTCTTCCGAAAGATACGGATCGCGCCAACGTCATCCTCTATCTTCACACGCTGGCTGACTCTCCGGTTGCGCTTCCGGATCCGAACGCGCCAGACAGCGCCACGCAGTAAGCGTCGTCTAGGTCTGAAAGAACATCAAAGCCCGGCTCGTGCCGGGCTTTTTGCTATGCACCCAGAAGATAAGCCCAGAACGATACCGAGATCGCGCCGAGCGCCGTGGTCAGCGTTATGGTCGATGCAGCCAGGCTGTGACCGACACCGAAACGGTTAGCAATCAGCCAGGCATTTACGCCCGTCGGAACTGCAGAGATCAACACCAGAGCGGCCGTCCAGTCGCTTTCCAATCCGAGCAGGTTGCTTGCCGTCCAGACGCAAGCCGGCAGCAACAATAGCTTGAAGGCCGAGGTGACGCTGGCAATGCCGGCATTGCCGGAGATTCCGTATTTCTCAAGCGCCATGCCGAGCGAGATAAGCGCGACCGGACCCGCGACGCCGGCGATCTGATCGACGATCAGCTTTACCGGGCCGGGAATTTGAAGCCCTAGGAGATGCATCGCCGCGCCGGCAGCCAGACCGATGACCAGCGGATTTCTCACGAGGTTCTGCGCGATCTGCCCGACCACCTTGGCGATACTGCGCTCCTGCTTGCCGCCGATCTTGTGCTCGGCGCGTTCCATCATGATCGTTCCGATAATCATCATGACCGGCAGATGCACAGCAATCAGGATCGAGAGCGGCACCAACCCCTTGTCGCCGACCGTTCGCTGCACGAGCGGCAAGCCGATGAAGATGGTGTTGGCAAAGGCGGAGGAGACGCCGGCAAGAACCCCGATGCGGTCGTCGCGTCCGAAAAACCGCGTCGCCGCGATATGCGCGGCGATCCATGTCACCGCCACGCCGGAGAAATAGGCGATCCAGAGACGGAAGGGCGATGCTCCGTGAAAATCGGCGGCGGCGATTGTCCGAAACAGCAGCAGCGGCACCGCAATCTTGAACACGAACTCGCTGAGGGCATCGCCGATTTCCGCCTTCATCAGCTTCGCCTTGACCGTCAGCCAGCCGATCAGGATCATGATGAAGATGGGAAGGACGTCAAAGATTATGGCTGACATTCAGAACGGCTGCCTTGCGAGAGATCGCTATGCGTAACAGCAAACCGCCTTCGATGACAAACCGACATCCGACAAAAACAAAAAAAGCGGGGCTCGCCCGCTTTTCCGCATCCGGTTCTACCGGATAGTCCGGTCTGCAAGGCTGCCAGTTCATCCGTGGTCAGCATTGCTTCCGGTATCGTCGAAGGGCATCATTCCCTTCTGGATTGGATACGACCCGCAAGCCGTTCATTCCAATCTCGTTGACAGGAGATATAGAGACCGCTGATGACGGCCAGATGACGCGGAGACGGCATTTTTGCGACGATGCTGGGAGTTGCAAAAAGCACTCGGATATCGGAAGCTTGGTTGTGCGCGCCGCACGCCATGTCGATCGAAATGGATTTGAGCCGCATGACCACAGTTTCCGCTACTGTAACAGGCAGCCAGCGAACCACGTCCATCTGCCGTGGCTGCTGGGACCAGATGCACATGCCGATCCCGATCCGCGGTCTTCTCGCGCTTCCCTTTCGGGCGTTTGGTATCACCCGCAGCAAGATGAACCCCAATATATGCACGATTTGCGAGCGTTCCTTTCGCTATGTGAAGAAGCAGCGTCACGTCACCGTGCAGGCGACGATCCTGTTCGCCGACATCAGAGGGTATACGGCGCTGTCCGAGCGGATCGAACCGGTCAGACTGAGCGAGATCGTCAGCCTGTTTCAGGACCGGTGTGCGCAGGCAATCTGGACCCATGACGGCATCGTCAACAAGCAGATGGGCGACGGGTTGATGGCCATCTTCAATTTTCCGATCACTCGGAAGGATCACGCCAGCGCGGCTGTCATGGCGGCACTCGATATACAGCGATATTGCAGGACTGCGCTGAGCGGCCTCGCTGCTGATGCCGGCGTCCAAGGCGGCAAGATCGGCGTTGGTGTCGGAATCCACAGCGGGGATGTCGAGATCGGGGAATTTTCGAGCTTTCGCAGCGATTTCACAGCGATCGGTGGTGCCGTCAATCTGGCGGCTCGGCTGGAGTCGCAGGCCGACGCCGGCGAGATACTGGTGTCGACGGAGGCAGCCGCTGGCGCTGAGGCGCTTCTGTCGGACGCCGAAACCCGCCTCCTCACCCTCAAGGGGATAGAGCAAGCGGTGCACGCACGCGTGCTTGCAGAACGCTAATTGGCAGCGAGTTCCCGCAATGATCGGTGCTGCCAGCACACCGAATACGTTATTTTAGAGGTGCCGGTGGCATGTCAGAGCCATTTCCGCTTCCCATGTCGCGAAATTCCGCTAAGACCAGACACCGGCTATCACCAAAACCGGGACCTTCCCTTTCATGACCAAATTCGATGTTCTGACTGTCGGCAACGCCATCGTCGATATCATCGCGCGTTGCGACGACCAGTTCCTCATTGACAACAAGATCACCAAGGCGGCGATGAACCTCATCGATGCCGAGCGCGCCGAGCTTCTCTATGCGCGCATGGGACCGGCGGTTGAAGCCTCCGGCGGCAGCGCCGGCAACACGGCAGCAGGCGTCGCGAGCTTCGGCGGCAAGGCCGCCTATTTCGGCAAGGTAGCGGAAGACCAGTTGGGCGAGATCTTTGCGCACGATATCCGCGCACAGGGCGTCCACTACCAGACGCAGCCGAAGGGCAAGTTCCCGCCGACGGCACGCTCGATGATCTTCGTTACCGATGATGGCGAGCGCTCGATGAATACCTATCTCGGCGCCTGCGTAGAGCTCGGGCCAGAGGATGTCGAGGCCGATGTGGTCGCGCAGTCGAAGGTCACGTATTTCGAAGGTTATCTCTGGGATCCACCGCGCGCCAAGGAAGCGATCCGCGAATGCGCCCGCATCGCCCACGAGAACGGCCGTGAAATGTCGATGACGCTCTCCGACAGTTTCTGCGTCGACCGCTATCGCGGCGAATTCCTCGACCTGATGCGTTCCGGCACCGTCGACATCGTCTTCGCCAATCGCCAGGAAGCGCTGGCGCTTTACGAGACCGACGACTTCGAAGTGGCGCTGAACAGCATTGCCAAGGACTGCAAGATCGCAGCCGTGACGATGAGCGAGAACGGTGCCGTGATCCTCAAGGGTACCGAACGTTTCTACGTGGATGCGATTACGATCAAGGAACTGGTCGATACAACGGGTGCGGGCGATCTTTTCGCCGCCGGCTTCCTCTACGGCTACACACAGGGCCGAACGCTTGAAGACTGCGGCAAGCTCGGCTGCCTCGCGGCCGGCATCGTGATCCAGCAGATCGGTCCGCGGCCGATGAAGTCGCTTGCCGACGCCGGCAAGCAGGCGAAGCTTACTTAAAGGCTTCGCCCGGGTAAGCACCCCAGATTTCCGACTGCGCCACCCAACCCTCGGCGCCGTCGCTCTTGGCGAAACACCAGTCGCCATTGCATTCGCCGATGTTCATCATGGCGCCGGGTTCCAGCTTGGCAACGACGGTTGCCGACGGCAGGGCATCCCGGCGCATGTTGACATAGACGGACTTGCCCTTGCCCTTCATCCACGGGGCGGCAATGGCCGCACGCGTGCCCGACAGCAACGATTGGTTGACCCAGCCCTCGGTGCCGTCGGCATCGCGGATCTGCCGCCAGTTGTCGTATTCCTGAATGATCTCGACGGGCAGGCCTGCCTTCAGATACATCCATGAGGCCGCATAATCCGTACCGGGACCGATGCGCAGGTTGACGCGCTTGGACTTGAGCGTCACGAAACGCGGCAACGGCAGGCCGCTCGGTCCCTTGGCCGCCTGTGCGGCGGCCATCTCAGCCGTTCCCGCACAAAGCACGAAACCGATCGCAAGGGCGAGGCAAGATTTCAGGACTTTGCTATGCATGGGACTTCCGTTTGCTCAGTGGAGGGCAGGACTGCTGCCTGACGCCGGGAACTCGACATTCCTGCGCACGCTGAACGAGTTTTGTTTGTCTTCGCGCGCGGGTCTGGTAGAAATTGCCCGGAACGGGGAAATTATCCCGCGTCTTGGTTAAGGACCTCTTTACAAGTTAGCGCCGGCGCACATGACGACGAAGAAAAAACCGAAGGTCTACATTACGCGGAAGCTCCCCGATGCGGTCGAGACACGCATGCGCGAGCTCTTCGATGCAGAACTCAATATCGATGATACCCCACGCTCCAAGGCTGAGCTGGTTGCCGCCGTAAAGAGCGCCGATGTTCTGGTTCCGACCGTCACCGACAGGATCGACGCTGACGTCATCGAGGAGGCAGGTCCGCAGCTGAGGCTGATCGCGAGCTTCTCGAACGGTACCGACCACATCGATGTCGAGGCGGCTGCCCGGAAGGGAATCACGGTTACGAATACGCCGAACGTGCTCACCGAAGACACGGCCGACATGACGATGGCGCTCATTCTCGCGGTGCCGCGCCGGCTAGGTGAAGGTGCGCGAATATTGACGGACGAGCCCGGCGAATGGGCCGGCTGGTCGCCGACCTGGATGCTTGGGCGACGCATTCACGGCAAGCGCATCGGTATCGTCGGCATGGGCCGGATCGGCACCGCAGTTGCGCGCCGCGCCAAGGCTTTTGGTCTTTCGATCCACTATCACAATCGCAAGCGCGTGAACCCGGCGACAGAGGACGAGCTGGAGGCGACCTATTGGGAAAGCCTCGATCAAATGCTTGCTCGCGTCGATATCGTTTCGGTGAATTGCCCCTCGACTCCGGCAACGTTCCACCTGCTTTCAGCACGTCGGCTGGCCCTGTTGCAGCCGACGGCCTATCTGGTCAATACTGCGCGCGGCGACGTGATCGACGAAGCGGCACTGATCAAGAGTTTGCGCGAGGGCAAGCTGGCGGGTGCGGGTCTGGATGTCTTCGAGAACGAACCGGCGGTCAACCCGAAGCTGATCAAGCTTGCCAACGAGGGCAAGGTCGTGCTGCTGCCGCACATGAGCTCGGCAACGATCGAAGGGCGCATCGACATGGGCGACAAGGTGATCATCAACATCCGCGCCTTCATCGACGGCCATCGCCCGCCAAATCGGGTGCTGCCTGGCCGCTAAGCCGAGACCGGCTTGCGCATCTCGATCGACGTTACCCTGGTGAAGCCGGGATGCGCGTTTTCGGCGGTTTTCTCGAATCCCCAGCGTGCGAAGACGTCATGATTTTCGACGAGCTCTATGCGGGTCTCCAGCCGCAGGAACGGCAGGGCGCGGTCTCGTGCCACTTGTTCGGCGAGGGCCAACAGCTGTCGGCCTATGCCTCTGCCTTGTGCAGTTGGTGCCACGGCGAGCTTGCCGACATACAGGCAGCCCTCTTCCGGGCGCAGGAAGATGCAGCCGCACAGGATATCGCCATCCGTCGCGGCGTAGGCGATTTCGGCGCGCGCCTTTTCCGCCAGCGTCGCCGGCTTGAGCTTCAAGGCAGATGACGGCGGATCGATGCGATCGTTCATATAGGCGAAGGACGATAGTATCAGCGCCAGCAGTTCGTCCCAGCGTCGAAAATCCTCATCGATACGCACGATGTTCATGATGCCTGGCTTTGCCTTGCGCGGCGACGCTTGTAGCGGATCGTGTCGAAGCGCGCGGCGAGCGCATCGTAGAGCAATAGCCGACCGACCAATGGTTCGCCGGTGCCGGTGACAAGCTTGATTGCTTCCATCGCCATCAGCGTGCCGATCACCCCGGTCAAGGCACCGATGACGCCGGTCTCAGCACAGGCAGGGATCAATCCCGCTGGCGGCTTCTCTGGGAAGAGATCGCGATAGGTCGGGTTTGGCGTTCCGTCTTCAGCGGTAGAATAAGGCTTCAGAACCGTGACGGAACCATCGAAGCGGCCGACAGCGCCCGTCACCAACGGGATTTGCGCGGCCTCGGCAGCGTCAGCCGCCGTATAGCGGGTATCGAAATTATCCGACCCGTCTATCAGCAGATCGAAGCCCGACAGATGACGGCGCGCAGTGTCAGGCGAAAAGCGTTCCTCGAAGCGGATCACGTTGACGTGCGGGTTCAGGCGGGCGATCGCGAAGGCGGCGCTTTCGGTCTTCATTTCGCCGATCGTTCCGGAATCGTGGATCACCTGCCGCTGCAGATTCGAGAGTGAAACCCGGTCATCATCCGCAATGCCGAGCGTGCCAATGCCTGCCGCGGCCAGATATTGCAGGACTGGTGCGCCCAGCCCGCCGGCACCGATAACGAGCACTCGGGCAGCTTTCAGTTTCTGCTGACCGGCGCCGCCGATCTCGGGAAGCAGGATATGGCGCTGATATCGCGCGATTTCTTCCGGGCTGAGGGGTTCCATGGGCGCGATGCTAGCACGGCCTTTGGTTGAGGGGGAAGCGGCATCGGTCATTCGAAAACCTTTCCATCGGCAACGGTCAAGAATTGCGCGCGCTCGCCTAGAGCCGAGAACATCGCGCGATCGGTACCGGTCATGAAAGCTTGGCCGCCGAGTGCGTCGATCAGGTCGAAGAGCGCGGCGCGTCTGCCTTCGTCGAGATGCGCAGCGATCTCATCGAGCAAGAGGACCGGCGCATAGCCGGTAAGATTGGCGACCAGACGGGCGTGGGCCAGGATCAATCCGACCAGAAGGGCTTTCTGTTCGCCGGTAGAACAGCGGGCTGCGTCCATTTGCTTTTGTCGGTGGCGCACAAGCAGGTCGGCTCGATGGGGACCCTCAAGCGTGCGACCGGCTGCGGCGTCGCGGTAGCGGCTATCCGCAAGCATGGCGGCATATTCGTCCTCAAGGTCGACGGCGGGGCGGGAGAACTGGCCATCCATGAACCCCGCAAGCTCCAGCGCGGCGGCTGGAAAGGGCGAGGTCTCGTGCGTCTCGTCAATCAGACGAGCAAGCAGGTCAAGCATCTCCTGACGCGCCATCGCCATCGCGATACCGAGGCTCGCCATCTGCTGTTCGATACCGGAAAGCCAGGCGGGATCGAAACGGCGTTCGTCGAGCAGCTTGTTGCGGCTGCGCATGGCGCGCTCGAAATCACTGGCACGGCGGCCGTGGGCCGGATCGAGCGAGAGTACGAGCCGATCGAGAAAACGCCGGCGTTCGGACGATCCGCCGGTAAACAGGCCATCCATCGAGGGGGTCAACCACAGTAGACGCAGATGATCGGTCAGTTCATCGGCCGATTTTGCCGGCGTGCCGTTGATACGCAGTCGGCGGGAAGCGCTGTCATCGGTGGTGTCGACACCGGTGCCGATCTCCACCTCGCCATCCATGCCGTCGAGTTCCGCAAAGATCGAAAAGCCTGCGGTCGCACCAACGCGCGTGACGTCGCTATAGGTAGCGCGGCGCAGCCCTCGTCCCGGCGAAAGGAAGGAGACAGCTTCCATCAGATTGGTCTTGCCCGCGCCGTTGTCCCCCGTCAGCACCACGTGCCTGTCGTCGAGCGACAACGAGGCAGACGCATAATTGCGAAAGTCGGTCAGCTTGAGACGGGAAAGAGAGACTTTTTGCGGCATTCGACATCCGGATTCGTGGAGCCCGAGAGCTAAGCGCTGCGAGCCCCAATGGCAAGGGTGCTGAACACGGTAAGACCTCCGATGACAGGCCGGAACAAACAGCCGGACGCGACATCGCAGCGATGAAAGTCGATGTTGGCGCTCTTTGCCCTGACACCGTAGAATAGATCGAGATCAGGGTGGCGCGCGATGGGACGTTTGCGGAGAATGCGGACAACAATTGGCGGCGTGGCGGTGCTGCTGGTCGCATATCTGCTTGCCGCCTATTTTCTGATCCCGGAAATATGGATCCGCCGCGACGCCGGTCGTATCGCCGAATTTGGGCCGATGGTCACGACCACCGAGCAGGACATCCCCGGAGACCCCATCAATGTCGGCCTTGTCGGCTCCAAGGAGGAGGTGCTGCACGCCTTCGCATCTGCTGGATGGGATCCCGCCGACAAGATCACGCTGCGGACCTCGGCCGAGATCGGTCTGAGCGTCGTGCTTGACCGACCTGATCTCGACGCGCCGGTCAGCCCCTTGCTGTTCGCGGGCCGCAAACAAGATCTGGCGTTTGAGAAGGCCGTCGGCAAGAGCGCCGACGAGCGCCACCACGTCCGCCTTTGGGAAACCGGCAGCGCCGGTGCGGATGGTCGCCCATTATGGCTTGGCTCGGCGAGCTTCGACCGTGGCGTCGGCTTCAGCCACGACACCGGCCAGATCACCCATCATATTGCGCCGGATGTCGATGCCGAGCGGGATCTTGTTATCGGCGACCTCAAGACCGCCGGGCAATTGTCCTCCACCTATGAGATCCCGGGCATCGGGGCTACCAAGACCGGCCGCAACGGTGGTGGCGACCCATATTTCACCGATGGTAAAGCGCTGATCGGCGTGCTGCGTCGCCCGGCCACGCCCTAGCCGCTTCCATGTCGCGTCAAATCGGCTGAAGATGGCCCCCGAATCACACGAGGTCCGCTCATGAAGATTGCCGCTGCGCAGACGCTGGTTTCTTCCGATATCACGGCAAACGGCAACTCAATCCGATGCATGATCACGACTGCTGCCGCGTGCGGCACGCATGTCATCAATTTCTGCGAGGGCGCGCTTTCTGGATACGCCAAGTTCCAGATCTTGCATCCCGACGATTGGAGAGGTTTCGACTGGAAAAAGCAGGAGGCAGAGCTTCAAGCAATCGCGGATCTCTGCGGAGAGCTCCGTATTTTTGCGGTTGTCGGCGGGGCACATCGGCTGACGGAAAGCTGTCCGCCCCACAACAGTCTCTACATTTTCTCCGCGAAAGGCGCGCTTCTCACCCGCTACGACAAGAGGTTCCTGTCGAACAGCGAGCTCGGCGGCTGGTACTCACCAGGTACGGCACCCATCACCTTCGAAGTCGACGGTTATCGTTTCGGCTGTGCCATCTGCATCGAATCTCAATTTCAGGAGGTATTTCAGGAATATGAAGCACTCGACGTCGATGCCGTGCTGTTCTCCTCCTACGGCATTGCCGAATACTTCCAGATTGCGCTTCGCGCTCATGCGGGACTGAACTGCATCTGGATCGGCGCAGCGACACCGGTGCAGAAAGCCGCCAAAGGCCCGGCCGGCGTCATCGGCCCGGATGGGCGATGGGTGACGCAATGCCCAGCTGCCCCTGAACCGCACCTCGTGACTGCGGTGCTCGATCGCGAAGACCCTCTCTACGACATTCCACTGCAGAAGGCTCGACCTTGGCGGCGGAAGGCACGTGAGGGCGAGATCTATCGCGAGAAGACGGTCGACAATCCCAGGACCAAAGACAGAAGCGCTTATTGAAGCGCAATGCTGCCTTGCACCGCAGCGCCTTCATCTCACACTGCAAACTGCCTATATGAACGAGGTCGCGGGGTGCGACATGCCGGAGTTCATGATGGATACGGAAATACAGGGCCGCGCCGCGCACGTGGCCGCCATTCGCGAGCGTGCCGAAGCCGACATGAAGGCGATGGGCATCGATGAAGCGTTCGTCGATCGCTTGGTCGACACCTTCTATGGGCGCGTACTCCAGCATCCAACGCTTGGGCCGGTATTCGATGCCCGCCTTTCCGGTCGCTGGCCCGAACATATGCAGAAGATGAAGAGCTTCTGGTCATCGGTCGCTTTTCGGAGCGGCGCCTATGGCGGCAAGCCAGTACAGGCGCATACGGGTGTCGCGAACATGTCGCCCGATCTCTTCCCGCAGTGGCTGGCGCTGTTTTCCGAGACGCTTGACGATATCGCTCCGAACCCGGAGGCCAAAGCCTGGTTCATGGCGACCGCTGAGCGGATCGCCAGGAGCCTGACGCTATCGCTGTTCTACAATCCAGCACTCGACGATCCGCAGCGAAAGCCTGCCTGAGCTCTTTCACGCAACCCGCTTGTAGAAAAATGTCGTGGCGCAGAGGCCGCCTTCCGGCCATAGCGCATAATCGGGAATCACACCGACCCGCTCCCAGCCGAGCCGCGGATAGATCACCTCCGCATCGCTTCCAGTTGCCGTGTCGAGCACCAGGAGTGTCATGCCGCGCGAGGCGGCTTCGCGTTCGGCAGCTTCCATCAGCAAGCGCGCCAGCCCCTTTCCGCGCGCGGCACGATGCACGAGCAGCTTCTTCAGATCGCCGCGGTGGGGTTGGTTCGGCATCTGTGCCGCGCCGACCTGCACCGTGCCGACGATCCGGCCTCCGATTTCGGCCACCAGCAGCAGCGTTGCGCCCGAAGCAACGGTGTCGGCAACGCCCCGCCAATAAGGCTCGGCATCGGCGGGAGCGTAGGGCTGCATGAAGCCGACGGAGGCGCCGCCGTTGACGCAGTCAGCCAGCACCTCGCAAAGATCGGGTATCGCTAAACGGGCTTCAGCTGCGCTAAGAAGGCGGATCATTGCGGTCATTACTTTTCTCCTGAAATGAACTAGCGGCCGCGTCGATCAAGCACGACGCAATAGCGAGCCGGAATGTTGCCGGGGTTATGAAAAACGTGGCCTTCGCCGACCGGCATAAAGAGACAGTCGCCAGGCAGCAGGCGATGCACCTGATCGCCCGTGGTCATTTCCATCTCGCCGTCGAACAGCCAGACATGCTGGGTCATGCCGCTGCTTGCTGCATGCGGCGGGAAACTGACACGAGCGCCGGGCGGGAACTCGACGTCGACGATGTCGACATCGGACGCGGTGCCAGGCGGTGAAACCGAGCGTCTGACGTATCCCGTCTCCGGATCGCGCCAGACCTGCTGATCCTGCCGGCGCGACAACGGCGAGACCTCGCCCTCTTCAGCGAAGAACGCCGACAGCGACAGACCGAGCGCGGCGCACACCCGCGCAAGTAGCGATGCCGTCGGACTCGCCTCGCCGCGCTCGATTCGCGAGATCATCGCACGGCTGACGCCCGACGCATGGGCGAGGTCATCCAGCGTCAAATTCTTCTGCATTCGGAGTTTGCGAATGCGACTGGCGATCGCCTTTTCCAGTTCCTGTTCCATCATCGGATCTCATTTTCCACTATCGTAGAAATGCATAGTCTAATGATGGAATCAAGACCTATCTTACCATCCCGAAAACGGCCACTTATCGTAAACGAACTCCTGCTTTTCCGCTTTGCGGCAAGGGGCAGCACTGCTATATGGCGCGCATGAGCACCAATCCGACCACTCCGCTTTCCCATATCCGCAACTTCTCGATCGTGGCCCACATCGACCACGGCAAATCGACGCTTGCAGACCGCCTGATCCAATCGACCGGCGGCTTGGCCGAGCGTGAGATGTCCGAGCAGGTGCTTGATAGCATGGATATCGAGCGCGAGCGCGGTATCACCATCAAGGCCCAGACGGTGCGCCTGCACTACAAGGCCAAGGATGGCGACACCTACATCCTGAACCTGATCGATACTCCCGGCCACGTCGACTTCGCCTATGAAGTCTCGCGTTCGCTGTCGGCCTGCGAAGGCTCGCTGCTTGTCGTCGACGCATCGCAGGGCGTGGAAGCGCAGACGCTTGCCAACGTCTATCAGGCGATCGACAACAATCACGAGCTGGTCACCGTTCTCAACAAGATCGACCTGCCTGCGGCCGAGCCCGACCGTATCAAGGAACAGATCGAGGAAGTCATCGGCATCGATGCTTCGGAAGCGGTGCTGATCTCGGCCAAGACCGGTCTCGGCATCCCCGACGTCCTGGAGGCCATCGTCCAGAAGTTGCCGGCGCCGAAGAGTGAGGGTGGCGAGAAAGCACCGCTGAAGGCGCTTCTCGTCGACAGCTGGTACGACACCTATCTCGGCGTGATGGTTCTCGTCCGCGTCATCGACGGCGTGCTGACCAAGGGGCAGACGGTCCGGATGATGGGTACGGATGCCAAATATCAGGTTGAACGCGTCGGCGTACTGACGCCGAAGATGGTCAATGTCGACAGTCTCGGGCCGGGCGAGATCGGCTTCATCACCGCTTCGATCAAGGAAGTCGCAGACACGCGCGTCGGCGACACCATAACCGAAGACAAGCGGCCTACGGCGCAGGCCTTGCCGGGCTTCAAGCCGGCGCAGCCTGTGGTCTTCTGCGGCCTGTTCCCTGTCGATGCCGCGGATTTCGAAGATCTGCGCGCGGCGATGGGCAAGCTTCGCCTCAACGATGCGTCTTTCTCCTTCGAGATGGAATCATCCGCCGCACTCGGCTTCGGCTTCCGCTGCGGCTTCCTTGGCCTGCTGCACCTCGAAATCATCCAGGAACGCCTGGAACGTGAATTCAATCTCGATCTGATCGCCACGGCACCCTCTGTGGTCTATCAGCTGACGATGACCGATGGCAGCGAACGCGAGCTGCACAATCCCGCCGACATGCCCGATGTCGTCAAGATCGACGAAATCCGCGAACCCTGGATCAAGGCAACGATCATGACGCCCGACGACTATCTCGGCGGCATCCTCAAGCTCTGCCAGGACCGTCGCGGTATCCAGACCGAGCTCACCTATGTCGGCACGCGCGCCATGGTGACCTACGAGCTGCCGCTCAACGAAGTTGTCTTCGATTTCTACGACCGGCTGAAGTCGATTTCGAAGGGCTATGCTTCGTTCGACTATCACCTTGAAGGCTACCGCGAAGGCAATCTGGTGAAGCTGTCGATCCTCGTCAACGGCGAGCCGGTCGATGCGCTTTCGATGCTGGTCCACCGCGCGTCCGCCGAAAAGCGCGGCCGCGACATGTGCGAACGGCTGAAGGATCTGATTCCGAAGCACATGTTCAAGATCCCGATCCAGGCCGCTATCGGCGGCAATGTCATTGCCCGCGAGACGATCTCGGCGCTCCGCAAGGACGTGACGGCCAAGTGCTACGGCGGCGACGCCACCCGCAAGCGCAAACTTCTGGAAAAGCAGAAGGAAGGCAAGAAGCGCATGCGCCAGTTCGGCAAGGTGGAGATTCCGCAGGAGGCCTTCATCGCCGCGCTCAAGATGGGCGACGAGTAAAGAGCCATCCAGCCCGGCCGGTGCAACGCATCGCCGGGCTGCTACAGGCCTCGGCTGCAGGCCATGTATTCCCTCACCAATCCTTCATAGGCGTCCATCTCGGGTAGCGCCTCATAGCTGTGAACCGCGCCAGTTTCGGCGAAGGGCAGCTTTTCGCGTGTCCAGGTCTCGATAAACGGCTTGAACCAGCGCGGGTCGTCCAGCATCGTCGGACGGATGTTGACGAACCACTCCATCCCTTCCGATCGCGTGAACATCCAGGTCATGCAGTGGCCGCAAAAATAGTGGTGCGCCTCGGCCCCGTGCAGGCCGCCAATGACAGGCTCGCCCTCGGTGATTTCGAAGCCTTCCGCCGGAATGGCGGCGCTCAGCGAATAGGCGCTGGATGACATCTTCTGGCAGCCCGTACAGTGGCATGCCATGGTCAAGAGCGGCTTGGCACTGATTTTCAGCCGAACGCGGCCGCACCGGCAGCCACCAGTCCAAGCAGGTTGACCATTCATCAGACGACTCCTTTGTTGGATCGCTCTACTCTAGCGTCGAGTGCTCGGCTGTCAAATTGGTCTGCTTTCCCTGTTCTGGTTGGAGGACTGTGACCATGATTTCCGGCCCCGCAAGGCTATCTCGGGTCTCACGCTGACGTCTCACCCAGAGAGTTTGTCGTTTCGGGTTTCCGCGTGGGTTAGGGAGTTGCGGCCTCACTACCCTCTCTTTCCCGCGGCCGAACGCGAACAGCCCCATGGGGTGCTTTTGGTGTTGCGTATCTATTTATGGAAGATTTGGTTGCGGGGGCAGGATTTGAACCTGCGGCCTTCAGGTTATGAGCCTGACGAGCTACCGGGCTGCTCCACCCCGCGTCCAGCGTAAATCCCTTTGGGATTTATCGCGGCTACGTCGTCGCTTTAGCGATGACGGACTGTGCCGGAGCAAATTGCCGAAGGCGATTTGTCTCCTGTAAGGGACGCACGAGCAGATACGATGCGCATCCCATTATTTCCGGGCCCATTATAGCAGAAAGGCCGCTTACGCGGCCCTTTTGTTTCGGCTGGGCCGAAGATTTCGATCAGAGAAGATTTGTTGTTGCGCTTGGCAGACCTGGCAGCGACCGACTCTCCCGCGTCTTAAGACGAAGTACCATAGGCGCTGGGGCGTTTCACGGCCGTGTTCGGAATGGGAACGGGTGCAGCCGCCCCGCCATAACCACCAGGTCAGCGAAGCGCAACAAATTGAGAAGCTGGTGAAGGCAGAGCCTTCTTCTTAGTCTTTGAACACGTCTTTCTCTTTGCCGCCTGGACGATGCTTGTTGCACCCATACAGGCTGGTAAGCCGTCGCGCCTCGTGGCGCGGGCCGTCCGCAGCGCCTTTGGCGCGTCAGGACAAGAGATGATGGCTCATCGAACTTTGTTCGATGAGCATTGATCAATGAGAACGATCAAGCCAATCGAGCTATTAGTACCGGTAAGCTTCACACATTGCTGCGCTTCCACACCCGGCCTATCAACGTGGTCGTCTTCCACGGCTCTGATAGGGAATACTCGTTTTCAGGTTGGTTTCCCGCTTAGATGCCTTCAGCGGTTATCCATTCCATATGTAGCTACCCTGCTATGCCCTTGGCAGGACAACAGGTCCACCAGAGATATGTCCATCCCGGTCCTCTCGTACTAGGGACAGATCCTGTCAATATTCCTACACCCACGGCAGATAGGGACCGAACTGTCTCACGACGTTCTGAACCCAGCTCACGTACCGCTTTAATTGGCGAACAGCCAAACCCTTGGGACCTGCTCCAGCCCCAGGATGCGATGAGCCGACATCGAGGTGCCAAACAACCCCGTCGATATGGACTCTTGGGGGTCATCAGCCTGTTATCCCCGGCGTACCTTTTATCCGTTGAGCGATGGCCCTTCCACACGGGACCACCGGATCACTATGACCGACTTTCGTCTCTGCTCGACTTGTCAGTCTCGCAGTCAGGCGGGCTTATGCCATTGCACTCGACGACCGATTTCCGACCGGTCTGAGCCCACCATCGCGCGCCTCCGTTACTCTTTCGGAGGCGACCGCCCCAGTCAAACTACCCACCATACACTGTCCCGGATCCGGATAACGGACCGCGGTTAGACATCCATGACGATAAGGGTGGTATTTCAAGGATGGCTCCACGGAAACTGGCGTCCCCGCTTCAAAGCCTACCACCTATCCTACACATGCCGACACGAATGCCAGTGTAAAGCTATAGTAAAGGTGCACGGGGTCTTTCCGTCTGACCGCAGGAACCCCGCATCTTCACGGGGAATTCAATTTCACTGAGTCTATGTTGGAGACAGCGGGGAAGTCGTTACGCCATTCGTGCAGGTCGGAACTTACCCGACAAGGAATTTCGCTACCTTAGGACCGTTATAGTTACGGCCGCCGTTTACTGGGGCTTCGATTCAAAGCTTGCACCTCTCCTCTTAACCTTCCAGCACCGGGCAGGCGTCAGACCCTATACGTCGTCTTGCGACTTCGCAGAGCCCTGTGTTTTTGATAAACAGTCGCTACCCCCTGGTCTGTGCCACCCCATCATACTTGCGTAAAATGGGGTCACGCTTCTTCCGAAGTTACGCGTGCAATTTGCCGAGTTCCTTCAACATAGTTCTCTCAAGCGCCTTGGTATACTCTACCTGACCACCTGTGTCGGTTTCGGGTACGGTCTATACGGTGGAGCTATTTCCTGGAACCGCGTCCCTGCAAGATCAATCCAATAAGACCTTACAAGTTGAGCAATCCGTCACTACCACCAGGCCCACGAATATTAACGTGGT